>NZ_AP026708.1:2930000-3230000 GCF_026000375.1 Pseudodesulfovibrio portus
GACGCCGACGCCGACATCGAGGCCGTCCTGTTCGAGGGCGTGACCCCCGGCGCGGTCGACTACTCCGCCGTTGTCCAGAAGATCAAGGGCTCCGGTGCCGATTGCGTCATCTTCGGCGGCTACCATCCGGAAGCCTCCAAGATCGTCACCGGCATGCGCAAGAAGGGTCTCGAGATTCCCTTCCTGTCCGATGACGGCGTGAAGGACGACACCTTCATCAAGGTCGCCGGCAAGTACGCCGAAGGCGTCTACGCCACCGGCCCCAAGGACTTCTCCTCCAACGCCATCTACCAGGAAGCCGTTGCCGCCCATAAGGCCGAGTTCAACGCCGATCCCGGTCCCTTCTTCCCCGAGGCATACTCCGCCGCCCTGGCCCTGCTGAACGCTGTCCAGGTTGCCGGTTCCACCGACTACGACGCGGTCATGAACGCCCTGCGCACCAGCTACGTCGACACCGCCGTCGGCAAGATCAAGTTCGACGCCAAGGGCGACGCAGAGGGTGTCGGCTTCTCCGTGTACCAGGTGAAAGACGGCAAGTACGCGGAAGTCAAGTAGATATCGACTTAACGAAACGTTAACCCAGGGGACGGACGATTGTCCGTCCCCTGGATTTATTTAATGAACAGGATTTCAACGCAATGGATTATTTCCTTGAGCTGTTCCTAGGCGGTCTGACACGGGGCAGCATCTATGCGCTCATCGCCCTGGGCTACACCATGGTCTACGGCATTATCGAGCTGATCAACTTCGCCCACGGCGAAATCTACATGATCGGCGCGTTCACCGGGCTGATCGTGGCCGGGCTGCTTACCATGCTCGGCTTTCCGGGCATCTCCATCCTGGCCATCGCCGTGGTCTGCGCGATCATCTGGGCGGCAGCCTACGGCTACACCATCGAGAAGGTCGCCTACAAGCCCCTGCGCGGCGCGCAACGGCTTTCCCCGCTCATCTCCGCCATCGGCATGTCCATCTTCCTGCAGAACTACGTCATGCTGTCCCAGACCTCGGACTTTCTGCCGTTCCCGGAACTGATTCCCGAATTCGGGTTCATGGAGGGGCTCGGCTCCATCATGAGCTCATCGGAGCTGGTCATCATCCTGGCCACCGTCGCCGCCTGCATCGGGCTGACCCTGTTCATCAAGTTCACCAAGCTCGGCAAGGCCATGCGGGCCACGGCCCAGAACCGCAAGATGGCCATGCTGGTCGGCATCAACGTGGACATGGTCATCTCGGCCACTTTCGTCATCGGGTCCAGCCTGGCCGCAGTGGGCGGCGTGCTCATCGCCTCGCACATCGGGCAGATCAACTATTTCATCGGCTTCATCGCGGGCATCAAGGCGTTCACCGCAGCGGTGCTCGGCGGCATCGGCTCCATCCCCGGAGCCATGCTCGGCGCCCTGGTCCTCGGCCTGACCGAGGCGTTCGCCACAGGCTACGTGTCCTCCGACTACGAGGACGTGTTCGCCTTCTGCCTGTTGGTGCTCATCCTGATCTTCAGGCCCTCGGGCATCATGGGCAAGGAAAAGACCCAGAAGGTCTAGCAATACGATATCACGCGGCCTTTGGGCCGATTGAAGGAATATAAACGTGAGTGAAACCAAAACAATGAACCATCAGGGCTTTCTGAGCTTCTTCCTGACCGCCGGGTGCGACAACTTCGCCCAGGCGTTCAAGAGGTCGCTTGTGGCCGCAGTCTGGTTCGTTTTCCTGACATTCCCCATCATGGTCATCCGGGTGAACACCATCGAGAAGACCGTGCACTGGCATTGGGAGAGGATGGGCTACATCGCCGTGGCCGTCTTCTTCGGCTCGTTCATCTGGCGCTGGCTGCTGGCCCGCAAGGAACTCAAGAAGGACGAATCCAAGGAAGAGACGCGGGTCGAATCCCTGCTGACCCGAGTCCAGTCCCATCCGATCCTGAAGTACTCGGCGCTGGTCATCCTCGCCGGGATGGCCGCCGTCTTCCCCAAGGTGTTCGACCTGTACCAGACCAACATCATGATCTCCTGCCTGCTGTACATCGTGCTCGGGCTGGGGCTGAACATCGTTGTCGGCCTGGCCGGTCTGCTCGACCTCGGATTTGTGGCCTTCTACGCGGTGGGCGCATACGCATATGCCCTCACCAACATGCACTGGGGCATCAATTTCTGGTACATGCTGCCCGTTGGCGCGTTGCTCGGGGCCCTGCTCGGCGTGCTGCTCGGCTTCCCCGTGCTGCGGCTCAAGGGCGACTACCTGGCCATCGTCACGCTGGGGTTCGGCGAGATCATCCGATTGGTGCTTGAAAACTGGGGCGACGTGACCATGGGCCCCTCCGGCATTTCCTCCATCGACCGGCCCGCCCTGTTCGGCATCGAGCTGGGCGTCATCGGCTCCACGCATTACATGTACTACATCATGATCGGGCTGATGATCCTGACCATCTTCTCGGTCAACCGGTTGCAGAACTCCCGCATCGGGCGCGCCTGGCTCGCCCTGCGCGAGGACGAGATCGCCTGTCAGGCCATGGGAATCGACAAGATGAAAACCAAGCTCATGGCATTCGCCCTGGGCGCGACCTGGGCGGGCATGGCCGGCGTGATCTTTGCGGCCAAAACGACCTTCATCAACCCCGCATCCTTCACCTTCTGGGAATCGGCCATCATCCTGTCCATCGTGGTCATCGGCGGCATGGGCTCCATCCGGGGCGTCATCGCCGGTGCCGTCATCCTGATCCTGGTGCCCGAGTATCTGCGCGACTTCGCCGAATTCCGCATGCTCCTGTTCGGGGCCATCATGGTTCTGGTCATGGTCTTCAGGCCCCAGGGGCTGATCAGCGCCAAGCGCAAGATCTACAAATACAAAACGAATACGGCGGGTGCGCCCAATGAATAATCCAGTCTTGAACGTCAACGCCGTGAGCAAGGACTTCGGGGGCATCCGTGCCCTTGACGAAGTCGATCTCGTGGTCGGGGACAAGGAAATCGTGGCCCTGATCGGTCCCAACGGCGCAGGGAAGACCACGTTTTTCAACTGCATCACCGGCATCTACACACCCACTTCCGGGGACGTGATCATCGACCCGGAGGCCGAGGGCGTGAAGGCGCGCCGCATCAACGGCAAGAAGCCGAACATCGTCACGGAACTGGGCATGGCCCGGACCTTCCAGAACATCCGCCTCTTCCCGTCCATGACCGCGCTGGAAAACGTCATGATCGGCACACACTGCCGGACCAAGTCGTCCATCTGGGGCGCCATTTCCCGCAACAAAACCACCCGCAGGGAAGAGCAGGCCGTCATCCAGCGCGCCTACGAGCTGCTGGTGCTGGTGGGCCTGGACGAGTACGTCAACGAACTGGCTTCGAATATCCCCTACGGCAAGCAGCGCAGGCTCGAGATTGCCCGCGCCCTGGCCACCGACCCGTTCCTCCTGCTCCTGGACGAGCCCGCAGCGGGCATGAACCCCCAGGAGACCAAGGATCTGGAGCGGCTCATAATGGAAATCAGGGAGAAGTTCGACATTTCCATCATGCTCATCGAGCACGACATGAAGATGGTCATGTCCATGTCCGACCGAATTTACGTCCTGGATTACGGGCGCATGATAGCCGACGGCACGCCCGGGCAGATCGCGGCGAACCCGGACGTCATCAAGGCGTACCTCGGAGAGGACCACGATGACTAAGATGCTTGAACTCAAGAACGTCAATTCCTTTTACGGCAATATCCAGGCTCTCTACGACGTGGACCTGTACATCGATCAGGGCGAGATCATCACCCTGATCGGCGCCAACGGCGCGGGCAAGTCCACCACGCTCATGACCGTGTGCGGCGTGGTCCAGGCCCGCAGCGGCCAGGTCCTCTACGACGGCGACGACATCACCAGGGAAGCTCCCAACAGGATCGTGTCCCAGGGCATCTGCCAGGTGCCCGAGGGCAGGCTCATCTTTCCGGAACTGACCGTGCAGGAAAATCTGGACATGGGCGCGTTCATGCGAAACGACAAGGACGGCATAAAGCGGGACATCGAGTACTGCTTCGACCTGTTCCCCATCCTGGCCGAGCGCCGCAGGCAGCAGGGCGGCACCCTGTCCGGAGGCGAGCAGCAGA
This sequence comes from Pseudodesulfovibrio portus, assembly GCF_026000375.1. Lineage (NCBI taxonomy): Bacteria > Pseudomonadati > Thermodesulfobacteriota > Desulfovibrionia > Desulfovibrionales > Desulfovibrionaceae > Pseudodesulfovibrio > Pseudodesulfovibrio portus. The sequence goes on from NZ_AP026708.1 coordinate 2,934,090, forward strand.
TGCTGGCCATCGCCAGGGCGCTCATGGCCAAGCCGCGCCTCCTGCTCCTGGACGAGCCGTCCATGGGGCTGGCCCCGCTGGTGGTCCGGCAGATCTTCGACATAATCAAGAAGGTCAACGCCGAGCAGAACACGACCATCTTCCTGGTCGAGCAGAACGCCAACCTGGCGCTCAAGATCGGCCACCGGGGGTACGTCATGGAAAACGGGCGGGTGGTCCTGACCGACTCCTGCGACAAGTTGCTCGCGGATGAGTCGGTCAAGCGAGCCTACCTGGGCTTATAATTGAAACGACAAGAGCCGGGCGGTAACGTCCGGCTCTCTGCTTAATAAAAAAGAACGAAAATACACGACGTGAACGCAAACGCTCTGGAGGAGATATGAGCAAGATTCTTGAAAAAGCACTGACTTTCGATGATGTACTGTTGCTGCCGGGTTATTCCGACATCCTGCCGGACATGGTGGACGTGTCTTCCTACCTGACTCCGCAGATCAAGCTGAACATCCCGCTTATCTCCGCGGCCATGGACACGGTCACCGAGTCCCGTATGGCCATCTCCATGGCCCGCCACGGCGGGGCAGGGGTCATCCACAAGAACATGTCCGTGCGCGAGCAGGCCCGTGAGATCGACCGGGTCAAGAAGTCCGAGTCCGGCATGATCTCCGATCCCCTCACCGTTCATCCCGACGATGATCTGGGCAAGGTCAAGGCCATCATGGCCGAGTACCGCATTTCCGGCCTGCCCGTGGTCAAGGGGGATCATCTGGTGGGGATCATCACCAACCGCGACATCCGGTTCGTCAAGGAAGACTCCGCCCTCGTCAGCGAGCTGATGACCTCCCGCGACCTGGTCACCGTGCCCGAGGGCATCGACACCGAAGAGGCCAAGCGCAAGCTGCACCAGCACCGCATCGAGAAACTGCTGGTGGTGGACGCCGACAACCGGTTGCGCGGCCTGATCACCATCAAGGACATCAACAAGCACAAGAAATATCCCAGTGCCGTCAAGGACGGCCGGGGCCGCCTGATAGTGGGCGCAGCCCTGGGCGTCGGCAACGACTGCCTGACCCGGGCCGAGGCGCTTCTCCACGCCGGGGCCGACTTCCTGGTGCTCGATTCGGCCCACGGCCACTCCGAAAACATTCTCAAGTCCACCCGGGCGTTGCGTTCCGCCTACCCGGACGTCCAGCTCATCGGCGGCAACATCGCCACCTACGAAGGGGCCAAGGCGCTCATCGAGGCGGGCGTTGATACGGTCAAGGTGGGCATCGGTCCCGGTTCCATCTGCACCACCCGCATCGTGGCCGGTGTGGGCGTGCCGCAGATCACTGCGGTCATGGAGGCCGGCAGGGCCGCCCGCGAGGCCGACAGGTGCATCATCGCCGACGGCGGCATCAAGTATTCCGGCGACGTGGTCAAGGCCCTGGCCGTGGGCGCCCATTCCTGCATGATGGGATCGGTCCTGGCAGGCACCGAGGAGTCGCCGGGCGAGACCATCCTGTACCAGGGCCGCACCTACAAGCAGTACCGGGGCATGGGCTCCATCGACGCCATGAAGAAGGGCAGCTCCGACCGGTACTTCCAGGAGAAATCCAAGAAGCTGGTGCCCGAGGGCATCGTGGGCCGGGTCCCCTATCGCGGCAAGGTGGGCGAGACCATCTACCAGTTCATCGGCGGCCTGCGTTCCGGCATGGGATACACCGGCTCGGCATCCCTGGCCGACCTGTTCGAGAAGTCCAAGCTGGTCCAGATTTCCTCGGCCGGGCTCAGGGAATCCCACGTCCACGACGTGGCCATCACCAAGGAATCTCCCAATTACAGGGTGGACGGCTAGGCGTGTGCCGCAGCTCGGTTAAGGGATTTCGTCTTTTCATTTTTATCGATGTGAATTAGAGAGATTTTATGCACGACAACAGAGTACTCATCCTTGATTTCGGCAGCCAGTTCACCCAGCTGATCGCACGTCGCGTGCGCGAGGCCGGTGTGTATTCGGAAATCCATCCCTGCAACGTCGACCCCGAACGGGTGAAGGCGTTCAAGCCGTCCGCGCTGATCCTGTCCGGCGGGCCGTCTTCGGTCCTGGAGGCCGGCGCGCCCCCGCTGAACATGGATTACCTGGACATGGGCATCCCGGTGCTCGGCATCTGCTACGGCATGCAGCTTCTGGCCCACAACATGGGCGGCCGGGTCGTGGCTTCCACGGACCGTGAATACGGCCGCGCCAAGTTTTCGGCCCTGAACGACTGCATCCTGTTCGACGGCGTCGAGGAAAAGGACGACCTGACCGTCTGGATGTCCCACGGCGACCGGGTCGAGGCCCTGCCCGACGGCTTCGTGCCCATGGGCAAGACCGACTCCATCGAGTTCGGGGCCATGGGCAACGCGGACAAGAAGATTTACGCCCTCCAGTTCCATCCGGAGGTGGCCCACACCGAGCACGGCTCCGCCATCATCCAGAACTTCCTGTTCAAGGTGGCCGGGCTGACCGCCTCCTGGTCCATGGCCTCCTTCGTGGACACGGCCATCGAGGACCTCAAGAAGCAGGTGGGCGACGACAAGGTCGTACTCGGCCTGTCCGGCGGCATCGACTCCACCGTGGCAGCGGTCATGCTGCACAAGGCCATCGGCAAGAACCTGCACTGCATCTTCGTGGACAACGGGCTGTTGCGAATGGGCGAGCGCGAGGAAGTCATCGGCTTCCTGGAAGAGCATTTCGACCTCAACGTCAAGTGCGTGGACGCCGCCGCCGAGTTCCTGGCGGACCTCAAGGGCGTCGAGGACCCGGAAAAGAAGCGCAAGCTCATCGGCTACAAGTTCATCGAGATATTCGATCGCGAGGCCAAGGCCATCGAGGGCGTGAAGTTCCTGGGCCAGGGCACCCTGTACCCGGACGTCATCGAGTCCGAATCCTTCAAGGGCCCCTCGGCGGTCATCAAGTCCCACCACAACGTGGGCGGCCTTCCCGAGAAGATGAATCTCGCGCTGGTGGAGCCGCTGCGTGAATTGTTCAAGGACGAAGTGCGCCGCGCCGCCTACGAGCTGGGCCTGCCCGAGCACATCATCTGGCGGCAGCCGTTCCCCGGTCCGGGCCTGTCCATCCGCATCATCGGCGAAGTGACCGAGGAGCGGCTGGATATCCTGCGCCTGGCCGACAAGATCGTGCAGAACGAGATGGTCGCGTCGGACTGGTATCGCAAGGTCTGGCAGGGGTTTGCCGTACTCCTGCCGCTCAAGACCGTGGGCGTCATGGGCGACGACCGCACCTATGAGAACGTCATCGCCCTGCGCATCGTGGATTCGCTGGATGCCATGACTGCCGACTGGTCGCGCTTGCCTTCCGAGCTCCTGGCGCGTATGTCAAATCGCATCATCAATGAAGTGAAGGGTGTCAACCGCGTGGTCTTGGACATTTCCTCCAAGCCGCCGTCCACCATCGAGTGGGAATAATCTCAAAGCGTTAACTGGATTCAGGTGACATATGTTTGGTATAGGCGGACCCGAGTTACTGATTATCTGCGTCGTGGCGCTCATCGTCATCGGCCCCAAGAAGCTGCCTGAAATGCTCCGTTCGCTCGGCAAGGGCGTGGCGGAATTCAAGCGCGTGGGCAACGACGTCAAAACCACCCTCGACGACGAGGTCAGCAAGGCTGAAGCCGAAGCCCGCAAGCGCGAGGTGGAGGAAGAGCTCGCCCGCCGCAAGGCCGAGAAAGCCAAGCAGGAAGCGGAAGCCGCCGAGGCCGAACCCGCCAAGTCCGACCAGGACACGGTCCAGACCGAGGCTGCCGCGCCTCCGCCCGCTGAAGAGACAAAGGCCTAAATCCCCATGAGTTCCGACAAAGACGATGTGAAGGCTCCCGAAGAGGGAGCCGCAGTCGAGCCGACTGTCGAATCCGAGACAGCACCCGAGGCAGAGCCCGGGGTGGAGTCCGGGGTGGAGTCGGAAGCCGCAGACGGGGAGGACCCTTCCCTGGTCGACGACACGCCCGAGGTCGCCGATGAGGCAGCGACAGAGGCAGCGGCAGAGGCCGGGGCCGACCCGGTGGAAGCCGACGCTCCCGGCGAAGACTCGACCGCGTCCGACGAGCCCGACGCCGCCGTGGCCGGTGGCGGTGATGGCGGCGATGACGACGACAGCGAAGCCGTGGACGATGAAGAGGAAGAAGGCGAAGAGGACGAAGAGGACGAGGAGGCCGAAGAGGGGGCCATGTCCCTGCTCGACCACCTCGGCGAGTTGCGTGTTCGCCTGACCAAGGCCTTCATCGCCATCGGTGTGGGCATGGTCGCCTGTTACGGCTTTGCCGAGCAGATGTTCGACATCCTCATGCAGCCCATGATCGATGTCTTCCAGAAGCAGGCCGCCCAGAACCCCCTGTTGGCCCCCGGTTTTTACGAGGACTTCGGCAGGGCTCTCAAGGAAGTGCTGGCGGACAAGGGATTCCAGCATTCCGAGCAGATGCAGGTCTTTGTGGACGCCCTGCAGAAATCACTCATGCAGCTCGCTCAGGAAGGGCATTTCCAGTACACCTACCCGGCGGAGGCGTTCTTCGCCCAGATCAAGATCGCCATCGTGGCCGGAATCTTTTTGGTCAGCCCGTATGTGTTCGCCCAGATCTGGGGGTTCATCGCCCCCGGCCTGTACGCCCACGAGCGCAAGATGATGATCCCCATGGCGCTCATGTCCGCCCTGTTCTTTACCGGCGGCGCCCTGTTCGGCTACTTCCAGGTCTTTCCCTATGCGTTCGATTTCTTTGCCGGTTTCTCTACAGAAGGCATCCAGTTCACGCCAAAGCTGAACGAATACCTGAGTTTCTGCCTGAAATTGCTGTTCGCATTCGGATTCGTGTTCGAGCTGCCGTTGTTCATCTTTTTCCTGGCCCGCATGGGGCTGGTGTCGTCCACGGGGCTGCGCAAGAAGCGCAAGTACGCCATTTTGATCGGTTTTGTTTTGGCCGCCATCCTGACTCCGCCCGACCCGTTCACCCAGTGCCTCATGGCCGGGCCGCTCATCGTGCTCTACGAGGTCGGCATATGGGTCGCCTACTTCTTCGGCAAGAAGGAGAAGCGGCATGAGAAGAAGAGGGCCGAGGAGGAAGCCGCAGCCCGGGCCGAACTGGACGCCGCAGCCGAAACCGAAGAGAGCTAGGATCGAATGTGAAACAAGCCGGGCAGGCGGGCCGAAAAAGGCTCGACCTGCCCTGTTTATTTTTCTAGACTTTTCCTATATACGGTAGGGTGAAGCGGATTATTTCACCGAATGAAGGAGAAGGTCATGGGCAAACGCTGGGCGTTGGTGAATCGGACCACCAAGGAAACGAACATCAAGTTGACGCTGAACCTGGACGGTCAGGGCAAGGCCAAGGTGGACACCGGCATCGGTTTCGCCGATCACATGCTCACCCTGTTCGCCTTCTGGGGCGGTTTTGATCTCGACCTGACCTGCAAGGGCGATCTGGTGATCGATTCCCACCATTCCATGGAGGACATCGGCCTGTGCCTGGGCCAGGTCCTTGCCGAAGCCCTGGGCGACAAGAAGGGCATCGTCCGCGTGGGCTGCGCCAAGGTCCCCATGGACGAGGCCCTGGCCGAAGTGGTGGTTGACCTGTCCGGCCGTCCCTACATCGTCTATGACGATACCCTCCTGCCCGCCATCATCGCGGGCGAGGAAAAGGACGTCTGGCGCGAATTTTTCAAGTCCTTCGCCTACAGGGCGGGGATGAACCTGCACGTCAAATACGAGTACGGCCAGAACGGCCATCATCTCCTGGAAGCCGCCTTCAAGGCGTTGGGCCTCGCCCTGGCACAGGCCATGGTCGTCGGTCGGAAGGGCGTTTCCAGCACTAAAGGGAGTCTCGACTGATGAAGCGCATCGCACTGTTTTTCGGGCTGGCCCTGTTCAGCCTTTCCCTGCTGTCCCTGTCCGGTTGCGGCAAATCCCGTACTGCAGCCGTGCCCCGTCCCGAGGGCAAGCTGGCCGTGGCCGGCTTCACCAATCCGACCCACAACTGGGAACTGCTCGCCGGATACCTCGACGAGGAAGGCAAGCCCGCCCCCGACGGCACGACGGCGACCCTGGACATGATCCTTGCCGACACCCTCCAGGCGCACCAGGTCTTCGACTACATCGTGCCCACGGCGGTGAAGCAGTGCGAGGACGTGGTGGTCTTCGAGGAGTCCGGCCTGCCCAAGACCTCCGCCTGGAAGTACTGGCTCGGCGTGGCCAAGTGCATCCAGTGCGACTACCTGCTGGTGCCGCAACTGACCAGCTGGAAGGAGCGTGACGGCAGCGCCGCAGGCGTCAGCGCCCCGGCTTCAGTGTCCATCGACTTCTACCTCATCGACGTCAAGCAGGAGCGCATGATACGCTCCCGCTACGAGGAAACCCAGGAATCGCTTCTGGAGAACCTCTACAAAGCCAACAAATTCGCCGCACGGGGCGGAAAGTGGGTGACCGCCACCCGCCTTGCCCAGGACGGTATCGAAGAAAAACTCATGGAACTCGGATTATGATTCTTTTCCCGGCAGTAGACATCAAGAACGGTGAATGCGTCCGCCTGGCCCAGGGCAAGGAGGACCAGGTCACCGTCTTTTCCTCCGATCCTGTGGCCCAGGCCCGGTACTGGGTGGAACTCGGCGCCCGTTTTCTCCACGTGGTGGACCTGGACGGCGCGTTCTCCGGCATTCCCAAGAACTTCGACCTCATCAAGCGCATCTGCTCCGAGATCGACATCCCGGTGCAGCTGGGCGGCGGCATCCGCGACATCGCCACGGCCCGCAATTACATCGAGGCCGGAGTGCACAGGCTGATCATCGGCACCATGGCCCTCGAGGACCCGGCACTGTTCGCCGATCTCTGCCACACCCTTCCCGGCCGCATCGGCGTGTCCCTGGACGCGGTGGACGGCAAGCTCAAGACCAAGGGGTGGGTGGAAGACGCCGGGCTGACCGTGGACGACGTGCTGCCCCGCCTGGAAAAGGACGGCGTCCGCTTCATCGTGTACACGGACATCTCCCGCGACGGCATGCAGACCGGCGTCAACGTGGACGCCCTGGCCTCCCTGTGTTCCAAGACCTCCATCCCGGTCATCGCGGCGGGCGGCGTGCACACCATGGACGACATCAAGAATCTTTACCCCCTGTCCAACAAGGGGTTGGAGGGTGCCATCTCCGGCCGGGCCATCTACGTGGGCACCCTGGACGTGAAAGAGGCCAACGCCTGGATCGACGCCCAGTAAAATTGACGATTTTACCGAATCTGCTGCGTTCCGCGACACTTGCAGTAGAAGGCTGGTGCTGCGTGTCCCGCGCCTTGCAGCTTCGGCAAACTCGACGATTTTACGGATCACACAGCAAAAAAGAAGGCCCCGCTTTTGCGGGGCCTTCTTTTGGAAATGCCTCCGGCGTCCAGAGGGGGAAACTTTCGAGAAAGTTTCCCCCTCTGGACTCCCCCTTCAAATCTTTTTGTCGGCCTTCGGTGTTAGCTCGGGAGGATGGGATTAGTAAAGAAGCTGCCTTTTGTGAAGTCGTCCCCGCCGAAGGCGGAAACAGGGTTTCCATAGGGGGCCCGCCCCTTTGGCCGCCGGAGGCGAAATCATCCGACATCACCGCCGAAGGCGGTTTCGATTCTTCAAAAAAAACATCCCCGTCACACAGTGTGACGGGGATGTTCGTTTGCTTGTCGAACGCGGTTATTGCTCGGAACCGGGGGCCTTTTCCACGGGGTAGAGATGCACGTCCTGCTGGGGGTAGGGGATGGAGATGCCTTCCTGGTCGAAGACCAGCTTCACCTTTTCGGTCAGGGCGAAGTACACGCCCCAGTAGTCGCTGGTGTTGCACCAGGGACGGCACACGAAGTTGACCGAGGAGTCGCCCAGCTCGGAAACCTCGATCTGCGGGGCCGGGTCCTTGAGCACGCGCGGCTCTTCGGCGACGATCCGTTCCAGGGTCTGCTTGGCCTTGAGCAGGTCGTCGTCGTAGCCGATGCCGAAGACCAGGTCCACGCGCCGGGTGGCGTTGGCCGTCACGTTGGTGATGTTGCCGCCGAGCACGGCGGAGTTGGGAATGGAGATGACCTTGTTGTCCGGGGTGGTCAGCACCGTGTTGAAAATATTGATGGCGGTCACGGTTCCGGATTCACCGGCTGCGGTAATGTAGTCGCCGCGATTGAAGAACCTGAGCATGATCATGATGACGCCCGCGGCGAAGTTGGACAGGGAGTCCTTGAGGGCGAGGCCGACGGCCAGGCCTGCGGCGCCGAGAACGGCCAGGAATGAGGTGACGTTGATGCCTGCCTGGCTCAGCGAGGCGATGACCACCATCGCCAGCATCATGTAATACAGGAGATTGCGCAGGAAGGGCCGCAGGGTTTCGTCCACCTTGGCCTTGACCATCACTTTGCGCACGAGGCTCGCCAGGTATTGGGCCACCCAGCGACCGACGATGAAGATGACCAGTGCGATGACGATGCGCAGCCCGTACTCAGTGACGTAAAAGCTGATGTTGTTGAGAATGGCCTGGATATCTATTCCTTCCATGATTCCTCCTGAAATTGGTGTTGTCGTGTAATGGGAATCTCTATCACAAAGGAAAATGTTTCGGAACTGAATTCTTTATCGGGACGGGAGGAAGTTATTCTTCGCCCCACTTCCCTTTTTCCTCTATGCGGATGTATTTCTGGAAGGTGTAGTAGAACCCGGCCAGGGCGTTGCACAGCCCGGCGGTGCCGTCCAGGAAGCCGAGCTTGAGCAGGTAGAGTTTCACGAAGCGCATCTTGGCGTGGAGCAGGGCGTTCAACCAGCCGCCCCGTTTGCCTTTTTCGCGCAGGGCGGCCGCGCCTTCCTCGGCGTAGTAGTTGATCTTTTCCATGTGCTGCTGGAACGACTCGTAGGGGTAGTGGAGGATGTCGCCCTCCAGCTTGAAGGTCTCGCCGCGCGGTTTGAAATGGTAGTGCGCGCCCGAGGCGGTCACCTCCATCTTGCCGGAACGGAAGAAGCGGAAGAGGTAGTCCGGATACCAGCCGGAATGCTTCATGAACCGGTTGAAATAAAAAGAGCTTCTCGGGACATAGTAGCCCGCGCCCCGGTCCGGGGTGGCCAGCTTGCGCAGGATGTTCCCGCGCAGTTCGTCGGTCAGGAATTCGTCCTGGTCCAGGGACACGATCCAGGTGGTGGTGACCTTTGACAGGGCCATCTTGAACTGCTCCACCGGCCCGGGCCACGGATTGACGATGACGCGCGCGCCGCATCGTTCGGCGATCTCGAGCGTCCGGTCCGTGGACGCGGAATCCACCACCAAAATCTCGTCGCAGAAGTCCAGCGACGTGAGACATTTTTCGAGCAACCGCTCGCCGTTGTAGGTCAGGACAAGTCCGGTCACGGATTCGCGTTTCATGGCAATCTCCTCCAACTCATTGGCGCACCTTACTCTTTTTTCCCCATTGGTCCAACCCATTTCAGGCAGTCGCCCTGTCCGTACGCGGGAACGGGCACCGGCTCGTGTCGGTTCGGCGTCGAGAGCCGGGGCCGGATCGCAGTCGGAACGAAAAAAGGGGTCCGTGCCGCAGCGCAGACCCCTTTGATGTTCATGTTCGATTCGCTATGCGATCTTCTGGTCGGCTTCCGCCTTGCCGGGGAGGACGAGGTTGAGGATCACGCCTGCGATGGCGCCCAGGCCGATGCCCTTGAGGTCGGTGACGCCCACGTTGAGGACCATGCCGCCCAGGCCGAAGACCATGATGATGGCGATGATGATCATGTTGCGCGGCTGCATCAGGTCGAGCTGCGAGCGCACCAGGGTGGACAGGCCGATGACGGTGATGGCCCCGAAGAGCAGCAGCATGATGCCGCCCATGACCGGCATGGGGATGGTGCCGAGCAGACCGCCGAGTTTGCCCACGAAGGCGAGCAGGATGGCGGTGATGGCCGCCCAGGTCATGATGGCCGGGTTGAAGGCGCGGGTCAGGGCCACGGCGCCGGACACCTCGGAGTAGGTGGTGTTCGGGGGACCGCCGAGCATGGAGGCCACGGAGGTGGCGATGCCGTCACCGAGCATGGTGTTCTGGATGCCGGGGTCTTCCACGTAGTCCTTGCCCGAGATGGAGCCGATGGCCAGGATGTCGCCGAAGTGCTCGATGGCCGGGGCGATGGCGATGGGCACCACGAACAGGATGGCCTCCCAGCTCCAGGTGGGGAAGCTGAAATTGGGCATCGCGAACACGGGTGCGTCCTTGAGCGCGCCGAAGCTGATCAGCGTGCCGTCCATCCAGGGGGCCAGCCCCATGCCCGCGACCTTGCCTTCCACGGCGGAATCGACAAAGGCCTGGTACATGGAAGCGGTGATGCCGGTGGAGTCCATGATCAGGGAGCAGGCATATCCGGCACCGACGCCGCACAGGATGGGGATCAGCTTGAACCAGCCTTTGCCGAGCAGGGAGACCATGATGGTGGTCAGGAGGGCCACCCCGGCCACGATCATGGACGGCACCTTGGGCTCCAGCCAGACGGCGCCGTTGTGGCCCATGGCCATGTTGACCGCCACGGGGGCCAGGATCAGGCCGATGAGCATGATCACCGGACCGGTGACCACGGGCGGCAGCAGCCTGTGCAGGAAGCCGGAGCCGAAGAAGCGGATGAGTATGCTGATGACGATGTACAGGCCACCGGCGGCCACCAGCCCGCACATGATTTCGGGATAGGTGAACTCGCCCTGCTGGGCTGCGAACAGCGGCGGCAGGAAGGCAAAGCTCGACGCCAGGAAGACCGGGACCTTGCCCTTGGTGATCAGCTGGAAGATCAGCGTGCCGATACCGGCGGTGAACAGCGCCACGTTGGAGTCGATGCCCGTCAGGATCGGGACCAGCACCAACGCGCCGAAGGCCACGAACAGCATCTGCGCGCCGAGCAGCGCGTCTTTGAATCTGAAATTGTACGCAGTGGAATGAACGTCACTCATGATTAACCAACTCCTCCCATGGTTAATGGTTGCCCCCCGATTAAAACCTCAAAAAAAGACACGCCGTGAAGCGTGTCCTTTCACCTACTTGGTGCCGAATATCTTGTCTCCCGCGTCTCCGAGACCCGGGATGATATAGCCGATGTCGTTGAGTTTCTCGTCAACCGCCGCCGTGTAGATGTCCACGTCGGGGTGGTCGCCCAGGATTCGTTTGACGCCTTCGGGCGCGGCGCACAGGAACAAGCCCCGGATGGACTTGCAGCCCGCGTCCTTGAGCAGCCGGATGGTGGCGTCCAGGGTGCCGCCGGTGGCCAGCATGGGGTCGAGGATCAGGGCGGTGCGTTCTTCGATCTTGTTGGCCAGCTTGACGTAGTACTGGACCGGCTCGAGGGTTTCCTCGTTGCGGTAGAAGCCGACCACGGACGCCTTGGCGCCGGGGATCATGTCGAACACGCCGTCCATCATGCCCAGGCCCGCGCGCAGGATGGGCACCACGGTGACCTTCTTGCCCTTGATGCGTTCGACCTCGACGTCGCCTGCCCAGCCCTGGATGGTGACTTTTTCGGTCTCGAAATCCTTGGTGGCTTCATAGGTCAGGAGCCGGGTGATTTCGTTGGCCAGGGTCCGGAAATGGCTGGTGGAAATGTCGTGCTCGCGGAGAAGTCCGACCTTATGCCGGATAAGCGGATGGTCGACCAGGTGTAAGGCCATTGTGCCTCCTTGGTGGTGTTTGTGATATTATCTAAAGAAAGTTTCGATTGCGCAAAATTTCCTTTTTCTATGCTGAACAAGGGGCACGGTCAAGACCCCAAATGGCTATCATGGAATGCGTAAAATCAATTTGAATTTTACTTTCCAATGATTCCCGGTATATCCTCGAAACATGGTCGAAAAGAAAAAAGAAATTTTATGGAAGTGGACCGCCGGGGAGTCGGACAGGGGCATGCGGCTGGACAAGTTCTGGGCGGGGCGGCTGGCCGACGAGGGCGTGTCTCGCGGCCGCGTCAAGACCTGGATCGAGGACGGCCTGGCCACCGTGAACGATGCCGTCGTCGACAAGGGGAAGTTCAAGCTGTCCGAGGGCGATGTCCTGGCCATCGGGTCCGGCGGGACAAGCCTCGACGAGGACGCGCCGCAGGCGGTCCCGGGCGGGCTGGAGGTCCTGTTCGAGGACGAGCACATGCTGGTGGTGAACAAGCCCGCCGGCGTGACCACCCACCCCGCGCCCGGCGAACCCGGGCCGACCCTGGTCAACTTCCTGCTGCACCAGTGGCCGGACATGGCCGCGGACGTCTCGGGCATGGACGGGCAGCGTCCGGGCATCGTGCACAGGCTGGACAAGGACACCTCCGGCATCATGGCCGTGGCCCGCACCGAGGCGGCCCGGCTGAAGCTGGCCTCGGAATTTGCCGGGCGGCGCACGCACAAGGTCTACCTGGCCATCGTGCATGGCTGCCCGGAACGCGGCGAGGGCATCATCGAGGCCCCGGTCGGGCGGCACCAGACCCAGAAGACCCGCATGGCCGTGCTCGAAAAAGGCGGACGCGAGGCCAAAAGCGAGTACCGGGTGATCTGGACCGGACCGCGCGGGCTGGCCTCTCTTGTGGCCGTGCGCATCTTTACCGGCCGGACCCACCAGATCCGCGTGCACATGGCCCACATCGGCCACCCGCTCCTGGGGGACGCGGTCTACGGCCCGCGCGAGAACGCGGAGTGGGCGCGCAGGCCGGACTCGCTGGCAGGCCTGGCCCCGCGCCAGATGCTCCATGCCTTCTATCTTTCCGTCACCCATCCGGACACGGGAGAGCCGGTCACCCGGTGGCTGGAACCGCCCGAGGATTTCCGCCGCCTGCTGGCGGGGCTGACCCGCGAGTGCCTGCGCGTGGGTATCGTGGGCATGCCCGGCAGCGGCAAGTCCGCGCTGCTCGGCATGCTCAGGGACATGGGGCTGCCGTGTTTCTCCGCCGACGAGGTGGTTGCCGGGCTGTACGGTCCGGACGGCGACGGGGCGGCCATGATCCGGCAGCGGTTCGGCGGCCGGTTCACGCGGGAGGACGGGGCGGTGGACAAGCCCGCGCTGTTCGCGGCCATGCAGGAGTCCGGGGGAGTGCGCCGGGACGTCATGGACATGGTCCATCCCATGGTGCGGCACGCGTGCGAGGAGTTTTTCAAGGTCCATCGGGACGAGCCCGCTGCCTATGCCGAGATTCCGCTGCTCCTGGAGGGCGGGTGGCAGGAGGGTGATCTCGTGGACATGGTGGCGGGCGTGGCCTGCCCGGACGCCAAACGGACCGGAGAACTGCGCGAGAAGCGCGGCCTGGACCGCGAGACCATGGCCGTGTTCGATTCCTGGCAGTGGCCCGAGGACCGCAAGCTGGCGGCCTGTGACCTGGTTCTGGACAACACCGGCACGCTGGACGACCTCGCCGGTGAGGCGAGGCGGCTGCGCGACCATGCCACGGGCGTTTACACCGCGCGCAACCAGGCGTTTTCAGAGTGGCTCGCGGACCTGTGGTCGGGGCTGGCCGGAGAAATCGACGTCAGGAGAGCGGCCGAGTGATCCCCCTTCGCGACAATGTGCCCCGCGTGACCAGGCCCTATGCGGTGGTGGTCATCATCGTTCTCAACGCCCTGGCGTTCCTGTACACGGAGTCCATCAACCCGCGCGACCAGATTTACCTCTACCATCTGCTGGGCGTTGTCCCGGCCCGGTTCTTCCAGCCCGACTGGGCGGTCTGGGCCGGCTATCCAGACACCTGGGGCTGGCCGTTTCTGACCTACATGTTCCTGCACGGCGGCTGGCTGCACGTGATCATGAACATGTGGATGCTGTGGATTTTCGGGGACAACATCGAGGACGTCACCGGGCACGGCAAGTTCGTGCTTTTCTATGTCCTCTGCGGGCTGGCCGCCGTGGCCCTGCACATGTCCTTCGAGCAAACATCGCCCACGCCCATCGTGGGCGCGTCCGGGGCCGTGGCCGGGGTCATGGGGGCGTACACCGTGCTCTATCCCCAGGGCCGGGTGCTGACCCTGGTGCCGATCGTCATCTACCCGCTGATACTGCGTATCCCGGCGGCCCTGTTCCTGGGCGTCTGGTTCGTCATGCAGCTCCTGTCCGGCCTGTATTCCACCTCGGCCAACACGGCCCACGGCGTGGCCTGGTGGGCGCACGTGGGCGGGTTCATCGCGGGCATCGTGCTCATCAACTATTTCCGCAGGCCCGGGGCGTGCGTCTACTGCTACAACGCGGAAACGCGCGACTACCAGCCCGATGAAACGGTTTCCGGCGATGACCGGCCGTTCGGGCCCTGATCCCGGCTATCCCTTGCGCAGCCGTTCGCCGAGCTCCCACTGATCGATGAGTCTCGCCACCGCCGGCGGCACCAGATGGCGCCATGCCCGTCCGTCGCGGATGGCCGCCCGCACATCCTTGCCCGTGATTCCCTTCCGGTCCGGGGGCCGTTCCCACAGGACCTCGGTTCGGAGGCCGTGGGTCTCGAACCTGCGCTTCTTTTCCCTTCCCCATTCATCGTAGATGGTCAGGAAGTAGATCGCCTCGGCGGGGCAGAGGCGGTCGAACAGTTCCGGGCGGCAGATCGGGAACGGCACGACCTCGAACGTTTTGGCGGGCACTCCTGCCTCGACCATGGCGGCAGTGACCATGGCCTCGCGTTCCTCGTAGCTCAGCGGATTGTTGTCCAGGCTGGAGCGGGCCGGGTCGGCCGTTTCCTCGCGCGTGGAGGCCGTGTCGGGGTTGGTCACGCCGATGATCAGGCTCTCGCAACGGGCCTTGCCCTCCAGCAGGTAGGCCAGGTGGTCGTTGTGCAGTACCTGGAATCGGCCGTGGATGAAGCCGAGGGGATGGAGTTCGGTCATGGTTCCTGGTCGGGGTCGAGGATGAACGGGGGATGGTCGCCGGGCCAATACTCCACGGGGTCCGGGGAGTCGTGGATGCCCGCCAACCGGGCCTTGTCCAGATGGTTGAGGATGGTCAGGAGCAGCTCGGGTCCGCGCATGCAGCCCAGACAGCCCCCGGCCACGCTGATTTCGTCGAAGGAGCCGACCGGGTCGCGGCGCACGCCGTCGCCGACGATCATGAGCGGCACGGGCTCGCCCGAATGAATGAGCGGGCCGCTACTCGGCGTCGAGTGGTCGGCGGTCACGACCAGCAGCAGGGACGGGTCGTTCTCAAGCGGTTCCAGGGCCGACGCCAGCCCCCGGTCCAGGGATTCGATGGCCCGGACCTTGGCCATGGGGTCCTTGGTGTGGGCGGCCTGATCCGGGGCCTTGGTGTGCACGTGGATGAAGTCGTAGTCGGCAAACCTTTTGCGGGCGAGCTTCACGCGCTCGGCCAGGTCGCGGCCAGGGTCGTCTGTGTCCCCGGCCCGGTGAAAGTCCATGCCGGTGAACCGGGCCAGCCCGGCGTACATGGTCCCGCTGGCGATGGACAGCCCCCGCAGGCCGTATCGGTCGCGGAAGGAGGGGCAATCCGTGAGCCGCCCGGCGCGCTGGGTGACGAGGCCGGTGATCGGGGCGAGGCCGCGGGCAATGCGCTCCAGGTTGACCGGAGCGGTCTTGAGCCGGTGAAATGCGTCGATCAGGAAAGCCCGCAGCGCATTGGCCGTGCCCAGGGCCGCCGGGTCGTGCGCGTAATCCCTGAGCGGCAGGACTGCGGGAATGCGCCTGCCGTCCACCATGGGATTGGAGTCCGTGATGTGCGGGCTGACCGGGCCTGTCAGGCGCAGCACCCCGAACAGGCCGCCTGCCGGGTGGTGCGTGATCCGTATCCCGTCCTGCTCGAAGGGCGGCAGGGCGTCGAACAGGCTGCGGCATTCGTCCGGCCCGACCTTGGCCTTGTCGCGTTTCAGGACCAACCGGTTGTGCTCGTCAGGCACAACGTGGGCGAAGTGGGAGAGCACGGCGACATCCTGCGGACCGAGGTCCACGCCCGCGCCCAGGGCCTCCAGGGGACCCCGGCCCGGAAATTCGTCGCGCGCGCCGCCGAAAATGGCGAAGTGCGCGTTTTCGCTGGGCAGGGCTTGCCCGAACCGGGTGGCGTGGTACAGCCCGGTGCCGCCCAAGGCGGCCAGCCGGTCGAGAAACGGCGTGCGGGCCGCCTGAAGGGGAGTGCGGTCGTCGAACTGCGCATGGGAGCGGTCCCCCAATCCGTCAAGAAGAATGAGGAGACACTTCTCAGGCACTGCGCGCTCCGTGGCAAGGCGGGGTTGTATTGATGAAGTCAATGCGTGTCATAAAATGAATCGACTATATGAAGTTGCGTTTCCGGGAGGCACGGATCATAATCCCTATCATGCGCATGGATCTTCACGTTCATTCCACCTGCTCCCCGTGCAGCTGCATGGAGCCTTCGGATATCCTTTCCCACGCCCGGGCCAAGGGCTTGGACGGGGTGTGCTTCACCGACCACAATACTACCGAGGTCTTGGCACAAATTCACGAAGGTTTCCAGCCCGACGGACTGTTCGTCGCCGTGGGCATGGAGTACTCCACGCCGCAGGGGGATTTTCTGGTTTTCGGCGACGTGGAATTCCTGCCGGACGGGTTGACCGGCAACGCCCTGCTGCTCCGGGTTCGCGATCTCGGCGGCGCTGCGGTGGCCGCCCACCCGTTTCGGGCCGGTCGTTCGGTGGATCCGTCCGTGTTCCATGCCGGGCTGTGTCATCTGATCGAGGTGGATAACGGCCGGAATTCGCCGGACGAAAACGAACGGGCCAGGTCCCTGGCCTTGGGCCGCAGCATGACCTCCGTGGCCGGTTCCGACGCCCACCGGCTCGACGAACTGGGGCGCTATCCCACGGAATTCACGATTCCCGTCCGGTCCCGTGCCGATCTGGTGCATGCCCTGAATAACGGCCTGTGCCATCCCGCCCGCCCCTGTCGAATGGCGATCTGATCCCTTCCCTTTCCCCACGCTTATCTGTCCCCCCTGTCCCGCCGCCGGTCGCGGAAGGATGTCTTATGCCCTTTTTCCACAGAAAGTCGCATCGACCTTGTGGAAAACCCTGTGGAAATCATCCGAAATCTTTTTGGAAACGACTTGACACATTGTCCGGGCGGATTATTTTAAGCGAGCACCGGAAAATAGATTTATCACTGAAGGAACACGTTCGCATGGAATATAAGGACTACTACAAACTTCTCGGAGTTTCCCGCTCCGCCTCCAAGGATGAGGTCAGCAAGGCCTTCAAGAAACTGGCCCGCAAATATCATCCCGACCTCAATCCCAATGATGCCGGAGCCGAGGCCAAGTTCAAGGAGATCAACGAAGCCTACGAAGTCCTCAAGGACGAGAAGAAGCGGAAGCTCTACGACCAGTTCGGCTCCAACTGGGAGCACGGTCAGAACTTCCAGCCGCCGCCGGGCTATGAGAACATGGACTTCGGCGGTTTCGGCGGATTCGCCGGCGGCGGGTCCGGGGCCGGGTTCTCCGACTTTTTCGAGACCATTTTCGGCGGTGGTGGCGGCTCGTTTCGCGGCGGCTTCCAGCAGGGCGGTTATCAGCAGGGCGGTTTCCAGCAGCGTCCCCGGCGTGGGGCGGATGCCGAGGCGTCCTATGAGCTGACCCTGGAAGAGGCCTATCGCGGCGGCAAGAAGTCCATCACCCTGCAGGAGCAGGTCCATGGCCCCGAGGGCGTTCCCCGCATGACCACGAAGACCCTGGAGGTCACGGTGCCGCCCGGCATCAAGGACGGGCAGAAGATTCGGCTGGCCGGCCAGGGCAATCCCGGCATGAGCGGCGGGCCCAAGGGCGACCTGTACCTCAAGATCCGGCTCATGCCGCACCACATGTTCAAGGTGGCGGACGCGGACATCATCCTCGATCTGCCCCTGGCCCCGTGGGAGGCCGCATTGGGCGCGAGCCTGCGCATACCGACCCTGGACGGCGCGGTGGAGATGAAGATCCCGCCGGGCATCGGATCGGGAAAGAAGCTGCGCATCAAGGGGCGCGGCCTCGGGTCCGGGGCCAAAAAGGGCGACCAGTACGTGCGCATCATGATTCAGGTGCCGGAGCGGCTGTCCGAGGCCGAGCGAGAACTCATGGAGAAGCTGCGCGCCGCATCCGAGTTCAAGCCGAGAACGTTTTAAGGGGGGGCCATGACCACCAAAAGACTACAGGAAATGATTTTGCAGCTGCCCGGCCTCAATCTGCCGGAGCGCAGTGAATACGTCGCCTGGGCGCAGCTCGTGCAGCTGACCTCCATCCAGCCCTCGGAGATCGCCGAACTGGTGGATCTGGGCTGGATCAGTCCCAAGAAGACCTCCGCCGAGGAATACCTGTTTCGGTTGCGCGACGTGTACCGCATCCACAAGCTCATGCGGTTGGTCAAGGACCTGGACGTGACCTTTGACTCGGGCTCCATCATCGTCGACCTGCTCGACCGGGTGGAGGAACTGGAAAAGGAAGTTGAAGAGCTCAGAAGGCTCGTATGAGAGCACTGCATAATTGCCCTCTGGCTGCGTTGTCGCCAAAAAGCTCAAACTCTCGCGTGCAGGAGGTACGCGTCGATCTTGATCTTTTTGCCGCGCCTTGCCGGCGAACAATTCTACAGCACTCTTGGAAGAATGATCCGGAATAAATTTTTTTACCAAGCAGTGGTTTCATTAAATAAAAGGGGGTATCGATAATGGATCCGAATACCTTTACGAAAAAGACGCAGGACGCCGTGTCCGAGGCCCAGAATCTGGCCATCCGAAACGGTCACCAGCAGATAGATTGTGAACACCTCATGCACGCCCTGGTGGCGCAGGATCAGGGGCTGGCAGGCCAGATTCTGCGAAAGCTGGGCATTGCGCCCGACGCCTATCTGGGCGCCGTCGACGCCGAGATCGCCAAGATGCCGAGCGTGTCCGGTCCCGGGGCGCGCCCGGACCAGATCATGATCACGCCGCGCATGCAGAAGACGTTGGTTGCGGCCGACGACATGCGCAAGCGCATGAAGGACGAGTACGTGTCCGTGGAACACGTCTTCGTGGCCCTCATGGACGAGGGATCGAACACGGGCGTGGGCCGCGTGAACAAGCAGTTTTCCCTGGACAAGAACAAGGTCCTCGGGGCGCTGGAAGAGGTGCGCGGCAAGCAGCGCGTGACCTCGGACAATCCCGAGGCGACCTACGATTCGCTCAAGAAGTACGGCCGCGACCTGGTGGAGGAGGCCCGTTCAGGCAAGCTCGATCCGGTCATCGGCCGCGACTCCGAGATTCGCCGCGTCATCCGCATCCTGTCGCGGCGCACCAAGAACAACCCGGTGCTCATCGGCGAGGCGGGCGTGGGCAAGACGGCCATCGCGGAAGGGCTGGCCCAGCGCATCGTCAATGAGGACGTGCCCGAGGGCCTCAAGAACAAGACCGTGTTTTCCCTGGACATGTCCGCGCTCATCGCCGGGGCCAAGTACCGTGGCGAGTTCGAGGAACGGCTCAAGGCCGTGCTCAAGGAGGTGGCCGAGTCCGCCGGGCAGATCATCATGTTCATCGACGAGATGCACACCATCGTGGGCGCGGGCAAGACCGACGGGGCCATGGACGCTGGCAACATCCTCAAGCCCATGCTGGCGCGCGGCGAGCTGCACTGCATCGGCGCGACCACCATCGACGAATACCGCAAATACATCGAGAAGGACCCGGCGTTGGAGCGCCGTTTCCAGACGGTGCTGGTGGAAGAGCCCAACGTGGAGGACACCATTTCCATCCTGCGGGGGCTGCGGGAGCGGTTCGAGGTGCACCACGGCGTGCGCATCGCGGACAGTGCCATCGTGGAGGCCGCCGTGCTCTCCAACCGGTACATCACCGACCGGCAGCTCCCGGACAAGGCCATCGACCTCATCGACGAGGCCGCAGCCCTGATCCGCACCGAGATCGATTCCCAGCCCTATGAGCTGGACAAGGCCAATCGCCAGATCATGCAGCTCGAGATCGAGCGCGAGGCCCTCAAGCGCGAGTCGGACAAGGCGTCCCGCGAGCGGCTCACGGGGTTGGAGAAGAAGCTGGCGGAGATCAAGGAACATCAGGCTGCGCTGCTCGCCCAGTGGGAGAACGAAAAGTCCGGCATCGAGCGGCTTCGCTCCATCAAGGAGGCCATCGAGACCACCCGGCGCGAGATAGACGAGGCCAAGCGCGTGCACGACTACAACCGCGCCGCCGAACTGGAATACGGTCGCCTCAATACCCTTGAAAAGGACCTTGAAGAGCGCAACCGGGAACTGGAATCCGGGGACACGCAACGCATGGTCAAGGAGGAGGTCGGCCCGGACGACGTCGCCCAGGTCATCGCCAGGTGGACCGGCATCCCGGTCTCCAGGCTCATGGAAGGGGAGCGCGAGAAGCTGCTCAAGCTGGCCGACGTGCTCCACGAGCGGGTCATCGGCCAGGACCAGGCCGTGCAGGCCGTGGCCGACGCGGTGCTGCGCGCCCGTGCGGGCCTCAAGGACCCGAGCAGGCCCATCGGTTCGTTCATCTTCCTCGGCCCCACCGGCGTGGGCAAGACCGAGCTGTGCAAGACCCTGGCTTCGGCCCTGTTCGACACCGAGGAGAACATGGTGCGCATCGACATGTCCGAGTACATGGAGAAGCATACCGTGGCCCGGCTCATCGGCGCGCCTCCGGGTTACATCGGCTATGACGAGGGCGGCCAGCTCACCGAGGCCGTGCGCCGCAAGCCGTATTCGGTCATCCTGTTCGACGAGATCGAGAAGGCGCACCACGACGTGTTCAACGTCCTGCTGCAGATTCTCGACGACGGCAGATTGACCGACTCTCACGGCCGTACCGTTGATTTCAAGAACACCATCGTCATCATGACCTCCAACCTCGGGGCCGAGTACATGCTCGACGGCATCGACGAGACCGGGGAGTTCAAGGTGGGCGTGGAAGATCAGGTGATGGAGGTCCTGCGCCGCCATTTCCGGCCCGAGTTCCTCAACCGGGTGGACGAGACCGTGCTCTTCAGGCCGCTGTCGAGGGAACAGCTCATCGGCATCATCGACCTGCTGGCGGCGGGGCTGCGTTCCCGGCTGGAAGACCGCAAGATCACGCTCGAACTCACTGACAAGGCCAAGTCCTTCATCGCGGCTTCCGCCTACGACCCGAGCTTCGGGGCGCGCCCGCTGCACCGGTATCTCCAGGCCAACCTGGAGACCCCGCTGGCCCGCCTGCTCATCGGCGGCGAGCTGGAGGAGGGGGCCACGGTGACCGTGGACGAGAAGGACGGTGGACTGGTTTTCGAGTAACCGCAGGTCGTTCAAGAACAATAGCGCCCGGCTTTGCCCGGGCGCTTTTTTTTGCGCGGTTCTTTACAAAAACCTCTTGAAGGATTAATCACGGTAAGCAATGGATTATACAAGGCTTCCTGTGATTGCGGTATTTGTTGTCCTGGTTGCCGTCCTGATGGCGGCGCCGGTTGTCCATGGTCGCGACCTTCGGGCAAAGGCGGAGATGCCCACTCTGGTCGTCGTCCATTCCGACAATACCCCGCCGCTTTCCTTCAAGGGCATGAACTTCACCCCCAAGGGGCTGGTGTTGGATTTCTGGAAGGCGTGGTCCGTGCAGACCGGCATAGGCGTCACGGTCGTGCAGACGGATTGGCCCAACTCCCTGAGGATGATGCGGGAGGGGACCGCCGACGTGCACGGGGGGCTCTATTACACAGAGAGCCGTGACGCCTTTCTCGACTTTTCCATCCCGATCCTGAAGCAGAAGGCGACGCTGTTCGTGCGCGCCGACCTGGACATTACGGACATCTCGGATCTCCGGGGCCGATACGTGGGCGTACTGGAACAGGGGTATTCCCAATCCTGGCTCAGGGAGCACTATCCGGAACTCAAGCGCAAGCCGTACAAAAACTCCCGGCATATGGTAGAGGGTGCCCGGGCGGGCGAGGTGGATGGACTGCTGACCGAGTACGCGACGTTGGTTTACCAGCTCGGCTCCACGGGGCAGTCCAGGGACTTCGTGCCCCTGCAGAGCCTCTACGAGGAGACCCTCAAGGCCGCTGTCGCACAGGGCAGGGCCGATCTCCTGGAGTTGGTGGATCAGGGCATCCGGGACATGGGCGAAGAGCAGCGACGGAAGATTTACGAGCGCTGGATCATTCCCGACGACGCCCTTCCCGGATGGCTGTGGCCCGCTGCGGGCGCCGGGTTGATTGCGCTCATCATCGGCCTGGCGGCGGTGTTTTCGGGCGGTCTGCGGCGCGAATAGACCGTTTTGCAATGGTGCCGAAAGGGCTTGACTTTCACCTCGGCTTATTGAGAAGTTGCGCCTTCAACTTTCAGCCGAGGTACCATGCCCAACCTGCTTTTTCTTTCCATCCTGGCCGCTTTCCCGGCCATGGCGATCGATATGTATCTGCCCGCCATTCCCATGCTGCAGGAATTGTGGGGCGTGCCGTTTGGCGTGGTCAACCGGTCGCTGGTGATCTTCATCGTCACCTTCAGCGTCTTTCTGCTTGTCCACGGCCCGCTGTCGGACCGGTTCGGGCGTCGGCCGGTGCTCTTCGGCGGCATACTGCTGTTCATCCTCGGCAGCATCCTGTGCGCCGTTGCCCCGTCCATCACCGTATTGTTGGCGGCGCGAGCCCTCCAGGGTGCCGGGGCGGCCTCGGCGTCCTCCCTCTCCCTGGCCCTGTCCAAGGACCTCTACGAGGGCGCGGAGCGGCAGAAGATACTCGCCTACATCGGGGTCATCATGGCGTTCTGCCCCATGTTTGCCCCCACCCTGGGCGGAGCGATCCTCAAGTTCGCTTCCTGGCACTGGATATTCGTCACCCAGGCATGCCTGGCCCTGATCGGGCTGTACGGCGTGTTCCGGCTCAAGGAGCCGCTGGCGGAATTCACGAGGGGCGGGGTCCTGGCCGTGGCCGGGCGCTACCTGACGGTGTTCAGGAACGTGCCGTTCACCGTGCTGTCCACGGCATTCGCCCTGATGGTCCTGCCGCATTTCGGATTCATCGGTGGTTCCACGGATATCTTCATCAACGGATTCGGCATGTCCGAGCAGATGTTCGGCGTCTATTTCGCCGTCAACGCCTTCGGCCTGATGGTGGGCTCGTTCACCTGCACGCGTTTGGCCGGGGTGGTGCCCCCCATGCGGATTCTCTACTCTTCCCTCTGCATCATGCTCGGGGCCGGTGCGCTGATGCTCGTTCTCGGGGGCGGCTCGCCGCTGACCGTCACCGTTCCCATGGTCTGCATCACGTTCGCAGTGGGCTTTTCGCGGCCCATCGCCAACTCCATGATCCTTGACCATGTGTCCAAGGACGTGGGCGCGGCCTCCGGGGTGATCACCTTCGAGATGTTCTTCGTGGGGGCCATGTCCATGGAGCTCATCTCCCTGGAGTGGGCCCACAAGTTCGCCGTGCTCGGCGTCCTGGCTCTGGCCGGTGCGCTGATTCCCCTGCTGACCTTGCTCGTCATGCGGGCGGCGGAACGCAGAAAAGCCTAGCCCAGTATTTCCGTCAGAAAGGACGCGGCCCGCTTTTCGGACCAGTAGACGTTGCCGTTGCCGGTGAGCACGAATCCCACGTGGCCGCCGAAGTCCGGCATCTCGAGAAACAGGTCGGGGTTGGCCTCGGCCTCTCGCCGGGGGTAGCAGGACGGCGACATGAACGGGTCGTCCAGGGAATTGACGACCAGGGCGGGCACGGCGACGTTCGGCAGGAATTGCAGGCAGCTCGATTTGGCGTAGTAGTCCGCAGCGTCCCGGAACCCGTTGGCCGGGGCTGTGAACCGGTCGTCGAAGTCGCGCAGGGTGCGAATGCCCCTGAGCAGTTCCGCATCCACCCGGCCAGGGAACATGGCCGCCTTGTCCCGTATCTTTCGGCTCAACCCCCGCATGAAGTACTTGAAATAGAGTTTGCGCGAGGGCAGGGCGAGCACCTGCTCGCAGCCGTCCAGATCGCAGGGCACGGAAAAGACCGCCGCCGCCTTGACCGCGTCCGGCACCTTTGCCGGGTCTTCGCCCAGGTACTTGAGAATCTGGTTGCCGCCCATGGAAAAACCGATCAGGGCCGCCGTGTCGTATCCGCCCGCGTCCAGGCAGTGGGCGATGACCGCGTGCAGGTCGCCCGTCTCGCCGGAATGGTAGCACCGCTCCAGCCGGTTGGGCTCGCTGCTGCATCCGCGTTGGGACCAGCAGACCGCATCGAAACCGAGTCCGGTGGCCATGAGGGCCATGCCGAGCACGTATTTTCGGCGCGAGTTTCCTTCCAGGCCGTGGCTGATCACCACCACGCCGCGCGCCGGGCCGGTTTGCGAACTGTGGAGGTCGTAGTCCAGGAAGTCGCCGTCATCGAGTTCCACGCGGCGGGTTTCCGGTTCGGGCAGGACCGGGGGCGTCCGCAGCAGGGACGGGTACAGGGTGGACACGTTGCCGAAGCGGAAGGGCGGGCTGGGACGGTAGTCCGGCGTTGGCAGTATGGGCATGGCAATGTGTACGACCGTGTCCGGCGGATGTCAAAACATCGCCAAGGATTGAAAACGATTGCCTCAAGGTGCCATGGTTCTGTATCATGTCGGGACGCGCCGCTGGTGGCGTGCGGAACCGAGGAGCCCTTTTTGCCGCTGTATGATCAAGTGGATTTGGAGAATTACGCCGAGGTCCTGACCTGGGCCCTGGCCGAGACCCGGGAAAAGCCCATCAGGAATATGGAGTCGGTGGTCATCCGCTACGACATCCCGGGCCTGGCCCTGGCCGAAGCCGTGTATGCGCGGCTCATGGACATGCATCTCAATCCGGTGCCGGTGGCCACGCCCACCCCGTACATGGAGATGGAGCGCCATCTCAACTCCAGCTACGGCCAGCTCCTGTTCCAGCAGCCGGGTCTGTCCGAGCTTTACGCCCAGGCCGGCGGCGTCATCACCATCCTCGCCCCCGAGGATTTGACCCATCTCCAGAACGTGGACCCGCGCACCATAGCCGAGGCCCGGCGGGCCGAGGGGCCGCGACGCCGCATCCTGCAGCAGCGCAGGCTGTCCGGTTCGTTCGGCTGGACCACCTGCGTCTATCCCACACAGGCTCTGGCCGAGGCCTCCGGCATGACCCTTGAAGAGTACGCCTATGCCCTGAAGCGCGCATGCTGGCTGAACATGCCCGCCCCGGTGGCGGAGTGGCGGCGGCTGAAGCGGGAAGTGGGAGAGGTGTGCGCCTGGCTGGATTCCATGAACATCAGGCGGCTGCACGTCGAGTCCGAGGACATCAACCTCAAGGTCCCGGTGGGCGACAACCGGCGGTTCGTGGGCGTGTCCGGGGCCAACGTGCCGGGCTATGAAATCTATTTCGCCCCGGACGCGCGCGGCGTGGAAGGGACGTACTACGCCGACCAGGCCACCCTGCGGTACGGCCACCTGGTGGCCGGCGTGTCCCTGGACTTTTCCGGCGGCGTCGCCGCCCGCGTTGAATCCGAGCGGGGGCAGATTTTTTTGCAGAACCAGATGTATTCCGACGCCGGCGCGCGCCGCGTGGGCGAGTTCTCCCTCACGGACAAGCGGTTTTCGCGGGTGGACCGGTTCATGGCCCATACCCTGCTGGACGAGAACTGCGGCGGGGAGCACGGCAACTGCCACATCGCTCTGGGCGGCTCGGTGCTGGAGAGCTTCACCGGCCCGAGGGAGCTGCTCACCCCTCAACTGGAATACGAACTTGGTTTCAACGCCTCGGACATGCATTGGGACCTGGTCAACACCCAGCCCAAGCGGGTCACGGCCTGGTTTGCGGGCGGCGAGCCCCGGACCATCTATGAAAACGGATCTTTTCGGATATGAATGGTGGAGTATTATTTCGTATTGTTTGGTGTAATCGGGAAATTTTCCTATTGATCTTTGTGCCTGAAAAATGGTTCTAGATAGTGGATTGCTCATAAGTCGGTAGCACACATGGGAAAGAAGGAAGTCAAAAAGAAAAGCGTTTACGTCGTGCGATCGGACGAGGCCGAGCTCAAGGAGCTTGAGGCCAAGAAGAAGTCCGAGACCAAAGGCGTCTACGTGGTCAAGACCAACGAGGAAGTGGTCAACCGCTACAAGGGCGTTGTCCGGGAGTTCACCGAAACCCCCGGCGTCTTTATACTTGTCACCAAGGACAAGACTTTTTTCCAGACCTTTCGCAGCGCCATGGTCGCCATGGGGCTCAAGGGCGGCGTCATCCACATGGTCAGGAAGCTGGCCCAGGTGCCCTTTTACGTCCAGACCATGAAGCGGGACGGGTTCCTGCCCTTCGTGTTCATGGAATACGCCATCGATTCCGAACTTGCCCTGGCGACCCTGCGGTACACCAAGTCCGAGAACAAGGACGTCAAGATCGTGGTCCTGTCCCGTGAACTGAGCCGGGAAAGGCTGTTCCAGTTCTATGAGGACGGGGCGAACGGCTTTCTCAAGAAACCGGCTTCCGTCAACTCCATCATCACCAAGATAGCCTTCCAGCTCAAGCCGCAGTGCGAGGTGGACGCCCTGGTCGAGGAGGGCCGCGAGCACATCCGGTGCAACCGTTTCGAGGAGGCGCTGGAACAGGCCGAGTCCATCCTGTCCAAGTGGCCCAGCAATGCCGCCGCCATGGTCATCATGGGCGACGCCCAGAAGGGGCTGGCCATGCGCGAGGAAGCGCTCAAGGCCTACAAGAAGGCCGAGCGCAATTCCGTGGACTACCTGGAGCCGCTCCAGAAGATCGTCGATCTGCACGACGAGGACGGCGACAAGGAGGCTGCGCTCAAGTATCTCGGCAAGCTGGACCGCATGTCGCCGCTCAACTGCACCCGGAAAATCCAGATTGCGGAGCGGCACTTCGAGCAGGGCAACGCGGTGGAGGCGGAGAAGTATTTCGACGAGGCCATCGCGGCGGCCAAGGAAGAGGCCCTGGGCGTGGTGGGCGAGATGTCCATGGACATTGCGGAAGTGGCCTCGCGTTTCGATCCCAAGCTGGCCGCAAAGTACTACCGTCAGTCCCTGGAGATGGTAAAGAGTTCCAAGTCCGCCCTGACCATGGCCGTTTACAACCGCCTGGGCATCTCCCTGCGCAAGCAGGGGCTGTGGGGCGAGGCCATCGAGGCCTACACCGAGGCCGCCAAGTATTCGCCCGAGGACGAGAACATCCAGTACAACATCGCCCTGGCCTATGAAGAGGGCCAGCAGTACGAGGATGCCGCCTCGCACATGCACACGGCCATCACCATCAATCCGGACATGTACAGGGACAAGCCGGACCTGGCCTACAACATCGGGGCCGCCCTGGCCCGCGGCGGCAAGCCCCGGCAGGCCGTAGAATGCCTGACCTATCTCCAGGAGATCGCTCCCGGCTTCAAGGACTCCAGGAAGCTCCTCAAGGAAGTGACCGTGGCGGGCAAGAAGACCTACGCTTTTTAGGCGCTGAATCCGGCTTCCTGCCCCTTGGGGGCTTTTTCTTATGCGGCCCTCCCATTGACAACGATTTCGTCATGCTTATTTGTCCCACAGGCTACGCCGAGGGCGGGTCTTTCCATTCGAATCACAGCACTCAAGGATTTATAATTCATGGTGAAAAAGACTGATAATGAAGTCCCCATCAACGGTTTGTATGACGAAGATGGCAGGGTTTTCCCCGAGGAGCAGCCCGGCGAGCAGGCCGGGACCGTGGATGTCGAGGTCGGCGATGAAACCGAGGTTTCCCTGAGTCAGGAGGAACTTGTGGCCCTGTGCCGCGAGTCGGTCTGTCCCGGTTGCGACGTGCACAAGGAGGCCGAGGCCATCCGGCTGCGCGCCCTGGCCGATTCCGAAAACGTCAAGAAGCGGCTCCTGCGCGAGAACGAGGAGATGAAGAAGTATGCCGGCGAGTCGGTCCTGGCGGACCTGCTGCCCGTGCTCGACAACCTCGACCTCGCCCTGGCCCACACCGGCGGCCTGGACGCCGCCTGCCAGAATTTCGTCATCGGCGTGGACATGACCCGCAAGTTGTTCCTGGACGCCGTGAAGGGCCATGGCCTGGAGGCCGTCGCCGCCACGGTAGGCGCCGACTTCGACCCCGGGGTCCACGAGGCCGTGGGCACGGTGGAGCAGGAGGAGCTGGGCGACAACCAGATCGCCCAGGTGGTGCAGCAGGGCTACGTCCTCAAGGGCCGCCTGCTTCGCCCGGCAAAGGTCATGGTCAACAAGGGTTAGCCGGTTTTTTGTTTCTCCGGCCCTTTACAAGCCGGAACGCGTGGTTATTGAACAAAGTAACGAGAAAAAACATCCATTCGACAATTCGATGGGAAGTATATTGAGGAGGACATAAACATGGGTAAGATCATAGGGATCGACCTTGGAACCACCAACTCCTGTGTCTACGTCATGGAAGGCAAGGACCCGAAGTGCGTCAGCAACCCCGAAGGGGGACGCACCACTCCGTCCGTCGTGGCCTTTACCGACAAGGAGCGCCTGGTCGGCGACATCGCCAAACGGCAGTCTGTGACCAATCCTGAAAAAACCGTGTTCGCCATAAAGCGGCTCATGGGCCGCCAGGCCGACGCGCCCGAGGTCAAGAAGTGGCAGGAGCACTGTCCGTATCAGATCGTGGCGGGCAACGGCAACGACGCCTGGGTCGAGATCGGCGGCAAGAAATACTCTCCGCCCGAAGTCTCCGCCATGATCCTTCAGAAGCTGAAGAAGGACGCTGAGATTTATCTGGGCGAGCCCGTGACCGAAGCGGTCATCACCGTGCCCGCCTACTTCAACGATTCCCAGCGCCAGGCCACCAAGGACGCGGGCAAGATCGCGGGCCTCGAGGTCAAGCGCATCATCAACGAGCCCACCGCGGCCTCCCTGGCCTACGGTTTCGACAAGAAGGCCAACGAGAAGATCGCGGTCTTCGACCTCGGCGGCGGCACGTTCGACATCTCCATCCTCGAAGTCGGCGACAACGTCGTGGAAGTGCGCGCCACCAACGGCGACACCTTCCTGGGCGGCGAGGATTTCGACCACCGCATCATCGAATACCTGGTGAACGAGTTCAAGAAGGAGAACGGTATCGACCTGGCTCAGGACCGCATGGCCCTGCAGCGCCTCAAGGAGGCCTCCGAAAAGGCCAAGCACGAGCTGTCCTCCTCCATGGAGACCGAGGTCAACCTGCCGTTCATCACCGCCGACCAGAACGGTCCCAAGCACATGATGGTCAAGATCAGCCGCAGCAAGCTCGAGAAGCTCGTCGAGGACCTGGTCGACCGCACCGTCGAGCCGTGCCGGAAGGCCCTCAAGGACGCCGGTCTGTCCGCCTCCGACATCGACGAAGTCATCCTCGTCGGCGGCATGACCCGCATGCCCCTGGTCCAGGAGAAGGTGAAGTCCTTCTTCGGCAAGGAGCCCAACCGCTCCGTGAACCCGGACGAAGTCGTGGCCATGGGCGCGGCCATCCAGGGCGGCATCCTGGCCGGCGACGTCAAGGACGTCCTGCTGCTGGACGTGACCCCGCTTTCCCTGGGCATCGAGACCATGGGCGGCGTCATGACCAAGCTCATCGAGCGCAACACGACCATCCCGACCAAGAAGTCCCAGGTGTTCACCACGGCAGCCGACAACCAGCCGTCCGTGTCCATCCGCGTCTTCCAGGGTGAGCGTCCTATGTCCGTGGACAACAAGCTGCTCGGCAACTTCGAGCTGACCGGCATTCCGCCGGCACCGCGCGGCGTGCCCCAGATCGAGGTCGGCTTCGACATCGACGCCAACGGCATCGTGCACGTCAACGCCAAGGACATGGGCACGGGCCGCGAGCAGTCCATCCAGATCACCGCATCCTCCGGCCTGTCCGACGACGAGATCGACAAGATGGTCAAGGACGCCGAGGCCCACGCCGACGAGGACAAGAAGAAGCAGGAGCTGATCGAGGTCCGCAACCAGGCCGATACCCTGGTCTACACCTCCGAGAAATCCCTGCGCGACCTCGGCGACAAGGTCGATGCCGGGCTCAAGGCCGACATCGAGACCAAGATCGAGGCGCTCAAGAAGGCGCTGGAAGCCGATGACGCCGACGATATCAAGGCCAAGTCCGACGATCTGGCGCAGTCCTCCCACAAGCTGGCCGAACAGTTGTACGCCCAGCAGAACGCGGACCAGGGCAAGCCCGGTCCCGACATGGGCGCACCCGGCGGCGACGCCGGTGCGGCCGGTGGCGCCAAGGATGACGACGACGTGGTCGACGCCGACTACACCGAAGTCAAGTAGCCCGGCGGCTCCTGAATCGCCGACTTGCCTTCACAGGCCAAGCGAAGTATAGCATTACCCGGTCCGCAACCCTGCGGGCCGGGTTTTTTATTAGGCTGGTCAAACGCTGCCCAAACGGATCGAATCATGCGTCGAAAACACATGCAGAACATATCATCCCGTCCCATCCGCAATTGCCTCATCCTGGCGTGCGTCCTCCTGGTCGCCTGGGGGTGCATGCCCAAGAAGATCGAGATCAAGAGCGTGGATATGCTCTCCACGCCCAACCTGCTGGTCGAGGCGGACGCCGCCTGGCAGGCCAGGCAGTTCGAGGTCTCCGAACTCTATTACGCCGAGGCCCTGGCGCGGGGCGATCTGGTCAAGTCGGAGCTGCCCCTGGTCTACGCCCGGCTGGCGGAATCCGCCTTTCGGAACGGCCACCCCCAGCAGGCGCGCATCGCCCTGGAGTCCTGGGCGAACATCGATTCCAAGGCCCTTGAAAGCCCGGACTGGGAACGGACCTATCTGGACACCATGGCCGCCCTGGACAAGACCGAACGGCTGCAGAACCACCTGCGCTGGGTGCTGGGGAGCGATCTCCCCTGGGACGCCCGGCAGGAGGTGGCCCTCTGGTTCAGCCGGTACTTCCTTGACAAGGCGGACTTCGAGCGCAGCCTGGACGTCCTGGACGGTTTCTACAAGCAGGCCCCGGAAGACGTGACCGCGCGGTCCGGGTTCGAGCACGAATTTCTGCAGTGGCTGAACGGGCTGGACGACGGGCAGGTGGCCGACCTGGCCAAGGGGGTCACCCTGGTCAACCAGTGGCGGTTCCCCTATGCCCTGACCGCTTTCGAGCACGGCGTGCGCACGGCTGACGACCCCGACGGCTGGGGGGCCACGTGGCGCACCCTGCGCAACCTGGCCGCCAACGCCGAGTTGGCCGACATGGTCCCGCTGACCAACCGGCTGGCCGAGCTGGAAGCTCGCTACGGGCTGCCGAGCGTGGGGCTGGCCCTGGCCCTGCCCATCACCGGGCCGTACGCCAAGGTCGGCGTCAAGATCCTGCGCGGCGCCGGGCTGGCCCAGTGGCGGCTGGCACAGGACGGCGTGGAAGTGGACCTGCGCGTGATCAACACCGAGATTCCCGGCTGGGAGGCCCGGCTGGCCGCGTTGCCCGGTCACTATTCCGTGGTCGGCGGCCCCTTGCGGGTGGACGCCTTCAAGAAACTCTACGAGGCCGGGAGCCCGGGCGCGGACGTACTCAAGGAGCGGGCCGTGTTCACCTTCCTGGCTTCCCTCGGCGACCTCACCGAAGGCAGGGACGCGTGGCGGTTCTTTACCAGCCGCGTGGACGAGGTGCGCAGTCTGGTCAATCTGGCCGTGAACGAACTGGGCATCACCGACCTGGCCGTGTTCTACCCCGAAGAGAAGTTCGGCCGGACCATGGCCCAGATTTTTTACAACCAGGCCGCGCCGCTCGGCGGGCGCATCCGGGGCATGCAGTCCTACCCGCCGCACGAGTTCAAGCAGTGGAGCAAGCGCATCGGCAAGCTGCTCAAGGTGCCCGACGATTTTCAGGACAACAAGGAAGCGCCGCTTGAGCGGCCCGACTTCGGTGCGGTCTTCATCCCGGACGGCTGGCAACAGGCCCAGACGCTCCTGCCCAACTTCTTCTTCTATGAAGGCGATTCCCTGGTCTTCCTCGGCCCCGGCCTGTGGAGCCGCGCCCTGGATTCCGCCAAGGGCATCGACGAGCATTACTACCGGCTGGCGGTCTGTCCCGGCGCGTGGTGGAAGGATTCCGACGGCGGCCGCACCCTGCAGAACGTGCTGACCGAGGAAGGCCTCGGCCAGGCGGATTTCTGGGTGGCCCTGGGCTATGACTTCATCCGTTTTGCCGGGAAGTTCGGCACCCTGCCTTCCGGCTGGGACGCCGACGACGTCAACCGCCGCATCCGGTCCGCCCAGCAGATCGATTTTTCCATGGCCCCCATGACCTGGGACGAGACCGGCGTGGCCAGTCAGAACCTGTTCCTGTTCAGCCCGGTGCGCAACGGCAAGCAGTTGGTCGACGCGGACAAGGTCGCCGACCGCATCATCCGCGCCGAGTCCCGTCGCGACCGCCGCATCGAGGCCTATGGCGAGCGGATGAAGGAGCAGGAGGTCAAGGCCCTGGAAAAGGCCGGAGAGCCCGCCCGCAACCCCGATATTCCGCCGGACATGTAACCGGCAGACCATAAGGAGAATCGAATGAAGATCAGTCCCGAGAAAGTGGCCGGGATCGCCCGGCTCGCCCGGCTCGACCTGGATCAGGACAAGCTGGAGCTGTTCGCCGGTCAGGTGGGCGACATCCTCGATTACATGGACAAGCTCGGCGAGCTGGACACGGACGCCGTGGAGCCCATGTACAGCCCCGTGGCGCATACCACCGTGCTGCGCAAGGACGAGGTCAGGAAGGACTACAGGCGCGAGGAAGTGCTGGCCAACGCCCCGGAACAGGACGGCCAGTTCTTCATTGTTCCGCGTATCGTTTAATAATTTGATATAATTCAGGATTGATTAATGTCTGAACTCTATACGAAGACCCTCTCCCAGGTGGCCGCCATGCTCGGGTCCGGCGAGGTGACGGCCGTTGAGGCCGTGCGGGCCTGCCTGGACCGCATCGAAGCCACCGAGCCCGAGGTCAAGGCCCTGCTCACCGTCACCGGCGAACAGGCCCTCAAGCAGGCCGAGGCCATGGACGCGGCGGGTCCGGATGCGGCCAAGCCGCTGTGGGGCGTTCCCGTGGTGCTCAAGGACCTCCTGGCCACCAAGGACGTCAAGACCACCTGCGCCTCGAAGATTCTCGAGAATTTCGTTCCCTTCTACGACGCCACGGCAGTGACCCGATTGAAGGAAGCCGGGGCGATCATCATCGGCAAGGCCAACATGGACGAGTTCGCCATGGGTTCGTCCACCGAGAACTCCGCCTTTTTCCAGACCCGCAACCCGTGGGACACCGAGCGCGTCCCCGGCGGTTCGTCCGGCGGCTCCGGCGCAACCGTTGCCGCGGGCCAGTGCTTCGGCGCGCTGGGCACGGACACCGGCGGCTCCATCCGCACGCCCGCGTCCTTCTGCGGCATCGTCGGCCTGAAGCCGACCTATGGCCGCGTGTCCCGCTTCGGGCTCATCGCCTATGGGTCGTCCCTTGACCAGATCGGTCCCATGACCCGGTCCGTGGAGGACGCCGCCCGCATGCTCCAGGTCATCGCCGGATACGACCCCAAGGACTCCACCTCGGTGGACGTCGAGGTCCCGGATTACCTGGCAGCGTTGGGCCGCGAGAACCTCGAAGGCGTGACCATCGGCCTGCCCAGGGAGTACTGGGGCGAGGGGCTGGACGCCGAGGTCGAGGCGTCCCTCAAGGCGTCCGTGGACAAGATGGAGGCGCTCGGGGCCAGGACCGTGGAGGTCTCCCTGAGCCTGACCGACTACGCCATCGCCACCTATTACATCATCGCCATGGCAGAGGCGTCTTCCAACCTTTCGCGTTTCGACGGCGTGCGTTTCGGCCACAGGGACAAGGACGCGGACGAATTGATCGACATGTACACCAGAAGCCGCACCCAGGGGTTCGGCGACGAGGTGCAGCGGCGCATCATTCTCGGCACCTACGTACTCTCGTCCGGCTACTACGACGCCTACTACAACAAGGCCGCCAAGGTCCGCCGCCTCCTGCGCGAGGACTTCGACAAGGCGTTCACCCTGTGCGACTTCATCGCCGGTCCGGTGCTGCCCACCACGGCGTTCAAGGTGGGGGACAAGGTGGACCCGCTGCAGATGTACCTCATCGACATCTTCACCATCTCCGCCAACCTGGCCGGACTGCCCGGCATGAGCCTGCCCGTGGGGTTGGGCGCGGACTCCGGCATGCCGGTCGGTCTCCAGCTCATGGGCCCGGCCTTCTGCGAGGCGGACATGCTCTCCGTGGCCGAGTGCCTGGAGCGCAATCTCGGTCCCATGCCCATGCCCGCATTGTAGGAATATCCGATCAGCGATCGCCCCGGCGTTGGACATCTGTTCATCGCCGGGGTTTTGTTTTAGGGGCTGTACCAGATAACTCCGTTGGGGTATCGGTATGGCAATGCGAAAGAGCCGTTTAGGTCGCGAGAAGCAGCTCCGTTTGATTGAGCATTTTGTAGCCGGGACAACAGCACGATGTGCCGCTGATCTGGTCGGCGTGAACTTCAAAACGGCTGCGTATTACTTTCACCGGATTCGTGAAATTATAGCCGAAGAAGAGGCCAACGAAGGAATGGCTTTCGGCGAATTTGAAGTCGATGAAAGCTATTTCGGCGGCAGGCGAAAGGGCAAACGAGGTCGTGGGGCCGCAGGGAAAGTGCCCGTGTTCGGGATCCTTAAAAGGGGCGGGAAGGTACACACACAGGTGATTCCCGACGCCAAAGGCAAAACGCTGATGCCGATTATCCAGGAGAAGATCCAGCCCGACAGCGTTGTTTACTCAGATTGCTGGTACGGCTACAATGTCCTCGATGTGTCCGAATTCAAGCACTTCAGGATCAACCACTCCAAGTTGTTCGCCGACAGCCAGAATCACATCAATGGGATTGAGAACTTTTGGAACCAAGCCAAACGCCACATGAGAAAATTCAACGGCATTCCTACCAAGCATTTCCATCTCTTTTTGAAGGAATGCGAGTGGCGCTTTAACAACAGCAATCCGCGAAGGCAACTTAAACAGTTGAAACAGTGGGTTAAGAAGCATATGGGCTAGTTATCTGGTACAGCCCCTTGTTTTATTGAGGCGCAATGAGGAACGACACATGACCATCGCCGTCGCCGTATCCGGAGGCATGGACTCCCTGCTGTCCCTGG
Organism: Pseudodesulfovibrio portus; assembly: GCF_026000375.1. Lineage (NCBI taxonomy): Bacteria > Pseudomonadati > Thermodesulfobacteriota > Desulfovibrionia > Desulfovibrionales > Desulfovibrionaceae > Pseudodesulfovibrio > Pseudodesulfovibrio portus. The sequence goes on from NZ_AP026708.1 coordinate 2,969,066, forward strand.
TTCTCCTGAAGGAGCAGGGGCACGACCTCATTGCCGTGCACGGCCACTTCCTGCCGCCGAATCCCGGCTGGGAGCGGGTGGCCGAGGGGCTGGCCGAGGCCTGCGGCACGCTGGGCGTTCCCTTTCATGCCCTCGATCTGCACAGGGAGTTCGACGAGCAGGTCATTGCGCCGTTCGTTGCCGACTACAAGGCCGGGCTGACGCCCAACCCGTGCGCCATGTGCAACCCGCGCATGAAGTTCGGGGTGTTGTTCGACGCTGCCGGGAAGCTCGGCGCGGACCGCCTGGCCACCGGCCATTACGTGCGCATGGCGGAGGGGGAAGAGGGGCGCATGCTCGCCCGTGGCGCGGACGCGGCCAAGGACCAGAGCTATTTTCTGTCCCTGGTTCCCATCGACATGCTGCGCCGGGCGGAGTTTCCCCTGGCCGACTTCCACAAGAAGGACGTGCCGGACATCCTGGCCCGCCACGGGCTGACCCCGCCCCTGCCGAGCGAGAGCCAGGAAATATGTTTCGTGCCGGACGACGACTACCAGAAATTCCTGACCGCTCGCGCCACCATGCCCGGCCCCGGCCCGGCGGTGTTGTCGGACGGCACCCGGGTCGGAAAGCACCAGGGCCTCTGGCGGCACACCCAGGGCCAGCGGCGGGGACTGGGCATCGCCTGGACCGAGCCGCTCTACGTGCTGGACAAGGATGTGTCGGGGAATACGCTTATCGTGGGCACCAGAGATGAACTGGCCGCGCACGGCTGCGTGGCCGGAAGGGTGAACCTGATGCGTCCGGTGGACACCTGGCCCGATGAGGTGCTGGTCCAGACCCGGTATCGCCAGAAGGCCAAGCCGGGCCGCGTTCGTCTTGACGGCGGCAGGCTGCGCTTCGACTTCCGGGAGCCGCATGTCCGGCCTACGCCGGGGCAGGTGGCCGCAGTCTATGACCGCGAAGGCGTCGTGCTCGGCGGTGGGGTCATCGAGTCCGCACTCTAGTGCCAGACGTTCAAGTCCCTGGTTTCCTGCAAATCCCGATTGTAGCCGTCGATCCGGTACCGGTTCAATGTCTGGTGCACGGTCTTGGCCGGGACGTCTTCCTTTTTCTCCAGGAATTCGGCCATGCGCTGCACGTCGGTGGTCATCCGATAGTGGTCAGGTTCCCGGTAGCTCTTGAGCAGGGCGAAGCCGGCCTCGCGCTGTCCCTGGTATATGCGGGTCAGGCCGAGGTAGTAGGTGGCGTCCGAGTGGGCCGGGTAGGCCTTGAGGGTCTCCTCGAAGATGGCGGCCGCCGCGTCGTAGTCGCCGTTTTGCAGGGCCTTGACGCCTTCCTTGTGGTTGATGCGCACGGCACTTGGGCCGCTGAACAGCCTGTCGCGGTAGGAGACCACCATCGGGTTCGGTCCGACCGAGGTGCCGATGCCCACCATGGAGCCGGTGGAGCCCACGCTGCCGCCCACGCGGGTGGAGCCGGTTCCACCGCCTGCGCCCACGGTGGTGTTGCAGGCGGACAAAAGCACGGTCACCAGGAAAAGGGCCAGAATGACCGAAAGCATGGCAGGGCCGGAAAAACAGGCGCGAGAGTGCGCGCCGAGTGATCTATTCGTTTGCCTCATGAGTCCACTCCCGTTAGAGTGAGGGAATAATTCAACCGTTACCAACCACTAGCATGAATACGTTTTACACCGCCACCCTTGGTTGCAAAATCAACCAGTACGAGACCCGCTCCATTGCCGAGGCATGGGCGGGCAATCAGGCGCGCGAGGTGGACTCCCCGATGGACGCCGACCTGATCCTGGTCAACTCCTGCGCCGTGACCGCCAACGCCGTGGCCGACCTGCGCCAGGCCGTGCGCCGCTTCAACAGGGACAACCCGGCGGCAAGGATCGTCATCACCGGGTGCGCGGCCCAGGTCATGCCCGACGAGCTGTCGCAGCTTCCCGGCGTGGTCCGGGTGGTTTCCCAGGCGGACAAGCCCGAACTGCTGTCCGGCCCCGAGGGCGGGAGCACCGGCGAGAAACCGCGCTTCGCCCCGTTTTCCATCTCCGGCTACGACAGGGCGCGGGCCGTGGTCAAGGTTCAGGACGGCTGTTCCCATTTCTGCACATACTGCATCGTGCCCCTGACGCGGGGCCGGTCCGTGAGCCGTCCCGTGGACGAGGTGGTCGACGAGGTGGGCCGCCTCCTGGCCGCCGGTTTCCGCGAGATGATCCTGAGCGGCATCAACCTGCGCCATTTCGGGCGCGACCTGGACGGCAAGCCCGATTTCTGGGACCTGGTGGACCGGCTGGAAAAGACCTTTGCCCTCGACTGGGCGGGCAGGGCGCGGCTGCGCATCTCCTCGGTGGAGCCGGGCCAGCTCGACGACAAGGCCCTCGACGTCCTGTCCGCGTCCCGCATGGTCTGCCCGCAGCTTCATCTCTCCCTGCAAAGCGGGGACAGGGACGTGCTCAAGGCCATGGGGCGCGGCCATTATTCGCCGCAGTCGGCCGTCGAGTTCATGGACAGGCTCAGGGAGGCCTGGCCGGTCATGGGGCTGGGCGCGGACCTGATCACCGGTTTCCCCGGCGAGACCGAGGCCCGGTTCGAGAACACCCTCGCCCTGTGTCGGGAATTACCCTTGACCTACGGCCACGTATTTCCGTATTCCGAGCGCCCCGGCACCCGCGCCGTCGACCTGCCCGATCCCGTGGACGTGCCGGTCCGCAAGGAGCGCGCGGCCCGCCTCCGGGAACTGGTCAACGGGAAGAAGCGGGCCTTTCTCAAGGAATTGCTGGACCAGACGCACCTCGACGTGCTGGTTCAGGACGCCGGGGGCAGGGGCGTCAGTCAGTATTACGCCGCCTGCCGGTTCGCGACGCCGCCGGAGAACGCGGCTCCGCGTTCCCTGGTCAGGGCGCATCCCGTGCGCCTGGACAAGAACGTCATCGTGGTGGAGCCGTCGGGCACGCCCGGGGAGGACGCATGAGCATACCCAAGACCCCTGATCCGGGGCTGCTGGTCATCTCCATCCTCGGTTCGGACTGGGGCGCGTTCTGGCCGGAACTGGGGAGCGAGCTGGAGCAGACCTTCGGACCGGCGGACGAGGTTTCGCGCCTGTTCGATTTCACGGAGACCGACTATTACGACGAGGAGCTGGGCACCCCCATCCGGCGGCGGCTGGTCAGCTTCGAGACACTGCGCCCCCTGGACGAGTTGGCGGACATCAAGACGTTCACCAACACGCTGGAAATCCGCTGGGGCACGGCCGGGAAGCGGTTGTTCAACCTCGACCCCGGTTTCCTGACCATGCAGTCCCTGGTCCTGGCCACGGGCAAGAATTTTTCGCACCGCATCTATCTGAAGGACGGCATATGGGCGGACCTGACCCTGATGTGGCAAAAAAAGCGCTGGGTCGATTTCCCCTGGACCTTCCCGGATTACGCGGGCGAGGACATGAAAACGCGGCTGACAAAGCTGCGTCAGTCGTATAAAACCAAGCTGAGCAGGCCGTAGGTGGAGCAATCGTGCTCAATACGCGGCCGCCAAACATAAAGGAATACACATGCCTGTAAGCATGACCGGCTTTGGTCGGCACGAGACCCAGGCGGCAGCCTGGACCCACGTCTGGGAGATCAAATCCGTGAACGGACGGTACCTGGACGTCAAGTGGCGCATGCCCGGCTATCTCCGGTCCCTGGAGAACGGCTGGGAAAAGATCGTCCGCACCTACGCATCAAGAGGCCGGGTGGACGTCGCCCTGAACCTGGAGGTCCTGGACGCCGGGGTCATGGGCGTCTCCTTCAACGAGACCATGGCCAAGGCCATGTTCAAGGAGATGGAGAAACTGGCCGCGTCCCAGGGGCGGGTCTTCGATCCCGATTACAACCGGGTGCTCTCCATGTCCTCGCTGTGGCGCGACAACGGTTCGGAGCCGGACCCCGGCCTGGCCAAGTCCCTGACCGACGGCCTTGAGGGCGCCCTCAAGGAATGGGTGGATTCCCGCGCCGTGGAGGGCGAGGCCATGGTGGCCGACCTGATGTCCCGCCTGGACACCCTGCGCGACCTAGCCCGGCAGGTGGGCGAACGCATCCCCGATGTGCTCGAAGCCAAGAAGGTCGCCCTCCGGCAGCGCATCACGGATATGCTCGAATCCGCCAATGCGGATTTCTCCGAGGACCGGCTGCTGCAGGAAGTGGCCTATCTCACGGACAAGCTCGACGTGTCCGAGGAACTGACCCGGCTGGACGCCCATCTGGATCGGCTGGGCGAGGTCCTGGCCGACACCGGCCAGGTGGGCAAGAAGCTCGATTTCCTGGTTCAGGAGACCTTCCGGGAGATCAACACCTGCGGCAACAAGGCCCAGGACACGGACGTCAGCCGACTGGTGGTTGATTTCAAGGCGGAACTCGAACGCTGTCGCGAACAGGTTCAGAACATCGAGTAGGGACTGCGGGGAATGACGTGATCCGGGCGTTGCCGCGCACGGGTCCCGTCATAGGCAGTCCGGGGAAACAGGAAGCTATGCAGAAACAGGGTTTGCTCAACGTCGGCTTCGGCAATTTCGTGGTGCTCGACAGGGTCATCTCCATCGTCAACCCGTCCAGCGCGCCCATGCGGCGGCTGCGTGAGGACGCGCGCTCCGACGGGCGGCTCATCGACGCCACCCAGGGCCGCAAGACCAGGGCGATCATCGTCACCGATTCCAACCACGTCATCCTGTCGGCCATCCAGGCCGAGACCATCGGGCAACGTTTCAAGGCCGACGAAGGGGAGGGGCGGTGAACCGGGACGATCATACTTTCAGGCTGGGGCAGGTCCTGGTGGTCTGCGCACCCAGCGGCACCGGCAAATCGACGCTCATTTCCATGCTCCGGGACGAGTACCCGGATTTCGGCTTTTCCGTGTCCTACACGACCCGCGCGCCGCGCGGAAGCGAGCAGGACGGGCGTGAATACAACTTCGTGACCCGCGACCAGTTCGTGGCCATGCGCAGCCGGGGCGACTTCTGCGAGTGGGCCGAGGTCCACGGCAATTTCTACGGCACGGCCACCAGGCCGGTGGAGGAGATGCTCCATGCAGGCCGCGACGTGCTCTTCGACATCGACGTGCAGGGAGCCAAGCAGCTCAAGAAGACCTTCTACAAGGGCACCTACGTCTTTCTGCTGCCGCCGTCCCGCGAGGAGCTGGTGCGCAGGCTGGAAGGGCGCGGCACCGACTCGGCCGAGTCCATCGCCAAGAGGCTGGCCAACGCCTCCGGTGAGCTGGCCCAGGCCGAGTGGTTCGATTACTGGGTGGTCAACGACGACCTGGACGAGGCGTACCGGGAACTCAAGTCCGTATACCTGGCCGGGCGCTGCAAGCCCGCGCTGCGGCCCGGCATCCTCGGCAACATCATGGATACATGGAAGAACAATGGCTGAGCTGGTAGTCGCACTGGATTTCAAGGACGCCGAAGAGGCCCTGGCCATGGCCCGGACGCTCGACGGCGCGGCTCCGTGGATGAAGGTCGGCCTGGAGCTGTTCACCGCCGAGGGGCCCAGGGTCGTGTCCGGCCTCAAGGACCTCGGGTACAAGGTCTTCCTGGACCTCAAGTTCTTCGACATTCCCAACACCGTGCAGGGCGCGGTGCGGTCCGCCGTCAGGCTGGGTGCGGACATGGTCAACATCCACGCCCTGGGCGGGGAGCGCATGGCCAGGGCGGCCATGCAGGGGTGCGCCGAAGGGGCGCGGCCCGGTCGGGAGCCTCTGGTTCTGGCCGTGACCATGCTGACCAGCATGGCGGCCGGGGACCTGCCCGTGGACAACGCGGGCGATCCTTCGGAGATGGCCCTTGACCTGGCTGTGAAAGCCAAGCAATATGGACTAAATGGAGTGGTTTGTTCCGGCCTCGAGGTGGAGCGCATCAAGGGCGCCTGCGGTCCGGGTTTCGTCTGCCTGACGCCGGGTATCCGTCCTGCGGACGCCGGTGCCGACGATCAGCGGCGGGTGGTCACTCCAGGCCGGGCCGTGCGGTCCGGTTCGGATTTCCTGGTGGTCGGGCGGCCCGTCACCAGGGCGGTTTCTCCAAGGGAGGCGGCCCTTGCTATCATCGGGGAGATGGAACAGGCCTGACAGGAGCTGGCATGATCGATTTTGAATTCAAGTCGGACGCCAAAAAGGGTGACGCCTCCGCCCCGGACAAGCGCGGCGAAGAGAGCGTTCCAGCCGGGAGTGCGGACTCCGGGAAGGAACTCGTTCGCGATGGCGCCGAGAAGATCAAGGGCATCTTTTCCACCCAGACCGTGGGCAAGATCGGCACCGGCACCACCCAGCGCAAGACGATCCAGAAGACCTATTGGGACGCCGAGGAGCAGGACGACGGCCAGATCTGTATCCAGCCCCTCAATGTGAACTACGTCCCGTCCGGCCCCAAGCGGACCATCGAGCGCGAAGAATTTCTGACCAAGTTCAACCCCGAGCCCGAGTTTTACGTATCCACCGTCTATCCCGCCATGAAGGAGATGAACACCTCCATTGTGCGCGGCGAGAAGCACCGCGAGCGCGGCGCGGCCTACAGCGCCGAGTTCGAGTACAAGCAGGCCATGGCCATCGACGAGGAGAACGTCCGGGCCAACTTCGGCCTGGGGCTGACCTACCTCGACCGGGGCGACCAGGCCAAGGCCAACGACATTTTCGAGCGTCTGGTGGGCCTTGAGGCCGCTTTCGAGGAAGAGCACAAGCACCTGTTCAACGACTTCGGCATCAACATGCGCAAGAACAAGATGTACGACCAGGCCCTGCAATACTATCTGCGGGCCGAGGAACTGGTGCGCAACGACGAACATCTCTACCACAATATCGCGCGCTGCTACTTCGAAAAGGGCAACGTCGAAGGGTGCAAGGAATATTTGCTGAAGAGTCTGCAGGTGAATCCGAACCTGGAGGCCAGCCGTCAGTTCTGGGGCTACCTCAAGGGCAAGGGACTTGTGGCGCAGGGAGAGGGGCCGGACATCCCGATCGAGGAAGCCCGGAGTGCGCCGCCGACAAACGGCAGCGAGGAAAAGCCGCAGGCGGAGCCCAGGAAGAAAAAGCCGTCCGCGCCCATCAACCTGGATTAGCGGGGCAGGCGTCCGCTCGAAATGGAACCTGATCGGCAGTGCGGGAGCTTCCATGAACCAGAATAGGATTCAGCAGTTTTTGAGCGAACTTCCCCGCATGCGGGAAGACCTGCCATTTTCCCCCGACGTGCTGAAACAGCTTTTTGTCCAGACGGGCAGCGGGTCCATGGCCTCCCTGGAGGACGTGGGCGAGACCCTGAGCATGGATCAGGGGCTGACCACGCGCATTCTGAGCCTGGCCAACTCGGCCTATTACGGCCTGCAGGCCGAGGTCCGGTCCGTGCCCCGCGCCGCAGCCGTGCTCGGCATGGCCGAGATTCGCAACATCGTCCTGGCGCTCGGGGTGAACGGCCTGTCCTCCAAGTACGACATCCCCGGCGATTTCAATCTGAGCGATTACTGGACGCACCAGTTCCTGGTGGCCATGGTGGCCAAGGAGTTGTCGCACATGGTCGATGTGGGCAACCCGGACAACCTGTTCACCGTGGGCCTGCTGCACGACATCGGCAAGCTCATCACCGCTCTTCGGCGGCCCGAGGACTGGCAGGCCATGCACGACATGGCCGAGGACAACGAAATTTCCGACAGCGAGGCCGAAGAGGAATATTGGGGGCTGGACCACGCCGTTGTCGGCGCGCTGGTGCTCAAGTCATGGGATCTGCCCGCCGATCTGGTGGAACCGGTCAACTGGCACCATTCGCCCGCCCTGTCCCCGGAACACTCGGCAGAGTCGAACATCGTCTGTCTGGCGGATTATGTGATCCACGCCGTGGCTGACCCGGACGGCCCCTATATGGGCAAGGTGGAGGAACTCTGCCTTGACGTGCAGGTGGACATGGACGACCTCATGGAGGTCGCGGAAGAGCTGTTCGAGTCCGATGACATCGAGCAGTTCGTGAAAGTGCTTTCCTGACGGATTATTAAAGAAGTCAAAAACATGGGCTGTTCAACATGGTGAGATGAAAGGCGGAAAGGAGCTCGAGGCCGAAGCGTGGTTGTTCCGCGTGAGAGTTTTGAGTTCCTTGCAGCAACGCCTGGGACCGCCGTTTTACAACAGCCTGCCAACCTACCGGAATCACATTGCCCTGCATCTGGAAACCTCGCGGCGAAAAGACCGCGCCCCCTGACGCCGCCCGACTGGCGGATGAACTGGAAGTATCCGAACTGATTGTGGAGATCCTCGCCAACCGAGGCCTGTCCGGCGCGGAGGAGATGGACCGCTTCCTGAGCCCGCTGCTGCGCCATATGGCCCCGCCGTCCGAGATTCCCGGCCTGACCGACGGCGCCGAGACCCTGGCCCGGGGGCTGGCCGAGGGACGCACCCTGTGCGTCTGGGGCGACTACGACGTGGACGGCATCACGGCCACGGCCCTGGTCAAGGAGTTCTTCGCCCTGCACGGCATGGACGTCCGTCACCATCTGCCCAATCGCATGGAGGAGGGGTACGGCCTCAACGTCCCGCATATCGAAAAGCTCCATTCCGAGGGCGTGAACATGCTGCTCACCGTGGACTGCGGCATCTCGGACATGGAAGCCGTGGCCCGCGCCCGCGAACTGGGCATGATCGTGGTGGTCTCGGACCATCACCTGCCCGGCGAGACGCTGCCGGACGCCGACGCGGTCTGCGATCCGCGTCTCGGCGAGGAGGGCCCCTACGCCGACCTGGCCGGGGTGGGCGTGGCCCTGCTGCTCATGGCCGCGCTGAACCCGCTGCTGCCCGGCGAGCCCGTGGATTGGCGGCCCCTGCTCGATCTGGTGGCCCTGGGCACCATCGCCGACGTGGTCAGCCTGACCGGTCAGAACCGCATTTTGGTCAAGAACGGGCTCCTGCTCATCAAGGACGCACGGCGACCGGGCATGGCCGCCCTCAAGGTGGTCAGCGATTACGAGCGCCAGGCGGAATTGGGGGCCGGGCAGATCGGCTTCAATATCGCCCCGCGCATCAACGCAGCCGGGCGCATGGGCGACCCGGAAAAGGCGCTCAATCTGTTGCTGGCCAAGGATTTCGATACGGCCATGCCCATTGCCGAGGAGCTCAATGCCATCAACCTGGAGCGTCGCCGCCAGGAGCAGGAGATTGCGGACGAGGCGATGCAGCAGGCCGAGTCCATGCGGCAAAGGGCCGGGCTGGTGCTCTACGGCGATCACTGGCACCCCGGCATCATCGGCATCGTGGCCTCCCGGGTGGTGGAGAGGTTCTATCGGCCCACGCTCCTGCTCTGCGCCCCGGAAGCGTCCGGGGGGCTGCTCAAGGGGTCGGGCAGGTCCATCTCCGAGTTCAACCTCTATGAGGGGTTGCAGGCCGTGGGAGACTTGCTTGAAGGCTTCGGCGGGCACAAACAGGCGGCCGGGCTGACCGTGTCGCCGGACAACCTCGAAGCCCTGCGCCGCCGGTTTCATGACCACGTGGTCGAGACCCTGGGACCGGAGCCCCTCACGCCCACCCTCAAGCTCGACCACGAGCTGGGTTTCGCCAACATCAACAACACCCTGCTCAAGGAGCTGGAATTGTTGCAGCCTTACGGCATGGGGAACCCGGAACCCGTGTTCGCCACCAAGCCGGTCAAGGTGGTGGAATACGCCACCTTCGGCAGGGAGCGCGAGCACGTGAAGATCGTGCTGGAGGACCCGGAGACCGGGACGCGGCTGTCCGGCAAGGCGTGGCGGTCGGCCAAGACCCTGACCCGCGAGGCTTACGGGCGGACCATGCGTTTTGCCTTCACCCCCAAGATCGACCGGTTTCGGGGCATCCCCAAGATCGACCTGCGGATTCGCGACTGGATATTCTAACCACCTCATTCTCTTTCAATACAATGCACGATCATTTCATCCTGACCAACGTCAACGGCATCGCCATGGACGAGGCGGACACCCGCTTTGCCTCCGTGGCCGTGGAAAACGGGCGCATCCTCCGGGTGGGTTCCGAAACCGACATGGCTTCCCTGGTTGAAGCCGGTTGGCCCGTCCGCGACATGAATGGCAGCACGCTCCTGCCGGGTTTCATCGATACCCACCAGCACCTCGGCCTCACCGGGCAGGTGCTGCACGGCCTCGACTTTTCCGAGGACACGTCCCTGGAGTCCATCATGGAGAAGGTGGCCGTGGCCGCCCCGGACGTGCCCGAGGGGCAGTGGCTCTTCGGCTTTTCCTTCAACGAGCTGAACCTGCGGGAGATCAGGCTGCCCCACCGCAGGGGAATGGACGCGGCCTGTCCGGACCGCCCGTTGATGATCGTGCATTCGTCATGGCACCTCTGTGCCCTGAACAGCCGGGCCCTTGCCCTGCTCGATCTGCCCGCAGGGCTGCCGGGCATGGACATGGACGGCGACGGGCCCACCGGCGTTGTCCGCGACCCCGGCATCCTGTCGCACGTCGTTCCCAAGGTCAGCGCCCTGACCCCCACCGAGGTCAAGCTGGCCCGGTTCAAGGAGGCGTGCCGGGCGGCCATGAAAAAAGGCGTCACCACGCTGCACTGTCTCGAGGGCGGCGAGTTCGGCCCCGGAGACACCCGGGTGGTGGTGGAGCACCAGGACGAGCTGCCCCTGCACGCCATCGTCTGGAATCAGGTCATGGACATCGAGGAGACCCTGGAGCTGGGGCTGCCGCGCATCGGCGGCTGCATTTGCGCGGACGGGGCCATCAGCGCCTACACCGCCGCCTTTCTGGAGCCGTACGCCAACCAGCCCGGCAACTGCGGCACGCTGAATTTCACCCAGGAGCGGATGGACGACTTCATCCTGCAGGCCCACAAGGCGGGCTTGCAGGCCACCATCCATTGCGAGGCGGACCGGGCCATCGAGCAGGTGCTGTCGGCCATGGAAAAGGCCCTGGCCGCACACCCCCGCGACGACCATCGCCACCGCATCGAGCACTGCGAGGTGCCCACCGACGACCAGTTGCATCGCATGGCGCGGGCCGGGATCATCGCCGCCGTGCAACCGGCCTTCTTTCCCTATCTCATGAGCAACATGGAAGATTACGAGCGGCGGCTCGGACCTGAACGGGTGCGCCGCATCCAGCCGTACCGGGCGTTTCTCGACGCCGGAGTGAAGATGTGCGGCGGCTCGGACTGCCCCATCACGCCCTATGCGCCGCTGGAAGGGGTGCAGGCCGCTGTGATGCACCCGGTGGAAACCGAGCGGCTGACGGTCGTGGAGGCGTTGCGCCTGTTCACCATCGACGCCGCCTATGCGGGCTTCGAGGAGAGGGAGCGCGGCTCCATCGAGCCGGGCAAGATAGCGGACTTCGCGGTCCTGGCCGACGACCCGACACATGTCGCGCTCGAGGATATCGGCTCCATCAAAGTGGAAGCGGTGTTCGTGGCCGGGCAACCGGTGAGGTGAGTGGGCCTCCGGCCCCCCGTCCCCATCTTTTCCTAAACTTCTTGTATGCGCATTCGTGCGGGTTGTGGTTGAGGTCAGGTGCGTCTTGTCTTTGTCTGTCAGGTAGATTGAAAAGGGGTGTGGAAAAGAAATGGGGTTTTGGGGGATCGAATGATTTCAAGATAAACTTTCCGCGATTTGGACAAGAAAAAACGCCGCACCATGTTTGAGCATGATACGGCGTTTCTCGTTTTTCTTGTCCAAATCGCAAACCGGCCCAGGGGACGACGGGCGCCAAACGGCGTCAGCGCGCCTCTCGCCGAAGGCGACGTGGGATTCTTAAGGCCCTCGGCCTTAAGCGGGTCCAGGGCAGCGCCCTGGTCTCCCCGAAGGGGGCCTAGACGAATTCAGCCGCGTTGTAGCTCGACCGGACCAGGGGCGCGCAGAACATGTGGCGGATGCCCCGGTTTTTCCCTTCCTCGGCGTAGCGGTCGAACGTCCCGGGCTCCACGTAGCGCTTGACCAGCGGATGGAGGCGGCTGGGCTGCATGTACTGGCCGATGGTCACGATGTCGCACTTGATTTCGGCCAGGTCGTCGAGGACCTTCATGATCTGATCGTCGTTTTCGCCCAGCCCGACCATGATGCCCGACTTGGTCGGGATGTCCGGAGCCAGTTCCTTGGCCCGTTTCAGGAAATGCAGCGACTGCTCGTAGTCTGCCTGGGGGCGGACCGCCTCGTACAGGTGGGGCACGGTCTCCAGGTTGTGGTTGAGCACGTTGGGGCGGGCACCGAGCACCGTCTTGAGCGCGGCTTCATCGCCCCGGAAATCCGGGGTGAGCACCTCGATGGTGCAGCCGGGCATGGCGGCGCGCACGGCGTTGATGGTGGCCGCGAAGTGTCCGGACCCGCCATCGGGGAGGTCGTCGCGGGTGACCGAGGTGATGACCACGTGCCTGAGTTCCAGCCGCCTCGCGGCTTCGGCCACGCGGGCCGGTTCGGTGGGGTCGAGGGGTTCCAGGTCCCCGGAGGCGATGTTGCAGAAGGCGCAGTTGCGCGTGCAGATGTTGCCCATGATCAGGAACGTGGCCACGTTCTTGGAAAAGCATTCCCATTTGTTGGGACACTTGGCGGACTGGCAGACCGTGTTCAGGTTGAGGTCGCCTATCAGCCCGGAGGTGTTGGAGAAATTTCGCCCCTCGGGCAGCTTGATCCTAAGCCAGGGCGGAATCCGCAAAGGCTTTTCTGAATTCTTCTTCAAAGACATTCTTGACGTCCTTCATGTCGATGTCGCGCCCGGTCTCCCCCTCGATGGAGGTGGGGACCGCGCCCTGGATGCCGCACAGGGTGATGGCGTTGAACAGGCTCAGGTCGCGGCCCACGTTCAGGGCCAGCCCGTGGTAGGTGACCCAGCGCTTAACGCCGATGCCCATTGAGCATATTTTCCGTGTTTCGTCCACCCACACTCCGGGATGACCGGGCCTGCGGATGGTTGCCACGCCGAAGCGGGCGCAGGTTCGGATGACCGCCTCTTCCATGTCGTGGAAGAATCGGCGCATGCCGCCGGGCCGTTTCTCCACCCGCCAGATGGGGTAGGCCACCAGCTGGCCGGGGAAGTGGCAGGTGATGTTGCCGCCGCGCGTGGTCTGGGCCAGCTCGATGCCGTGCTCGGCCAGGAGCTTGGGGTCCATGTGCAGGTTCTCGGCCCCGCCCTGGCGGCCCAGGGTGATGACCTTGGGGTGTTCCAGCAGGAACACGGTGTTCTCCCGTTCACCGGCGGTGACCGCCGCGAGCGTTTCCAGTTGCAGGGCCTCGGCTTCCTTGTAGCCGATCAGCCCGAGGTCGATGATCTTCATTTCGTGTCGGGTTTCTGTTTGTAGGGCAGGATGAGGGCCTTGGACTTGAGGTCGGTCTTGGGCCTTTCCGGCCAGTTGGGCGCAAAGGACTGGCCCGGCTGGAGCGGGCGTGTGCCGGGTGCGTAGTCGATGAGCGTCAGCCCCCGGTCGGAGCAGGCGTACTGGCCCCTGTTGCCGTGCAGCTTGAAGGGTTCGGAGATGGCCCGGACAGCGCCCCAGTTGGTTCCGCCCTTGCGGGAGAGATAGAGGAAATTCAGGGTCACGTTGTCCTTTTCAAGACGGGCGTCCTTGGACATGGCCTCCAGCCAGGCGGGCACGTCCTTGACGGAGAAGTTGAAGTGGCACCAGGACGTGCCCTGGCCCAGGGCGGGCATGGGGCAATCCCCGTCGTGGGGGCAGGGGGCGATGGGGCTGAACCCGTTTGCCAGCAGCGAGGAGCGCAGCTCGGCGATGATGCGTCCGGTGAGCCGCACGCCGGTCTCGATGACCAGGACGCGGCCCGTGTCCGACACCGAGGCGGCGAAGTGCTTGGCGATCCCTTCGGCCTGGGGGCGGGCGGTGCGGCCTGACCAGTCCAGCTCGTTGAAGGTGTTGGCCGCGATGAGCAGGTCGGGCTTGGTGCGCAGATGGTCCAGGAAGCCCGCCTTGACCGTCTTGATGCGCCAGGGGGAATCCTCCCCGGCCATGGCCTGGAAAAGCTTGAGCCCGACCTGCATGGATTTGGGGGCCAGGTCGAGGCAGGTGAAGTTGAGCTTGCGGCCGCGCAGGTGGGGCCGGGCCATCCACAGGGCGATGACTGCCGTGAGCGGGCCGGTGCCGATGTCCGCCACCTGGCCGTTCTCGGGGATGTCCAGCTCCAGTCCGGTGAAGAGCCGGGACATGCGGTACAGGTTCCAGGGCAGGAAATAGTGGAGGTAGGGCGACAGGTACTTGTCGTCGGTCATGTACTCCTTGCGCCGCTTGGACCGGTCAACGGTCAGGCCGCGCGACATGTCCCGGATGTCGTACTTGAGGTGCTCCCGGTGTTTGCTTTTGAGCGGCCAGGTCCTTTTCAGCAGTTTGCCGAACCGTTCGAGCTCCGCCGCGTTTTCTTCGGTGATGGGTGGGAACAAATTGTCAATCGACATGGGTAAACCTCATACGGCGCACGTATTCGCTGCCGAAGGAATCGTCCCCGGCCAGCTCCAGCCGGGTCAGGGTGGCGGGGATGGACTCGGCGAAATGCCGGGCTTCGGGGTCGGTGAGCAGCAGCTCGGTCCCTTTGAGGGAGGTGTTGCCCGCCTTGACCGCCTTGGCCGAACAACCGGCGGGCAGGAAGCCGAGGGTCTCCAGGTCGTCGAGGCCCACGTGCTCGCCCAGGGCTCCGGCGATATGGATGGCCGCCAGACCGGCCGGGTCGAGGCCCGCTTCCTTGAGCAGGGCGGACATGGCCAGGTTGAAGGCGGCCTTCACCTTGAGGATTTCCTCCACGTCCGAGGCGGGCAGGAAGAGGTCGTCCGTGATGGTGAAGGCGGGCTCGCCGTTGATGGTCGTCACCCGCTGGGCCAGCTTGGCTGCCAGGGGCGTGGTCCCCTGCCCGAACTGGCCGGACTCGGTGAGCACGCCCTGTCTGAGCAGGATGGCCACCAGCGACAGATAGCCTGTGCCGGTCATGCCGGGCTCGCCCTGCAGTCCGTCGAAATAGGTTGCTTCCAGTCCCTTGGGCGTCAGGGTGAAGCCGGTGATGGCCCCCGGTCCGGCGGTTCGCCCGAAGGAGAGGCCCACGCCTTCCAGGGCCGGGCCCATGGGCACGCTGGCGCAGAACCGCTTGTCCGGGGCAACGGACAGGATGAATTCGCCGTTGGTGCCGAGGTCGGCCAGCAGCAGGGGGTAGCGGGGAGCGGCGTCGTATTCGACGGCGGTCAGTCCGGCGGACAGGTCCGCGCCCACGAACGGGGCGAGCAGCGGCGGGATGTAGGCCGGGGGCAGTCCCGCGCCCAGCATTTTCTCGTCGCCACCGGTGTAGGAAAGTGTGTAGGGGGCGGTGGCCAGGTCGTCCGGCTTCCTGCCCAGCAGGATGTAGGTCATGGCCGGGTTGCCGGACACGGCCAGGCCGATGCACTGCCCGCCGAGGTTGCGGGCCGCCAGCCGCGCCAGGTCGGTGATCCGGTCGGTGATCAGGGCGCGGAGCACGAACCGTCCCTCCGCCGTGGCCGCTGCGGCCAGTCGGGACATGACCTCGGAGCCCAACCCGGTCTGGGGATTGAGCTCGCTGCCCGTGGCCACGGGCTCGTCGTTGACCAGCGCGGTCCAGTGGATGGAGGTGGTGCCGAGGTCCACGGCCAGCTTGAAGTCGCCCGAACCCTGCTTGAGGGTGCGCACGGCCCGCCGGGAGCGGCGCGGTTCGGGCAGTTCGATTTCGCACGGTTGCGACGGGTGCAGGCAGGAGAGCCGCCAGCCGTCGTCCACGGCCTGTGCGCCCAGCTTGCGCAGCTCGTCGGAGTTGGCCTCGGGCGCGTCGGAGAGGTAGCGCACGCGGCACAGGCCGCATTTGCCCAGCCCCGAGCAGAGCGGCACCCCGTGCCACAGACGGGAGAGAAAGATGGTCCGGGCCAGGGAGTCGCCCGCATGGGGTTCCAGGGCGAACCGGCCGCCGTCGTGGGTGTGAATGAGTATGCTCAAGGTGTTCTCCGTCGATGTCGCAGACTAGCCCATGGGTGTCGGGGTTGGCAATACGGTCCGCTTTTCCTGTGCGTCACGCAGCCCGTGCCCGGCGTGCGGATTCGTCCCCCATTTCCCCCGCCGACCAACGGCGAAGCGGCACCCCCTCCCTCAACCGTCACCCGCGCGAATGCGCCTATAAAAAGTTTAGGAAAAGAGGGGATAGGGGTCAGGGGCCTCCCCCCGTCAACACCGGGTCAGCCGCTTGAGGGCGTCGTCCAGGTGTTCGAGCCAGATGTTCACCAGCCGGTCGTATTCACCGGCCCCTTTGAGCACGGGTTCGCATCGGATTCCGGCCTGTTCAAGCCGGGTCTTCCAGCTGGTCTCGCCGTCGCCGATCATGTCCCGGGCCACGTGCCAGCCCGCGCCGAACAGGAAGGGGATGAGGTATGCCTTCTTCACCCCGTCGGCCTTGAACCGCTCGATGAAGACGTCGATGGACGCTTCCTTCTGGTGTTCCATGACGCCCATGTGCACGGTCCGGTCGCGCTCCTGGAAGAAGCGGTGCAGGGCTTCGTAGTATACGGAGTTGTCATGGCGCGTGCCGTGGCCCATGAAGAGCACGGCGTCGTTCTCTCCCTTGCCCTCCTCGGCGATGGACAGGATGGCCTCGGCCACCCGCGTGAGGTGTTTCTCGTCCGCCACCAGGGGAAAGCCGATCTCCACGCGGTTGAACCCGCCTTCCTTGAGCATCATCTCGCTGGCCAGGCCGAGCAGTTCGTGGAACTCGTTGCCCGGGATCAGGTGCAGGGACTGGATGGCCACGTGGGTGACGCCGTCATCGAGCAGCGCGTCCAGGGCCTCGGCCACGGATTCCACTTCTTCGCCCGCCTTTTTCATATGCCCGCGGATGATGCTGGACGTATAGGCCAGCCGGACGGGCAGGTCGGGATGGGCTTGGCGCACCCGCTCGACGATGTGGTCGAGGGACGCTGCGGCGTTCTTGTGGCGGGAGCCGAATGCGGCCAGGACGATGGCTGTCTTCATTTGTCCTCGTTCTTCTTGACCAGGGCCAGGGAAAAGTAGTGCGGCCTTTCCGGCGCGTCCTTGATGTCGGTCAGGATGGACTCGCCTTCCATGCCCAGCCGGGACACCAGGACCGTCTTGTCGGCGAGCCGCAGCCTGGTCAGGGTGTCGCGGATTTCCTCGAAGTTCTTGTAGGCCTTCAGGATAACGGCATTGTCGGCCACGTCAAGCTGTGCTTCCAACCTGTCCGGGTCGGACACGCCCGAGGTGATGAGCAGGGACTCCTTGGACTCGGCCAGGACCAGCCCGATGCTGGCGGCGGCGGCGTGGAAGGAGGTGATGCCCGGTATGGCCCGCAGCCGGGTGTCCGGGGCGAGCTTGAGCAGGGTGCGCTGCAGGTAGCCGTATGTGGAGTATGTCAGCGGGTCGCCCAGGGTCAGGAAGGCGGCGTCCTCGCCGCGGTCGAGCACCTCGGCCACGATGGCCGCATTGGCCTGCCAGGCCTTTTCGAGCTCTTCGGGGTCCTTGGTCATGGGAAAACCGAGCTGGATGACCTGTGCGCCCTCCTTCAGATGCGGCCGGGCGATTCCGTAGGCGGTGGAATAGTCGTTCTTGGTGGAGGCGGCGGCAAAGACCACGTCCACCTCGCCGAGGGCGCGGATGGCCTTGAGGGTGATCAGTTCCGGGTCGCCGGGGCCGACCCCGATGCCGTAAAGCGTGCCTTTCTTCGTCATGGTATTTCCTTGCCTCTCCTGCGGGGAGCAGACTGTGTCCTGTTTCGGTTGCGGCGTCAATCGCAGGCTACCAGTGCAGCAGCCGGTATACGGTGTCGATGCCCGTCAAAAGCCGCATGGTCGGTCTGGATACCAGGTGCTCGTCCACCAGGAAGACGGTGTTGTTCAGCACGGCCTTGATGCGCGAGGCAGCCGGGCCGTTGCGGATCTTGTCCACCGAGACCTGGTTCATGGCTCCGTACTGGGCCAGGTAGAAATCGATGTCCTTGCCCCTGTCGAGCAGGCGTTCCAGGCCGTAGGCGGCAATATTGGTGTCGCGTTTCGGCCTGGCGTCGGGCGCCGCGTTCCGCCCGCCCGCGTAGTGCAGGACGAACAGGGGCATGGAGCCGGGCGAAAAGGTGGCGTGTTTGGAGTGGATGGATTCGAAAAATACCCTGGGCCGTTCCTGCTCCGGCAGGTGCGCGAGCCGTTCCTCGAAGAAGGAGAGCTTGTCCTTGAAGGTACGGACCATCCCCTCGGCATCCGTTTCCCTGCCGGTCAGCAGCCCGAGGGCGCGCCAGTACCCGTACATCTCGTCCACGGTGTTGGGTTGCAGGGAGACCACGGTGATCCCGTGTCGTTCCAGGGCCTGCCACAGGCCGGGATACCCCCTGTCGAGCATGGGGCGGATGAGTACCAGGTCCGGCTCGGCGGCCAGGAACCGCTCCACGCCGTCGCGGGCGCTGAAGGCGGTCTTTTCCATGGCGTGCGCGGGATAGTCCTCCTGGCGGGACACGCCGACGATTTCCTCGTCGAGGCCGAGCTCGAAGAGGTTTTCGCTGTGCGCCGCGTACAGGGAAATGATGCGGGTGAACGGCTTGTCGAAAGTGACGGTTCTCCCGGAGTCGTCGGTCATGGTCAGGGCCGAGGCGGTGGCAGGCAGGAGGAGTATGAGAAGAAGGGCGGAGAGAATTCGGTTCACGATGCTTCCTGTGAATAGATGATGGCCGGTCCGGCTTCGGTGTCCAGCACGGTTGTCCGGACGCGGAAGATGGCTTCGATGTTGGCCGGGGTGAGCGTCTCTTCAGCGGTTCCCTGGGCGTGCGCCGTCCCGTCGGCAAGGATGATCACCCGGTCGCAGAACCTGAGCGCCAGGTTGAGGTCGTGTAGGACCGTGATCACGTTCCTGCCCTGCTCCCGCGCCAGCCGTCGGAGCTCGGTCATGGTCGCCAGCCCGTGCCGGATGTCCATTGACGAGGTGGGCTCGTCCAGGAGCAGGACCGGGGTGTCCTGAGCCAGCCCCCGCGCCACCACGGCGCGTTGCCGTTCGCCCCCGGACAGGTCGGCCAGCACCCGGTCGCGCAGATGGCCGAGGTCCATGACCGTCAGGGCCCGTTCCGTCATCTCCAGGTCCGTCGGCAAGGGGCGGGCGAACCGTGGGATGTGCGGGTGGCGGCCCATGAGTACGGTCTCGAACACGGTGAAGGGAAAGTTGGCGACAGGGACCTGTTCCACCAGGGCCAACCGGCGGGCCAGTCGGGAAGCGGGATACTCCCCGACGGGAACGGAGTCAAGGGCGGCCTGGCCGCTGTTTGGGGCGAGGTGGCCGGAGAGAAGCCCGAGCAGGGTGGACTTGCCGCATCCGTTCGGGCCGACGATGCCGTGGAGCAGGCCCGGCTCAAAGGCCAGGTCCAGGCCGCGCAGGACCGGCGATTCCCCGTACCCGAAGCGCAGGGACGTGGTGTTGATGTGGCCGCTATCCATGGAGTTTCCTGCGGCTGCGGGTGAAGATGTGGCAGAACACCGGGCCGCCGATGAGGGCGGTGAGCACGCCGATGGGCACCTCCTGGGGCAGGACGGCGCGGGTGCAGGTGTCCGCCGCCAGCAGGAGGATTCCCCCGCCCAGGCCGGAGGCGGGCAGCAGCCACCGGTTGTCCGGCCCGACCACCATGCGCATCAGGTGGGGGATGATCAACCCCACGAATCCGATGACCCCGGAAACGGACACGCAGACCGCGCTGACCAGCGACGCCGTGACCAGCAGGAAGAGACGGATCTTTCCCGTGTCCACGCCCAGGCTGCGGGCAGAGCGTGCGCCCAGGCTCATGACGTTCAGGTCGCGGGCGAAGTAGAGGCAGGCCAGGAATCCGGGCAGCACGGCGCAACCGGCCAGTACGGCGTCGGTCCAGGTGCGGGCCGCGAAACTGCCCATGAGCCAGAAGACGATGACCGATACCCGTTCGTCGGCCATGTACTTGATGAAGCTCAGCCCTGCCGAAAGGATGGCTGAGATGATGACGCCCGCCAGGATGAGATTGGCCGGATTGAGCTCGCCGTCGCGCCCGGACATGGCGATGACCGCCACCAGGGTGGCCGTGGCCCCGAGAAAGGCCATGATCGGCAGGGTGGCCGGACCGGCGAAGGCCAGGCCCAGCAGCAGGGACAGGGCCGCGCCGAAGGCCGCCCCGGACGACACGCCCAGGGTGAACGGGTCGGCCAGGGGGTTGAGGAGCAACCCCTGGAAGACGGCGCCGGACACGGCCAGGCCGAAGCCCACCAGCAGGGCGCACAGGATGCGCGGCAGCCGGACGTCGATGACCACGCTCGCCTTGAGCGGGTCCACGGTTTCCGCCGCTCCCCGCAGCCACTCCGACAGGGCGGCGACCACTTCGCCGGGCGAGACTTCGATGAAGCCCATTCCGGCGGCCAGCACCACCATTCCTGCCAGGGAGCAGGCCAGGGCGGCGACGGCGGTGGTGCGGGAAACGGCGGTCATGGTTTTCCTTACGGCAAGAGGTGGGTTTGGGCCAGGGCGTCGTCGAGGTGGCGCACGTAGATGTCCGCCCAGGCGTCCACCATGCCCAGCCCGCGCAGGTCGGTCTTGACCGTGAAGCCTTCCTTGGCGAGCAGCACTTTCCAGGCGTCGTCCTCGTCTCCGGCCATGTCGTTGGAGGCGTGGTCGCCGGCCACGATCATGAACGGCTTGAGCAGCACGTTCTTCTTGCCGCTTTGTTTGAGCAGGGCCAGCATGTCGTCGAAGGCGGGGTAGCCTTCCACGCAGGCGACATACACGGGGTAGTCGTGCCTGTTTTGCATTTCACGTTGGAATTCCGCGTAGATGCCCGTTGAGTAGAAGTCGTTGCCATGGCCCATGTAGACCAGGGCGGCGTCCATCTTCCCGGCCTCGTCAACGTCCGCCTTGAGGGCCTGGGCCGCAGCAGCGATGTCCTCGGTGTAGGGGTGGGCGTCGCCGGGCATGCCCAGCGCCGGGCGGCCCAGCCGCATGGCGGTGAAGGGCAGGGATTTGGCCTTGACCGTGCGGATGGAGCGCAGGCCGATCAGGGTGTTCTTCAGGTCCGCGAACTCCTCGCCGGAGAAGACGTGCAGGGACTGGACGGTGACGTCCTTGTATCCGGCGTCGGACAGGTCGGCCAGGGTGGCCAGCGGGCTCTTCACGAACAGCACGTCTTCGGGCACGCCGGGGTTGGCCTTCTGCCAGGCCGCGTCGTCGCGGCGTTCCTTCCAGATGTTCCGGATGATGCCGGAGGTGAAGGCGAGCCTGACCAACGTGCCGGGGTGGGCCTTTTCGATCCGGGTCCGGATGTTCAGGATGGACTTGAGCGCCTCGGGATAGGAAGTGCCGAAGGCGGCCAGGACGATGGCCTGTTTGGCCGGGCCCTGGTCGTGATGGCCGGCAAAGGCGGGGACGGCCAGGGTGAGAACGAGAACGCAGACGATGAGCGATTCTACGATACGATGCATGATTTCCTCCGTTTCGGAGGGCGTGTTCTGGGAATGAAAACCCCCTTTTCCGTCGGATTCCGGAAAAGGGGAGCCGTTTTTTCCCTTCAGTGCCGCAAGCGGTAAGCCCTCGTACCACCGGGGCAGGACCATGGTCGTCAAGCCGCTTTGGAACGACCGGATGCGCGGCTGCGGATTCGAGAATCCGGCAGGCTGGCCCGGTGGCGGCTTGTCAGGCAGGTCTTCCGGCTGGCCCCTCGCGCCTTCGCCTTCCCAGGCGTATGCCCAGTGGCGTGTTGAAAGCGGTCGGCAGGGCGTCACGGCGGCGGGTCCGCTCCCGATTCACACGGGATTCCCTATTGAGCTGTCGAGCACCTGAAGTCGCGAAATTATGTCCGGTCGGGCCGTTATGTCAAGCTCGTTTGCGCCTGTGCGGCGATCCGTTCCTGGAAGTGGCGGATCATTTCCTCGGTGTCTATGACCAGGGCGTCGGATTCGCCCATCATGCCGTAGCCGAGGATGGGGATGTCGAAGATTTCCTCCACGGGAACGGTGAAGCCCGTGATGACTACCTGCTGCTGCCTGAGGACCTCGTCCACCAGGATGGCGCCCTTGTAGTCGCCCACGCGCACGACGATGGCCTGGGCCATCTCGATGTCGTCCACCTGCGGGGTCAGGTCCAGGAGGTCGGCAAGCCTGAGCAGGGTGTGGATCTCGCCGCGCACGTCCACGGTCTCGCGTCCGTCCGGCAGCCCGACCACGTCGTTGAGGCGCGGCATGTATATTTCCACCACGTCCCGGCTGGGCACGATGAACGTCTCGCCGCCCACCTTGGCGATGAGGGCTTCCACGATGCCTTCGTTGGCCGAGCGGTCCAGGGGGATTTCGATGGTGAAGGCCGCGCCCTTGCCCAGCTCGCTCTCGATGCGCACGTCGCCGTCCAGGGTGACCTTGATGGCGTTGACCACGGCGTCCATGCCCACGCCGCGACCGGACACGTCGGTGATCTTCTCCGCCGTGGAAAAGCCGCTCTGGAGCACGAACTGGAGGATTTCCCCGGTTTCGTATTCACCGTCCGCCTCGGCCAGTCCCTTTTCGATGGCCTTGTTGAGAATCCTGTCGGGGTCCAGCCCGCGGCCGTCGTCCCTGACCTGGATGTATGCGTTGTCGCCCTTCCGCCAGGCGGACAGGGTGACGATGCCGGTGTCGGTCTTGCCTGCGGCCTTGCGCCCGTCGGGGTCTTCCAGGCCGTGGTCCACGGCGTTGCGCAGCAGGTGGACCAGGGGCTCGTTGAGGCTTTCCACGATGGTCTTGTCCAGGGCCAGGTCGTCGCCATTGACCTGGAAGTCGATCTTCTTGCCGATCTTCTGGCTCAGGCTCTTGACCAGCCGGTGCATGGGCATGAAAATCTGCTTGAGCGGCACCAGGCGGATGGAGTTGACCTCCATCTGGAGCTTGCTGATGACGTTGTCCAGTTCACGCAGGGAGGAAGCCACCTGGGACATGTTGGTGGAGCCGCCCTGGGCGATGACCGCATAGGTGACCATGAGCTTGCCCACCAGTTCGATGACCCGGTCCAGGGAGTCCGTGGGCACGCGGATGGAGGAGATGGCCGAGGCCGCAGTCTTGGCCTCGGGCTTGGCCTTTTCCGGCTTTTTGGCTTCTTCGGCCTGGTCCTGCTCGCCTTGCTCTTCGATTTCGACTTCAACGGCGGGCGGCTCCTCAAAGGCCTTGGCCGCACTCTCTTCGGTCTCCTCGACAAAGCCGGAGGAGGACTTTTCGATCTTGGCCAGGGCGTCGGCGCTATCTTCCAGAAGGCCGCCCAGGGCGAAGAAGAATTTCTTGTGGGCCTCGCAGATGCCGAGCATGGAGGTGATGATTTCCCGGCTCGGCGGCGTGATGCCGTCCTTGAGCATGTCCAGGATGGCGATGACGCTTGCCGAGGAGAGTTTCATGCATGACAAGCCGAGTGCATCCACGGCCTCGCCGGCGCCCTGGCCGGTGGCTTCCACGTCGAGAATTTGCGTCTCGATGTCTTCGATGCACTGTATGATGCTGTCCTGCATGATATCCCCTTATTGCGTAGTGAAATAGGTTTCTTCGTCGGCGTAAACGGAAATGGTCTGGTCGAAACCCCAGGCGTAGAGGGTCATCCTGGCTTCGGCAGACATGTTGCAGGCGGCGATCTTGAAGGTGGTGCCCATGGAGGACACGGCCGCCCAGGCCCCGGAGCCGAAGGTCAGGACCTGGCCCAGGTCCAGGAGGATGGAGTCCCCGGGCTCCACGGAGAGGATGGCCGAGATGATGGGCTTGAAATGGCCGTCCAGGTGGACGCGGGGGTCCTTGACGCGGATGATGGTCACCTCGTCCCGCGTCTCCACGTCCACGCCCGCGCCGGTGATTTCGGAAATTTCCTGGCCGGACTCCGATGCCGCGCGGATGAGTTCCAGGACCTCGTTCTGCTCTTCCTCGTCCGGGTTCCCTTCGCGCAACTGCTCAAGGACCTGGAAGATCATGTTCACCCCGCGCGAGAGCAGGGTGACGTTTTCCGACGTCGAATCCACATCGCCGGACTGGACCTTCTTCAGGAAGTCCTCGATCTTGTGGGTGAAATGGGATGCCTCTTCGAATCCCGCCATGAAGCCGGTCACACCCTTGATGGTGTGCAGGGGGCGGGCCAGGATTTCGATGCCGTCGGCGAGTTTGTCGCCTTCCAGCATTTCCAGCCCGTCCATGACCTGGGGGTAGTATTTGTCGTTGACCTCGGAGAAGAACTCCTCGACCATTGGATCTTCGCTCATGACGGTCCTTTCCTATTTGTTCAGAAGTCCGAGCTTTTCCAGTTCCTCGTAAAGCTTGTCCTTGGCAACCGGCTTGACGATGTAGGCGGAGGCCTCGCCGTCGTAGAACGTCTTAATGACGGTCTGCGGATCGTCCAGGGCCGTGGTCATGATCACCTTGACTCTCGGGCGATAGTTGTTTTCGTTTTCGATCTTTCGGATCTTCTGCAATGCCTCGATCCCGTCCACCTCGGGCATCATGATGTCCATCAGAATCAGGTCGTACGGATTACCGTCCGTGTGGCTCAGCTTGAACGCCTCAACGGCCTCCCGCCCGTTGACGACGATATCGACATCGAACAGGGTCATGAGGAAGGACCGCAAAACTTTGCGGCTGAGGAATTCGTCTTCGACAATCAATGCGCGCATGCTTCACTCCGTCGGTATCTAGGGAAATAGTACCAATTTCTCTTCTTTTCCTATGGTAAAGGAAAAAAAGTCAATACGATGATTGAAGATTATCATGCCTTGCGATAGCACGTTTTTTTCATTTTTGCATGTCCTTGGTGTTGCCGACGGGCTTGCCAATTGCCGGGAGAATCGTTACCAAGCCGGCTATGTCACGCGAGATCACGGAAAAACGGAAAGAGCGCATCGATCGGGTTCTTGCCAGGCGGCAGAAGGACCTCACTCTAGTCATGGACAACATATGGGACCCGCACAACGTCTCTGCTGTGCTCAGGAGCTGCGACGCCTTCGGCGTGGCCGGGGTCCATCTCTATTATACGACGTCCCAGTGGCCCGACCTCGGCAAGAAAAGTTCCGCCTCGGCAAAAAAGTGGATTCACCGCACCCTGCACGTGGACGCCGGGGCCATGGTCGATTCCCTGCGGGCCCGGGACATGCAGCTGTTGCGGACCGGATTTTCCGAGACCGCCCGACCGGTCATGGATTTCGACTTCACCAAGCCCACAGCGATCATATTAAGCAACGAGCATCGGGGCACTTCCCCGGAATTGGCCGAGCTTGTTGAAGATGAAATATACATTCCCATGCAGGGCATGGTACAGAGTTTCAATGTGTCGGTGGCTGCGGCCATCATTCTCTATCAGGCATTCACTCAACGGGACCGGGCGGGGATGTATGATTCGCCCACATTTTCCGACGAGGAATTGGAACAGCTCAAACGCGAATGGTATTCAAGATAAAAAAGGGGTGGCCATGCATAATGTTCTCAAGGTCATGAATGCGGGCGGCGTTGCCGTCTATCCGACGGAGACGCTGTACGCAGTCGGCTGCGACGCCATGAATCGCGAAGCATGCGAGCGGGTGACCCGCATCAAGGGGCGGCCCGACGACATGCCGCTGCCGCTGATCATCGGCAGCATTGACATGCTGGGGCTGGTCACGGACAACAAGTCCTCCTCCCTGCTGGAACTGGCCAAGGCGTTCTGGCCCGGCCCCCTGTCCATCCTGGTCAAGGCCATTCCCGAATTGCCCGACCTCCTCTGTGACGAGGAAGGGTATACCTCTGTCCGATACAGCGGCCATCCCTTTGCCGCCGAACTCTCCCGCCGGTTGAAGCGGCCCATCGTGGCCACCAGCGCCAATATCTCCGGCCAGGAGCCCGTGGCGCTGCCCGAGGACCTCGATCCCGAACTGCTGGCGCTGGTCGACGAATCCTACCTCGATCCGCCGTGGCCCAGGGGCGACAAGCCGTCCACCGTGGTCCGCATGCTCGGCGCAAGCCGTTTGGAGATTCTCCGCGACGGTGCCGTGTCCGTGAAAAAGCTCTGCGACAAGGGCTTTTCCGTTTCCCTGCAATCGTCATAGTCTCCCCACCGCAGCCGGTTTTTCTGCGCGTTCTCCATAAGGGGGGCGCGCAGCGTCGTTTCGGCCAATCGCGACGGACCGACCGTATAAAATCTTGAACTCCGATACACCCAAAATGGACCTTTGCCCGCAAAGGGTAAAAAATATTGTACCGTTTTCAGGGGGTGCTGTTGCGGAAGACGATTCTGGCACAAATACAAATATTTGAATTTATTTGACTAAAAAATAATTGCACCTGTTTGTCAGTCTTTGGCACGTCGGTTGCTAAATACAAAGCATTCTTCTTCCTTTATTTTGCACACGAGAATCACAAGGCTTCACTGGATGGTCCGATGAAGCCTTTCTCGTATGGTTTGCATTACGACAAATATTCCAATTTATACAGACATTTATGTATTCAGCACGCAACGACTCCGCCGATCGGGCCGGGAGCGGCGCAGTGCGAGGGCCGTCCCGTGCGGCCCGGGGAGGCGGGTACAAATTTCGTGACCGGCGCAGCTGTCGTTTGACTTCGGGGCCGGGTTCGGGGAGAGTCCGGTATATGAAATTCATGACCGGGAGAGACGCATGATAGTCCGGCAGCCGTGCCCTCATTGCGGCAGGGAGGTGGGTGTGTACCGCAACCCGACCCCCACGGTGGACGTGGTCATTGCCATGCCTTCGGGGCAGGGCGAGGGAGTGGTGCTCATCAAACGGGCCAACCCGCCTTACGGCTGGGCGTTGCCCGGCGGTTTCGTGGACTACGGCGAGACCTGCGAGCACGCGGCTGTTCGGGAGATGAGAGAGGAGACCGGCCTGGACGTGACCCTGACCGGGTTGCTCGGCGTCTATTCCGACCCGGACCGGGACCCCCGTCAGCACACCATGAGCGTGGTCTACACCGGCGTGCCCGCCGATCCGGACTCGCTCCTGGCCGGGGACGACGCAGCCGAGGCAAGGGTGTTCCCCCTGGGCGAGTGGCCCGAACTGGCATTCGACCACGCACGCATCCTGGCCGATTACATGGCCGCCCGCCGGGACCGCCGGTGACGGAATCCGGGGGGGGCGCGTACATTTTTCGCAAACGCAATTGCCCAGCATCAAAGAAGATATCATGAAAACCCTGTGCATAACCCTTGGCGACCCCTGCGGCCTCGGCCCGGAACTGGTGGCCCGCCATTTCACTCGCGCCCCGGCAATCGGGGAGCGCATTCTGCTCATCGGTCCGGCTTCGCCCCTTGACCGGGAACTGGAGCGTATCGGCGCGGCCACGTTTTTCGAGGCCGTGACCGCACCTGCGGATGTCGTCGGCAGGGACGCCGGAATCTATCTTTTCGAACCGGAGCGGCTGGCCGGGCTCGATTTCCCGTGCGGGAAGGCCATGCCGGTCGGCGGGCTGGCTGCCGGGGCGAGCCTGGACGCGGCCGTGGACGTCCTCAAGGCCGGGATCGCCCAGGGCCTGCTGACCTGTCCGCTGAACAAGGCCATGCTCCAGGAGGCGGGGTTCGACTTCCCCGGGCACACGGAGTTCCTGGCCGAACGACTCGGCGTGGGCCGGGAGAACGTGTGCATGCATTTGTGCGGCCACGACCCGGAGGACGATTCGCCCAAGCTGCGGGTCAGCTTGGTGACGACCCATCCGCCCCTGGCCGAGGTGCCGGGGCTGGTCACGGGCGAGCGCATCCTGCATTGCCTGCGGCTGACCGCCGGTTTCCTGCGAACCCTCGGGCTCGCCGGTCCCATCGGCGTGTGCGGCCTCAATCCCCATGCAGGGGAGTCCGGCAAGATCGGGCGTGAGGAGATCGAGGTGATCATTCCGGCCCTGGAAGCGGCCGGGGCCGAGGGGCTGGACGTGGCCGGACCCGTTCCCGGCGACACGATTTTCCACTTCGCGGCCAGGGGCGCGTATCCGGCGGTGCTGGCCATGTATCATGACCAGGGGCTGGCCCCGCTCAAGCTCCTGCATTTCAGCCGGGCCGTGAACGTCACCCTGGGGCTGCCGTATCCGCGCACCTCGCCGGACCACGGCACCGGATACGACCTCGCGGGCACGGGCGAGGCGTCCGTGGACTCGTTCGAGGCCGCCCTGGACATGCTGCGCAGGCTGGTCGGGGAGGCCGCATGAGCAAAGGAAAGCGGTATGTCCTGCTCGACCGGGACGGCACCATCATCGTGGACAAGCACTACCTGAGCGACCCGACCGGCGTGGAACTGCTCCCCGGAGCCGCCGAGGGACTCAGGCGGATGCAGGCGCTGGGCTTCGGGCTGGCCGTGCTGTCCAACCAGTCCGGCATCGGGCGGGGATATTTCGATCATGCGTCCGTCGAGGCCTGCAACCGGCGGCTCGTCGAACTGCTGGCCGAACACGGCGTGGTTGTGGACGGATTCTATTACTGCCCCCATGGACCGGAGGAGGGGTGCCTCTGCCGCAAGCCCGCCCCCGGACTCATGGACCAGGCCGCCCTCGAGCTGGGTTTCGACCCCGGGCGGAGTTGGATGATCGGCGACAAGTGTGCCGACATGGGGCTGGGCAGGGCCACGGGCGCGGGAACCATCCTGGTCCTGACCGGCAAGGGGGAAAAGCATCGGCCCCGGTGCGTGGACGACACGGACCATGTCGCCGTGGACCTGGCCGAGGCCGCCGGCATCATCGAATCCCAGGCATGAAAAAAGGGCTCCTCATGGAGCCCTTCCTGGTTGTTCGGTTCGGTGCCGATCTACTCGGCCATCTTCTTCTGGGCGAATCTGAGCATCTTGACCGCTTCGGCGAAGTCGGGGTTGATGTCCACGGCCTTCTGGGCGGATTTGGCCATCTTGTTCCACTTGCGCCAGTCGTAGTAGAGGCGGCCGACGTTGTAGAGGAGATATTCGTCCTGGGACGTCAGGGTCAGGGCCTTGAGATAGTATTTTTCGGCGGTCTCGTAGTCCTTCATCTTGCGCAGGACCATGCCGATGCGGTTGTATAGGTGGATGGCGTTGGGGTCATCCTTCAGGGCGTCGTCCAGCATGTGGAACGCTTCCTGGTACCGGCCCGCGTTGAGGTAGCGGTCCGCGATGTCCGCCTTGAGGTCCGTGTCCCCGCCGAAGTCGCTGACCAATTGGTCGAAGACCGACTTGGCCTGGTCCCACTCCTGGTTGTCCAGGTGCTGCTGCCCCTGTTCCAGGGCGGCCTTTTTCTGGGCCAGGATGGCCTGCAGGTCGTCCTGGACCGAGTCGTTGAGCGCCTTTTGCAGTTCCTGGAGCAGCTCGCGCATGGCGTCGAGCAGGGCACGCTCCTCTCCCGGCGCGTAGCTGATGATCAGCGGGTATATCTTCCGCAGTTCCTTGTCCGCATTGAGCGTGTAGGTGACTTTCTGGAGGATGTCCTCGAACTCCGTTCTTTCGCCCTTCATGACCTGGTTCTTGAGGAACAGTATCAAGCCGTCGTGCACCGCCTGGACGGCGGGCATGTACTTGCCTTTCTTCAGGAGGGTGGAGACGGAGTTGAGTTTCTTGCGCGATTTTATGAGATCAGCGGACATGTTGCGCTCCTGCCTTTATAATCGGTGTCAGGCTAGTTGCCGGTACTTTCCCGGACCATATCACGAAAACGCGTGAAGAAATAGCGGCTGTCGTGCGGGCCCGGTCCTGCTTCCGGATGGTGCTGGATGGCCAGCACGGGTTTGTCCTTGTGGCGGAAGCCCTCAAGGGTGTTGTCGTTGAGATTCATGTGGGTGGTTTCAAGGAAATCCAGCCCTGCGATGTCTACGCAGAACCCGTGGTTCTGGGAAGAAATTTCGATCTTTTCCGTCTGCAGGTCCATGACCGGATGGTTGCATCCGTGGTGGCCGAACTTGAGCTTGTAGGTCTTGCCGCCCAGCGCCAGGCCGAGGATCTGGTGGCCCAGGCAGATGCCCGCGATGGGGTAGTCCTCGCACAGGTCCCTGGACGCCTCCACGGCGGTTTTCACGGCAGCCGGGTCGCCGGGGCCGTTGGACAGGAAGACCGCGTCCGGGGCGAGCTCGCGTACCTGGGCGGCGGTGTAGTGGGAGGGCAGGACGATCATGTCGAAGCCCTGGGCCTCCATGAGGCGCAGGATGTTCCACTTGATGCCGAAGTCGTACACGGCCAGCTTGGGGCCGGTGCCCTTCCAGGCGAAGTTCTTCATGTCGTCGATGAAGACCGGCTTCTTGCCGTCCCAGGTGTAGGGCCTGTCGCAGGACACGCGGTCGGCCAGGTTCAGCCCTTCCATGTTCTCGATGGACCGGGCTTTCTCGACCAGCTCCTGCGGGTCGACGTCGCCGGTGGCCATGAAGCCGCGCTGGGCGCCGTTGATGCGCAGGTGGCGGGTCAGGGCCCGGGTGTCGATGCCCTCTATGCCCATGACGCCGACCTCGGTCAGGTAGTCGGGCAGGGACATGGTGGAGCGCCAGTTGCTCGGTTTCTTGCAGCATTCCTTGACGATGAAGCCGCCGACCTGGACCTTGTGGGATTCAACATCCTCGGGGTTCACGCCGTAGTTGCCGATGAGCGGGTAGGTCATGGTCACCATCTGGCCGGTGTAGGAGGGGTCGGTCAGGATTTCCTGATATCCGGTCATGCCGGTGTTGAAGATGACCTCTCCCGAGGCCTCTCCCTGGCCGGTGAAGCTGGTTCCCTTGAAGAGGGTTCCGTCTTCCAGGGCAAGAATCGCTTTCATCTAATCGTTCTCCAGGATGTTCTTTGCTTTTTCGAGATCCTCGGGTCTGTCCACTCCGTGGCAGGCATACCCGGTCTCGGTCACGTAAATATCTATTCCGTCTTCGAGCAAACGAAGCTGCTCCAGTTTTTCTCGTTGTTCCAGCGGGCTCGGGTCCAGCTCGCCGAACCGTTCGAGCGCTTCCATGCGGAAGGCGTAGAGCCCGATGTGGAGCAGGAACCCGTGCACTTTTTCGTCCCGGTCGAACGGCACCAGGGAGCGCGAGAAATACAGCGCCCGCCCGTTTTGCGCCCTGACCACCTTGACCCGGTCCGGGGACAGGGCCTCCTCTTCGCCGATGGCCGTGGCCAGGGTGGTCACCCTCACCCGGCAGTCGGTGAACGGGGCCACCAGTTCGGAGAGCATCTCCGGCTCGAGGCACGGCTCGTCGCCCTGGATGTTGACCACCACGGCGTCGGGGTCGATATCGATCTGCCGTGCCGCCTCCAGCACCCGGTCCGTGCCGCTGGTGTGATCCTTTCGGGTCATGACCACGGGTACGTTCAGGGAGCGCGCCGCCTCGAAGATGCGCTCGTCGTCGGTGGCCAGCGTGACGCTGGTCATGCGCTCGCACTGCACGGCCCGGCTGTAGACGTGCCAGAACATGGGCCTGCCCATGATCTCAGCCAGGGGCTTGCCCGGAAAGCGGGAGGATTCGTACCTCGCCGGGATGATTCCGTGACACTCGGGAAATTCGCTCATTTTGTTCCGTGAAGCGTAGTTAATCATTATTTATGAAATCGGCAAGCCGTTTGCACACGGCTTTCGCGCCGCCCCGTCGATCCTTGATGTACGCCCTGGCCCTGGCGGCCACGGTCTTTCGCGGTTCGGGGCTGCTCAGGATGGCCGCCAGCCCGTCCAGGGCGTCGCGCCAGTCCCCGGCTTCCACGGCCAGGCCGGAGTCGATGATCTCCCGGCCCACCCAGGCGAAGTTCTTCCAGTGGGGGCCGGTGACGGGGGTCACGCCGCAGGTCAGGGGCTCCAGGAAATTCTGTCCGCCCATGGGGGCCAGGCTGCCGCCCACAAAGGCCGCCTTGGCCAGGCCGTATGCCGGGACCAGTTCGCCGAAAGCGTCCCAGAGCACGACCGTGCCGGGTTCTGCCGGGCCGGTGAGTTTTGACCGCAGGGTCCAGCTCACGCCCGTCTCGTTCACGCATTTTCGCCACAGGTCCAGGTGGTGCATGTGGCGCGGGAACAGGCCGAGGATGGTCTTGGGCCGCTTGCGCATGAGCCCGGCGACCAGTTTCCGGACAGGCGTTTCCTCTTCCTTGCGCACGGAGCCGAAGACCGCGAAGTCCGCATTTTGCGGGAGGATGTCCTTGAGCGGGTTGTCCTTGCGGGGCAGGGGGGTGAAGTCGCCCATGCGGTCGAATTTGATGTTGGGCATGACCCAGATGCGCTCGCGCCCGAACAGGGTGCCGAAGCGGCGGGCGTCGGTTTCGGACACGGCCATGACTGCGTCCGGGGCGAGTTCCCGGAACAGCGTGGGCCAGGTCAGGTATCCGGCCAGGCTCTTGGTCGTCATGCGCCCGTTGGCAAGCAGGATTTTCGTGCCGCTTCGTTTCAGCGCGCGCAGGAATCCCGGCCAGATCTCGGTCTCCAGGATAAGGGCCGTCCGGGGCCGGACCTGGGCGGCCATGCGGTCCATGAGGTCCGGCGCGTCAAAGGGGAAATACCAGGGCTGCACGGCCAACCCCTTCTTGCCGGCGTTGATTTCATCGGCGGCGCGGACCAGGGTCTGGTAGCCCTGAAGGGTGTTGGTGGTGACCAGCACGCGCAGGGTCTCGTCCAGGGGGGACTGCAGATTCTTGAGCACTTCCCAGGCCAGGTACGCCTCGCCGCCGCTGGCCGCCTGTATCCACAGGTGGGCCGGGGCGGGCAGGCCGCCGGACAGGATGCGCTGTTCCCAGCCGTCCCTGAGCCGGTGGTTGAATTTGAGCAGGGGCAGGGCCGCTTTCCAACCGAGAGAGTATGCCTTGAGGGCGAAATCGGTGGCCGTGGTCATCTAGGCGCACCCCGTCTCGATGCCGAGCCGGATCAGCTCCCCGATGAGGTCGGTGAAGGAGAGCCCCACGTGGGCTGCGGCCTGGGGAAGCAGGCTGGTGGGGGTCATGCCGGGCAGGGTGTTGACTTCCAGCAGGTAGGCCTCGCCGGAGTCCGTGACCATGAAGTCGCCCCGGCTGTAGCCGGTCAGTCCCAGCGCCTTGTGTGCCGCGAGCATCTGGCCCTGGATGGAGGCGGTCAGGGCGTCGCTGACCGGCGCCGGGCAGATTTCGTCGGCCCCGTCCTCCGCGTACTTGTTCTCGTAGTCGAAGAATTCGGCGTTCGCCTTGGGCCGGATCATGATCAGGGGCAGCGCCCTGTCTCCGAGAATCCCGCAGGTCAGTTCCACGCCGGGGATGTATTCCTCGACCAGGGCGGACTGGCACATGGCAAACACCTTGTCCAGCGCCGCCGGGAGGTCCTCGGCCTTTTTCACCAGGGACATGCCCAGGCTGGAGCCGCCCTTGTCCGGCTTGACGAACACGGGGAGCGGCAGGTCCAGCGGGGCGTTCACGCCTTGGGTGGGGGTGATGATCTGCCAGGCCGGGGTCTTGATGGCCAGGTCCTCGAAAACTTCCTTGGAGGCCGCCTTGTTCAGGGCCAGGTAGGAAGCTGCGGGCCCGGCCCCCTGGTAGGGGCAGCCCGCCTTGTCCAGCACGGCCTGGATGAGTCCGTCCTCACCGGGCGTGCCGTGCAGGTTGATGAAGGCGAAGTCGGCCTTTCTGGCCGTCTTCAGCAGGTTCTTAAAGTCGTCGGCCGGGTCGAAGAAGGTCACGTCGTGTCCCAGTTCCTCCAGGGCCGTGTGGATCTTCCTGGCCCCGGACAGGGAGACGTCTCGTTCGTCAGACCAGCCGCCCGCTATCAAAATCACATGCATTGAGGTCTACCTTGAGCGTGTCGTTGAGCAGTTTTTCCAGGGTCAGAGTCTGGTTTTTGGTTGTCAGGATGTTCTCCCGGAGGCCGAGGGGAATACCGTACCGCTTGATCAGGTCCTCGAAGCGCTCCTCGATGGGGACGGTCCGGTTGTGGTTGACGCGCTTGTCCGCGTAGAGCACGGCCAGGGGAGTGAAATACTTGTCGAGGTCCAGCTCGAAAGGCCAGTAAACGTGGTGGGTGACGCCCGAGGCGATGGCCGGGTTGCCGGTCAGTTCCACGGTCCAGGCCCCCCCGAGTTGGCTGTGGTTGCCGCCGTGCCGGATGGAGTAGGTCTTGGCGATGTCGTGGAGCATGGCCGAGGCGCGGACCGTGGGGACGTCCACGTCCATGCCCAGCTCGCCGGCGCGCCGGGCCAGGAAGGTGGCGATGTCGGCCACCTTGAGGCTGTGGGCGGCCACATTGTCCAGCATGTCCAACCTGTCCCAGAACGCCCTGCATTGGCCGTCGTCCGGCACCGGGAGAGCGGGGTCGAAGGCAATTCCCGGCGGGGAAGGCAGCGGGGAGCGGGCGGAAAACTGTGCACTCGGTTTTTTTGCTGTCATGGCGTGGCGTTCACGGTGGGCGGCGCAGGGCCGTGGTTGGTCGGCCGCATCATTGCGCCCGACCGGTCTTACCTACCAGTCCGGCGGGGAAAAATAAAGCGGGAGGCAGGGATTTCCCGGGAGGCGCGGCGGACCCGGTCGATGTTTTCCGTCCCGGTATCGCGCTTTTTCCCCAGATGGGCTATATTGGGGGCTGAGGGAGATAAAAGGAGCGCAATGGAGTGATGCTGCAAGGCTTGTTCTTCTTGTCTTTTTTTGCCATCGGCCTGGTCTGTGTCCGACTGTGGCGGCTGTCCGCCGTGCACCGTGTCCCGGGCTGCGGCTGGTGGGCCGGGGGGTGTGCGGGCATCGCCCTGGCAACGCTGCTGGCGGGAGCCAGCCCGTGGGTGGGCGAATGGGCCCGGACCATGGCCGCGCACGTCGCCTCCATCGGCGGATTCTGCGCCCTGTGGCTGGGCACGCGCCGTTTTGTCGGCGGCAGCCCGGCCCGTATCGCCCCGTTCCTCTTTATGGCCTTCCTGGCCTTCCTGGCCGGGGTCTTTTTCTGGCTCGCCCGTATCGCCCCTTCCTACCCGATGCGGCTGACCATCAACTGCGTCTCCCTGCTCCTGTTTTCGGGGGGCATCGCCCGGATTCTGTTCACCGCCCGCATGGGCTCCGGCCTGGTCACCACGGCGGGCGTGCTGTACATGATCTTCTCCCTGATCAACACTCTCAGGACGGTCAACATTATCCTCACGCCCGCTCCGGGCTCGTTTTTCCTGTCCAACGCGGCCAGCCGGAATCTGACCGTGGCCATGGTCCCCGTCATCCTGGCCGCCCTGGTCTCGCTGGAATTCCTGGCCCGGGCAGCTTTGGCGAATGAGACAAAAGATGATTCGTGATTTCAGGCTGTTGACGTAGCTCTCCTTCCGCCTCACCGCACCTGTCGCATCGAGCGGGTTTTTCATTTGCCCACTTCTTTCAGAAGGTATATGACTGTCGCTAACCTGATGGATTCCGACCCACCATTTTTACAAAGGATTCGAGTTTTGAGCTTTGAATTATTGGAAAAATTCCGCGACCCGGAATTGTGCCGCAAGCTGCTCGACAAGATGCGGGGCGAACTCACCGACGAGTTGCGGTTTATGGAAGTCTGCGGGACGCACACTGTCGCCATTTTCCAGAGCGGCCTGCGATCCCTCCTGCCTGAAAAGATCGTCCACCTGAGCGGCCCCGGCTGTCCGGTCTGCGTGACCCACGAGTCCGAGGTCAACGCCTTCCTGGACCTGGCCGGGAACGAGCGGGTTATCCTGGCAACCTTCGGCGACCTCATGCGGGTGCCCGGCGAAGGCCGCCGCAACCTCAAGAAGGCACAGGCCGACGGCGCGCGGATCAAGGTCGTCTATTCCCCGTTCGACACCCTCAAGCTGGCCAAGGAGAATCCCGACGCCCTGGTGGTCTTCATCGGCGTGGGTTTCGAGACCACGGCCCCGACCATCGCCGGGACCATGAAGATGGCCCGCCGGCAGGGGATCAGGAACCTGCGCGTGCTCTGTTTCCACAAGACCGTGCCCACGGCGCTGGACGCCCTGTTGTCCGATACGGCCATCAATCTCGACGGCTTCATCCTGCCCGGTCACGTATCCGCCATCATCGGCACCGACCCGTATGATTTCATCGCCGAAAAGTACGGCAAGTCCGCCGTGGTCACCGGGTTCGAGCCCCTGGACATCCTCCAGTCCCTGAACCAGATGATCGAGTGGCGCAACACGGGCGAGGCGCATGTGGCCAACAACTACACGCGCATCGTGGGCGAACACGGCAACCCCAAGGCCATGGAGATCATGTACGAGGTCTTCGAGCCCTGCGACGCCCTGTGGCGCGGCATCGGCATGATCCCCGGCTCCGGGCTGGAAATCCGTCCCGAGTGGGAGGAGTTCGACGCCAAGAAGGAATTCGGCATCGTCATCACCGACGGCCCGGCCCTCAAGGGGTGCAAATGCGGCGACATCCTCAAGGGCATCAAGCAGCCCGACGAATGTCCGCTCTTCGGCAAGGCGTGCACACCGGCCGACCCGGTCGGCCCGTGCATGGTTTCCACCGAGGGCTCCTGCGCGGCCTACTACAAATACAAACTCGACTAGCGCACGGCTAGCAATCGAAACCGAGTGGAATAGAATGTCTGAAAAAGTGCTTCTCGACTACGGCAGCGGCGGACGCGCCTCCCAGCGTCTCATTTCCCAACTCTTTCTCGGCAACCTCGGCAACGACGAGCTGAACCGCCTCAACGACGCGGCCGAGCTGGCCGTGTCCGGGCGCGTGGCCATGTCCACGGACTCATTTACCGTGGACCCCATCTTCTTCCCCGGCGGCAACATCGGCTCCCTGGCCGTGCACGGCACGGTCAACGACGTGGCCATGATGGGAGCCATCCCCAAATACATGACCTGCGCCTACATCATCGAGGAAGGGTTGCCCATGGACGACCTGGAAGTGATCGTCAAGTCCATGGCCGAGGCCGTGGAACACGCGGGCGTGCTGATCGTGTCCGGCGACACCAAGGTGGTGCCCAAGGGCGCGGTGGACAAGATCTTCATCAACACCACCGGCATCGGCGACATCATCGTGGACCCGGCCCCCAGCGGCGACTCGGCCCGGTCCGGCGACGCCGTGCTCATCTCCGGCACCATCGGCGATCACGGCCTGACCATTCTCGGCACCCGCGAGGGGCTGGATTTCGAGGCCGAGGTCAAGTCCGACTCCGCCGCCCTCAACCACCTGCTGGTCAGGCTGGTGCAGGAATTGCCCGAGGTCCACGTGCTGCGCGACCCCACACGGGGCGGCCTGGCCACCACCCTCAACGAGATCACCACCAGCTCCAACGTCTGTTGCGAACTGAACGAGAATGCGCTGCCCATCCGGCCCGAGGTCAAGGGCGGCTGCTCCATCCTCGGCCTGGACCCGCTGTATCTCGCCAACGAGGGCAAGTTCATCTGCATCCTGCCCGAGGCCCACGCCGAACAGGCGTTGGAGATCATGCGCGCCGACCCGCTGGGGCAGGACGCCTGCCGCATCGGCACCATGACCGACGCCAACCCCGGCAAGGTGGTCCTGGTCACCGGCCTGGGCGGCAAGCGGCTGCTCGGCATGCTCGAAGGCGAGCAACTGCCGCGCATCTGCTAGTTGTTTTTTTATTAAGGAATAAAAGGCCCCCAGGTGATACCCGGGGGCCTTTTGCTTTGCCAAAAGGGGAGGCGCTATGCCTGGTGTTGCCGGGCGCGGTCCTGGATCAGGGCGGCGGCGCGTTGGGCGAGATAGGTGATTTCCGGCTTGGATATCTGGTCGTCCGCGCCCACGGTTTCGCCGCGGTAGCGGAGCTTCTCCGTGATCAGGGAGGAGAAGAGGATAACCGGCAGGTCCCTGAGGACCGGGTCTTCCTTGATGCGCTTGCACAGGTGGTGGCCGTCCATCATGGGCATCTCGATGTCCGAGACCACGACCTGGACGAAGTCCGTGATGGGCCGGTTGTCCATGGTGGCCCGCTCCTTCAGTTCCAGGAGGCGGTCCCAGCATTCCTTGCCGTTGTTCGTCTTTTCCACGCGGAATCCGGCCTGGCCGAGCATGTCGCGGATCATCTCCCGGATGAGCGGTGAGTCGTCGGTGATGAGCGCCTTGTAGCCGGTGGAGGTGTCGAAATCCACGTTGTCCTCGAACTGCAGCCGCATATCCGGATTGAGTTCGGACACGATGCGTTCCAGGTCGAGGATGAAGACGATGCGGTCGTCGAATTTGACCACGCCGGTGATGGAGTCGGAAGACAGGGCGGACACGTATTTGTTGGGGGCTTCCACGTCCTCCCAGGAAATGCGGTGGATGCGGGTGACGCCGGACACCATGAAGGCGGACGTGACCTGGTTGAATTCGGTGACGATGACCTTGGGCGGTTCATTTTCCACGCGCTTCTTCTTGAGCCACGTGCACAGGTCGAGCAGGGGAATGATCCGCGAGCGAAGGTTGAAGGCCCCCAGCACGGCTGCGTGGGAAACTTCCGGCATCTCGGTGACTTCCGGCATGCGGATGATCTCGAGGACCTTGGCGACGTTGACGCCGTAGTAGCCCTTGCGGCTCGGCTTCAGGCCGTCGCCCGGCTCATGGTCCTCCTGATTGAGATCGGTGTCCTTTCCGCCCTTGGGTTCTTCTTCGAGGTAGAACTCGACGATCTCGAGTTCGTTGGTCCCGGCTTCGAGGAGGATGTCGTTGGATTGCTGTGCCATGGAGCTCCCGTTTCCTTATTCAAGAGTGCGCAATTATGCGAGGTGATGCGGACTGTGTAAACGCTATTGGCAAATGTCGTCAACATCCGGGGCGCGGGTCAGGCCTTCAGCAGGTTCCAGTTCGCTGATGACGGCTGCCGCCGCTTCCAGATCCTCCCAGGTCTCGCACGCCAGGAGCGAGCCGCGCAGGGCCCGAATGCCCTTGAGGCCCTTGGCGTAGCGCGGGATGATGGACCGGATCTTTCTGAAAGATCGGCCATCTCCCTCGAATTCTTTAGTAAGCCTGATATGTTCCCTGACGATTTCCGCCAGGTGCGCCCCGTCGAAGGGGTCCGGCTCCGTGCCTTGGCGCAGGGCCACATAGCGGGCGAATATGGACGGATCGTAGAGCGCGCCCCGGGCGAACATGACGGTATCCACGCCGGTCTCCTCCACGCAGCGAACGCCGTCCTCGGCCGTGAACAGGTCCCCGGAGGCGATGACCGGGATGGACACGGCCTCCTTGAGCAGGGCGAGTTTGGGCCAGTCGGCCTTGCCCGCGAACATCTGTCGACCGTACCGGGGGTGCAGGGTGAGCCAGTCCACGCCCGCGTCCTCAAGGCGCTTGCCCAACTCGATGTATACGTCCTCGCCCTTGTTGAAGCCCAGGCGGAACTTGACGCCCACACGGCCCCCGTCCGGGTGTTCGGCGGCCTTCTCGACCATGATGGAGGCCAGCCGCACGAGCAGGTCGGGGTCTTCCATGAGCTTGACCCCGGAGCCGGATTTGAGGACCTTGCGCACCGGGCAGCCCGAGTTGAGGTCGAAGTTGCGGTAGCCCATGGACACCAGCTTTTCCATGACCGGTCCGAAGTAGTCGGGCTCGGCGCCGAAGAGCTGAAGAACCATGGGATCGTCCTCCGGGCAGGTGGCCAGAAGCCGCCTGGTCCCGGCGTTCTTGAAGGCCAGCCCCTTGACCGACACCATCTCCGAGCAGCACACGCCGCAGCCGTGCCGTTTGGACAGCAGCCGGAAGGGGAGGTCGGAATAGCCCGCAAGCGGAGCGAGCCAGGGGGAATCCGGGTGAATGGAAAAGGCGGTCATGATGGGAAGCTTTTACGGGTTGTCTCGAGGTGAGTCAAAGGAAAAGCAGGCGGGAATGCCGACGGAAGGCGGGTTCTAGTATATAATGAATGGATGCGGTCGGTTGACCGAGAGTTGAAAGTCGGTTCGCATGCCGGGACAGGCTGGGGATTATTTTGAAAAAATACCAAATCAGGGTTGACAAACCAAGTGAATTAAACTTAGGTCACTCCGTCTTCGGGCGCAAGACGCGCTTCTCCAGGAACTGGGGAAAAAGGTCTTTTAGCTCTTGATTTTTGACAATGCGGCGTATATAGACTTCGTTCCCGACGAGCTGGCGTAGCTCAATTGGTAGAGCAGCTGATTTGTAATCAGCCGGTTGCGGGTTCAAGTCCCATCGCCAGCTCCATAGTACAAAATGGTGGGGTTCCCGAGTGGCCAAAGGGAACAGACTGTAAATCTGTCGGCGTACGCCTTCGGAGGTTCAAATCCTCCCCCCACCACCATATTTTTCAGGTCACGCTGTAGGAGGCAGGTTGAGAGATACCGCTGATGGACTACAGAGAGTGAGCGGGAATAGCTCAATTGGCTAGAGCATCAGCCTTCCAAGCTGAGGGTTGCGGGTTCGAGTCCCGTTTCCCGCTCCATTAAGCCATCTCTCCATCCATCTCCTCTATTAATATATGGCGTGCCATACGGGTCTCGACCCTTGGACTAGGCTCCGATTCGGATCGGAATGGATGTCCGCGACGGTTTTTGTTTGTTTTGTTATTGACTCGGTAACAATTATTTAGAGTATAGAAACCTACACAACTTTATTGATTTAGGGGGTTATTGAAATGGCCAAAGCAAAATTTGAACGTAGCAAGCCTCACGTCAACATCGGCACCATCGGTCACATTGACCATGGTAAGACCACGTTGACTGCCGCTATCACCAAGCTGGCCGCCATGGCCGGCAACGGCGAGTTCATCGCCTTTGATGAGATCGACAAGGCTCCTGAAGAGAAAGAGCGCGGCATCACCATCGCCACCGCTCACGTCGAGTACGAGACCGACAATCGCCACTACGCACACGTGGACTGCCCCGGTCACGCCGACTACATCAAGAACATGATCACTGGTGCCGCTCAGATGGACGGTGCCATCCTGGTCTGCGCAGCCACCGACGGTCCCATGCCCCAGACCCGTGAGCACATCCTGCTCGCCCGTCAGGTCGGCGTGCCCGCCATGGTCGTCTTCATGAACAAGTGCGACATGGTCGACGACGAAGAGCTGCTCGAGCTGGTCGAGATGGAAATCCGCGAGCTCCTCGACAAGTACGAATTCCCCGGCGACGAGATTCCGGTTGTTCAGGGTTCCGCCCTGAAGGCCCTGGAATGCGAGTCCGTCGACGATCCCGCAGCCGGCCCGATCTTCGAGCTGCTCAAGGCCTGCGACGAATACATCCCCGAGCCGGAGCGCGACGTCGACATGCCGTTCCTCATGCCCGTGGAAGACGTTTTCTCCATCTCCGGTCGCGGCACCGTCATCACCGGTCGTGTTGAGCGCGGCGTCATCAAGGTCGGTGAGGAAGTCGCCATCATCGGTATCAAGGACACCATCAAGACCACCTGCACCGGTGTCGAGATGTTCCGCAAGCTGCTCGACCAGGGCCAGGCCGGTGACAACGTCGGTCTCCTGATCCGCGGCGTGAAGCGTGAGGAAGTGGAACGCGGCCAGGTTGCTGCCAAGCCCGGTTCCATCACCCCGCACACCAAGTTCAAGGCCGAGGTCTACGTCCTGTCCAAGGATGAAGGCGGTCGTCACACCCCGTTCTTCACCGGTTACCGTCCCCAGTTCTACTTCCGTACGACGGACATCACCGGTGTCGTCACCCTTGACGACGGCGTCGAAATGGTCATGCCCGGCGATAACGCCACCTTCAACGTCGAACTCATCGCTCCCATCGCCATGGAAGCCGGTCTCCGCTTCGCCATCCGCGAAGGCGGCCGTACCGTCGGCGCCGGTGTTGTGACCGAGATCGTGGAGTAGCACAATGCGCGTCAACATTCAGCTGCAGTGCACCGAGTGCAAGCGTAAGAACTACGCAACGCAGAAGAACAAGAAGAACACTACCGGACGTCTGGAAGTGAAGAAGTATTGTCCCTGGGACAAGAAACACACCGTCCACAAAGAGTCCAAGTAGTCTTCGATAGAGCAGGGGTATAGTTCCAACGGCTAGAACGCCGGTCTCCAAAACCGGATGTTGGGGGTTCGAATCCCTCTACCCCTGCCAACTTAGTCTTACAGCGGCGCGGGACCTCGCAACAGCGGGGTCCCGCCAACCGCTCAATAATTGGGAAGAGATATGGCCAGGAAAAAAAGCAAGAAGGTCGCTGAAAAGCAGGCCGCACAGGCTCAGTCTACAGGTCTGATGGGCAAAGTCAGGGAGCTGTTGCAGTTCTTTGAGGAGTCCAAAGTCGAGATCAAGAAAGTGGTCTGGCCCACCCGCAAGGAAACGGTCACCACGTGTATTGCCGTGTTTGTCGTTTCCGTGGTCATCGCTCTCTATCTGGGCGTGGTCGATTTGGCGCTCTCCAAGATCGTCGAGGTCGTCCTTTCCTAGGACCCAAGCTACCTCCGAAGGCTGGAACACGACATGGATGCCACAATGGAACAAGCCGCGCCTCGCGCCCGCTGGTACATCGTTCACACCTACTCAGGATTTGAGCAGCGTGTGGAGTTGACCATCCGCGAGATGATGCGCACCGGACAGGACAAGGGTCTCATCGAAGAGGTCGTCATGCCCACCGAAAAGATCGTCGAGATGGTCAAGGGTGAGCGCAAGACGAGCACCCGCAAGTTCTATCCCGGCTACATCATGGTCAAGATGATCCTGACGGATGATTCCTGGCATCTTATCCAGTCCATCCCGCGTGTGACCGGGTTTGTCGGCGGCAAGAACCGTCCGACCCCCATGCGCGACAGCGAGGCGGAAAACATCCTCAACATGATGGAAAGCCGCCAGGAAAAACCGCGTCCCAAGTTCAATTTCGAACGCGGAGACGAGGTGCGGGTCATCGACGGCCCGTTCAGCGGATTCAACGGTGTTGTGGAAGAAGTGAACTACGACAAGGGCAAACTCAAGGTTTCCGTCTCCATTTTCGGGCGGCAGACTCCTGTGGAGCTCGACTTTGTCCAAGTGGACAAGGGATAGCCCGAAATATACTCGCAAACAGCGAAATTTCTCATCGAGGAATACAATGGCCAAGAAAGAATTAGGAAAGATCAAACTGCAGATTCCCGCAGGCAGTGCAAACCCCTCCCCGCCGGTCGGTCCGGCCCTGGGTCAGCACGGCGTGAATATCATGGAATTCTGCAAGGCGTTCAATGCCAAGACGCAGGACCAGAAGGGACTCATCATCCCTGTCGTCATCACGGTCTATCAGGACCGTTCCTTCGACTTCATCACCAAGACTCCTCCGGCCGCAGTGCTGCTCAAACGTGCAGCCAAGGTCGAGAAGGGCTCCGGTGAACCCAACAAGGAGAAGGTCGGCAAGGTTACCCGGGCTCAGGTCAGGGAGATCGCCGAATTGAAGATGGTCGATTTGAATGCCAATGACATCGAAAACGCCATGCTTCAGATTGAGGGCACCGCCCGCAGCATGGGTCTCGAAGTCAAGGGTTAATGAGGAAATAACAATGCCTAAGCATGGAAAAAAATACCGCAACGCTATCGGTGATCGTGACACTGATGTGCGAGTCGGTGTCGAGGAAGGCGTCAAGGTCGCTGTCGACAACGCATTTGCAAAGTTCGACGAGACCGTGGACGTCGCTATCAACCTCGGCGTGGACCCCAAGTACTCCGATCAGATGATCCGGGGCGCAGTCTCCCTGCCCAATGGGCTGGGCAAGGACGTGCGCGTGGCCGTCTTCTGTAAGGGCGAAAAGGAAAACGAGGCCAAGGAAGCCGGTGCCGATTACTACGGTTCCGACGATCTGGTCGAAAAAATTCAGGGTGGCTGGCTCGATTTCGACAAGGCCGTCGCGACCCCCGACATGATGGCAGTGGTCGGCAAGATCGGCCGTGTGCTCGGCCCCCGCGGCCTGATGCCCAACGCCAAGACCGGCACCGTGACCATGGACGTGGCCACCGCCGTGTCCGAACTCAAGGCCGGTAAGGTCGAGTTCAAGGTCGACAAGGCGGGCGTGCTGCACGCTCCCATCGGCAAGGTCTCTTTCGGACCTGACAAGCTCCTGGAAAACCTCCGGTCCCTGCTGGATACCGTCATGCGCCTGAAGCCCTCCTCCGCGAAGGGCACCTATATGAAGGGCCTGGCCGTGTCTTCCACCATGGGCCCCGGCGTCAAGATCGATCCCTTGACTGTCAGGAAATTCCTGGATAGCTAAGATAAGTTTATGGATTGCCGGGCTCCTTCGGGAGCCCTGTAGATAATCGCACGGAAGGTTGAGTCAGAGACGGCAGGTGGGGGACGTTACCCTCTTAATATCCTGCTCAGACAACGCTTTGACCTGCTTTCCGGGCCGAACGACGAGGAGTGGTAGATGAACAGGCAAGAAAAGGCCCAGATCATCGAGCAGCTGCACGAAAAAGCTTCGCGCGCCAGCATCGCCATCGTCACCGACTTCAAAGGTCTGACCGTAGAGGAAATGACCAATCTGCGCGCCAAGTGCTATGAAGCCGGAGTCGATTA
The DNA here is from genome assembly GCF_026000375.1 of Pseudodesulfovibrio portus. Lineage (NCBI taxonomy): Bacteria > Pseudomonadati > Thermodesulfobacteriota > Desulfovibrionia > Desulfovibrionales > Desulfovibrionaceae > Pseudodesulfovibrio > Pseudodesulfovibrio portus. Next base: position 3,013,274 of record NZ_AP026708.1, read on the forward strand.
CCAGGTCGTCAAGAATACCCTGGCCCGGTTGGCTCTTCAGGACACCGATCACGGTGGACTGAGTGAACACCTCAAAGAGAACTGCGCCGTTGCGCTGGGCTACGATGATCCCGTAGCCCTGGCCAAGACGCTGGCCGATTACGGCAAGGGGAACAAAAAGTTCTCCATGCGTTTCGGCTCTCTCGAAGGGAAATTCCTTGATACCGACGGCGTGAAGGAACTCGCCACAATGCCCAGCAAGCCTGAGCTCTTGAGTTCCGTACTCGGCACAATGCAAGCCGTACCGCGTAATTTCGTGTGTCTGTTCGCAAACATCGAGCGCAAATTCCTGTATGCCTTGACCGCCATCAAGGACCAGAAGGAAGCCGCTTAAACACAAGGTTCAAAGCGAATCAATTTTTAAGGAGAATTTACCATGGCTGATATCACCAAAGAACAGGTCGTCGAATTCATCGGCAACATGACCGTCCTGGAACTGTCCGAATTCATCAAGGAACTCGAAGACGTCTTCGGCGTCGAGGCCGCTGCTCCCGCAGCCGCCATGATGGTTGCTCCCGCAGCCGGCGGCGACGCTGGTGGCGACGACGAGCAGACCGAGTTCAGCGTCATCCTGACCGGTGCCGGCGGCAACAAGATCGCCGTCATCAAGGCTGTCCGCGCCATCACCGGCCTGGGTCTCAAGGAGGCCAAGGCTCTGGTCGACGAAGCTCCCAAGGCTCTGAAGGAAGGCGTTTCCAAGGAAGAAGCCGACGAAGCCGCCAAGCAGCTCCAGGAAGCTGGCGCTGAAGTTGAAGTCAAGTAACTTCAACATCTTAAGCTGACAAAGCAAAGAGCGCTCGTCCTTGCTATAAGGGCGTTGCGCTCTTTGCTCTGTATGTATATATAATGGTTTAATCGCCTTTTGATTTTGGGTTTGCTCGCTGTAGGATGACAATCTGCTCCTCGTCGGTGTGCCGGTGGTTTTGGTTCCGGCTGCAGCTTATCTACCCATTTCCCCGCACCTTGCGCCGTTCTGGCCATGGTGCCTGACAGAGGGCCAGGGCCCCCCAAACCCGGCGCCCCAACCATCAACCACTCATGCATGAGGGTACAATGGGTCAACTGAGAAAAAAATTCGGCAAAATCGTCAACACGCTCCCCATCCCGCACCTGCTGGAACTCCAGGTGGATTCGTACAATCGTTTCCTCCAGGCGGAGACCCCGCCGGCCAGCCGTGGTGATTTCGGGCTTGAGGGCGTGTTCAGGTCCGTTTTTCCCATTGAAGATTTCAACAAGACCGCTAGCCTTGATTTCGTCTCCTATGAAATCGGCGAACCAAAATACGACGTCGATGAGTGCATCTCGAAGGGCCTGACCTACGAGACACCCATACGTATCACCGTCCGTCTCGTAGTTTTTGACGTGGACGAAGAGACTGACAACCGCACGATTCGAGACATCAAGGAACAGGACATCTACTTCGGCACGCTCCCGCTCATGACCGAGAAGGGAACCTACGTGATCAATGGCACCGAGCGTGTCATCGTGAACCAGTTGCAGCGTTCCCCCGGCATCATCTTCGAGCATGATTCCGGCAAGTCCCACTCCAGCCGCAAAGTCCTGTACTCGAGCCGCATCATTCCCATGCGCGGCTCCTGGCTCGATTTCGATTTCGATCACAAGGACATCCTGTACGTGCGCATCGACCGCCGCCGCAAGATGCCCGTCACCATACTGCTCAAGGCCATGGGGCTGTCCCGGGCCGACATCCTCGATTACTTCTACGACATCGAGTCCTACACCCTGCTCAAGACCAAGGTGCAGCGCACCGTGGTCGCCGAACAGTACCGCAAGGAAATCGCCTTCACCGACATCAAGGTCGACGGCAAGGTCGTTATCGCCAAGGGCAAGGACATCACCAAGGGCGCCTGGCGCAAGCTGGTGCGTGCCGAGGTCAAGAATATCGAGGTCGATCCCGATTCCCTGGTGGGCCAGTACCTGGCCAGGGACATGGTGGACAAGAACGGCGAAGTGCTCGCCGAGGCGGCCGAAGAGCTTACTCCCGAGCTCATCGAGAGGCTCCGCGAGGCCAAGATCAAGGACCTGGACGTGCTGCACACCCGCGGCATGGAGGTTTCCTCTTCCCTGCGCGACACGCTCTTGCTCGACAAGACCACCGACATGGAGACCGCGCAGATCGAGATTTACCGTCGTCTGCGCCCCAGCTCTCCGCCCACGCCCGAGATTGCGTCCAACTTCTTCGAGAACCTGTTCCGCTCATCCGACTACTACGACCTGTCCAGCGTGGGCCGTTACAAGCTCAATTCCCGTCTGAACCAGGATGTGGACCTGTCGATCCGTACCCTGACCAACGAGGACATCCTCCTGGCGGTCAGGGAACTGATGCGGCTCAAGGATTCCCACGGCCCGGCCGACGACATCGACCATCTGGGCAACCGCCGCGTCCGCCCCGTGGGCGAACTGGTGGAGAACCAGTACCGCATCGGTCTCGTCCGCATGGAGCGCGCCATCAAGGAGCGCATGTCCCTGCAGGAAGTGGCCACCCTGATGCCCCATGACCTGATCAACCCCAAGCCGGTTGCCGCAGTGCTCAAGGAGTTCTTCGGAACTTCCCAGCTCAGCCAGTTCATGGATCAGACCAACCCGCTTTCCGAGGTCACCCACAAGCGCCGTCTCTCCGCGCTGGGACCCGGCGGCCTGACCCGCGAACGCGCGGGCTTCGAAGTGCGCGACGTGCATACTTCGCACTACGGCCGCATCTGCCCCATTGAGACTCCGGAAGGCCCGAACATCGGCCTGATCGTGTCCCTGACCACCTACGCCAAGGTCAATGACTACGGTTTCATCGAGACGCCGTACCGTAAGGTCGTGGACAAAAAGATCACCAATGAGATCAATTACATGGATGCGTCCAAGGAAGCCAAGGAAGTGGTGGCCCAGGCCAACGCTCCCCTGGACGACAAGGGCGTGTTCGTCAATCCGCGCGTCAACGCGCGCTTGGCGGGCGACGTTCAGCTGACCGCAGCCGAAGACGTCACCTGCATGGACATCAGCCCCAGCCAGACGGTTTCCATCTCGGCCGCGCTGATTCCGTTCCTGGAGCACGATGACGCCAACCGCGCGCTCATGGGTTCCAACATGATGCGTCAGGCCGTGCCCCTTCTCCAGGCCGAGGAGCCGCTTGTCGGCACCGGCATGGAAGGCCCGGTCGCTCGCGACTCCGGCGCCTGCGTGCTGGCCGAGGAAGATGGCGTCGTCCACTATGTGGATGCCGAGCGCGTCATCATCAACTACGATAAGGGGTTGTACTCCAAGTCCGGCGGCGCCAAGCACTACGAGCTGCAGAAGTGGCACAAGTCCAACCAGAACTCCTGCTTCGGCCAGACGCCCCGCGTCCAGGTCGGGCAGCGCGTCCTCAAGGGCGAAGTCCTGGCCGACGGCCCCGGCATCGACCACGGCGAGCTTGCCCTGGGCAAGAACCTGCTCGTGGCCTTCATGCCCTGGTGCGGTTTCAACTACGAGGACTCCATCCTCATCTCCGAGCGCATGGTCAAGGAAGACGTGTTCACCTCCATCCACATCGAGGAGTTCGAACTGGTCGCCCGCGACACCAAGCTCGGACCCGAAGAGGTGACCCGCGACATCTCCAACGTCTCGGAAGAGATGCTCCGCAACCTCGACGAATGCGGCATCATCCGCATCGGTGCGCGCATCAAGCCCGACGACATCATGGTCGGTAAGATCACGCCCAAGGGCGAGACCCAGCTGACCCCGGAAGAGAAGCTCCTGCGGGCCATCTTCGGCGACAAGGCGCGCGACGTGAAGAACACGTCCCTCAAGGTGCCGCCGGGAATCGCGGGCACGGTCGTGGACGTCAAGGTCTTCAACCGCCGCTCCGGCGAAAAGGACGACCGCACCAAGGCTATCGAGGATGCCGAACTGGCCGCCTTCGACGTCAAGGAACTGAAGCACATCGCTTCCCTGACGGACGCCGTGCGCGAAAGGATCTGGGATTCCCTCGAAGGGACCAAGCTCAAGAAGGACCTTGTCGGCTCCAAGAAGACCACGCTGGCCAAGTCCGGCGAAGTCATCAGCCGCGAAGCCCTGGACGGCGTCCCCGTCAAGAAGCTGATCGGCCTCTTCGACAAGGACGCCAATGACCAGCTCAAGCTGATCGTGGCCGACTACGAGTCGCAGGTCGCCTTCATCAAGAATATATATGACGTCAAGCGCGAGAAGGTTACCGAAGGCGATGATCTGCCTCCGGGCGTCATCAAGATGGTCAAGGTCTACGTCGCCGTGAAGCGCAAGCTCTCCGTGGGTGACAAAATGGCCGGTCGTCACGGCAACAAGGGCGTCGTTTCCTGCATCCTTCCCGAGGAAGACATGCCGTTCTTCGACGACGGCACCCCCATGGACATCGTCCTCAACCCGCTGGGCGTTCCCTCCCGTATGAATATCGGGCAGATCATGGAAACCCACCTGGGCATGGCAGGGCGCAAGCTCGGCCAGCAGGTCACCGCCATGCTGGAAGAGTCCGGCAATTCCCTCAAGGGAATCCGCGAGGAAGTGAAATCCATCCTGGCGACCCCGGACATGGACGAGTTGATCGACACCCTGGACGACGAGCAGTTCGTCGATGCCCTCAAGAAGCTCAAGAACGGCATCGTCGCCAAGACCCCGGTCTTCGACGGCGCCGAGGAAGACGGCATCTGGGGCTGGCTGGAAAAGGCCGGTCTCGCCTCCGACGGCAAGTTCATCCTGTATGACGGCCGCACGGGCGAGCCCTTCCACAGCCGCGTCACCGTGGGCATCATGTACATCCTCAAGCTGCACCACCTGGTCGACGAGAAGATCCACGCCCGGTCCACGGGCCCGTACTCCCTCGTCACGCAGCAGCCTCTGGGCGGTAAGGCCCAGTTCGGCGGACAGCGACTGGGTGAAATGGAAGTCTGGGCGCTGGAAGCATACGGCGCCGCGTACCTCCTGCAGGAGTTCCTGACCGTCAAGTCCGACGATGTGCAGGGCCGCGTGAAGATGTACGAGAAGATCGTCAAGGGCGACAACTTCCTGGAAGCCGGCTTGCCGGAATCCTTCAACGTCCTGGTCAAGGAACTCATGTCGCTGGGTCTGGATGTGACCCTGCACTACGAGGACCGCAAGCGGCCCGGCGCACCTTCCGCGCCGACCATGCCTTCGGCAATGCAGCCGCTGGTGGACTAGCGACGACCATAAGGTAATAGGCCCGGCCGGCTCAGCGGCCGGCCGGGCATGAGATAACTTTTTACGATAGGGGATATCCATGACGTTGGACGATCTGTTCACCTTGCGTGGAGCGCCGAATCAGGCGGCCCAGGGCCGAAACCTGAAGGCTATCCAGATATCCATTGCCTCCCCCGAGACCATTCGCGAATGGTCCTTCGGCGAGGTTAAAAAACCGGAAACCATCAACTACCGGACCTTCAAGCCGGAACGTGATGGCCTTTTCTGCGCCAAGATCTTCGGTCCCGTGAAGGACTACGAGTGCAACTGCGGCAAGTACAAGCGCATGAAGCATCGCGGCATCGTCTGCGAGAAGTGCGGCGTCGAGGTCATCGCCTCCAAGGTCCGCCGCGAGCGCATGGGCCACATCGAGCTGGCCGCTCCGGTTGCGCATATCTGGTTTCTCAAGACGCTGCCCTCCAAGATCGGCACGCTGCTCGACATCACCATGGCCGACCTGGAGAAGGTCCTGTACTTCGACTCCTACATCGTGCTTGATCCGGGCGAAACCCCGCTCAAGACGCACCAGGTGGTGAGCGAGGACCAGTACTTCCAGGTCATCGACCACTTCGGCGAAGACGCCCTGAAAGTGGGCATGGGCGCGGAAACCGTCCGCACCATGCTGGAGGCCCTGGACCTGCCGACCCTGCGCGCCGAGTTGCGCGAGGAGTCCCAGACCACGCGGTCCCAGACCAAGAAGAAGAAAATCACCAAGCGCCTCAAGATCGTCGAGGCCTTCATCGAGTCCGGCAACAAGCCCGAGTGGATGATCATGGAAGTGATTCCCATCATCCCGCCCGAGCTGCGCCCGCTGGTCCCCCTGGACGGCGGCCGCTTCGCCACCTCGGACCTCAACGACCTGTACCGCCGCGTCATCAACCGCAACAACCGGTTGAAGAGGCTGCTGGAGCTGGGCGCTCCCGAGATCATCATCCGCAACGAGAAGCGCATGTTGCAGGAGGCCGTGGACGCACTGTTCGACAACGGCCGCCGCGGCCGCGCCATCACCGGCACCAACGGCCGTCCGCTCAAGTCCCTGTCCGACATGATCAAGGGCAAGCAGGGCCGTTTCCGCCAGAACCTGCTCGGCAAGCGCGTGGACTACTCCGGCCGTTCGGTCATCGTTGTCGGTCCCAAGCTCAAGCTGCACCAGTGCGGCCTGCCCAAGAAGATGGCGCTGGAGCTGTTCAAGCCGTTCATCTACTCCGAGCTGGAGAAACGCGAGATCGCCACCACCATCAAGTCCGCCAAGAAAATGGTCGAGCGAGAAGACCTGGTCGTCTGGGATATCCTGGAAGACGTGGTCCGCGAGTACCCGATCATGCTCAACCGCGCACCGACCCTGCACCGCCTCGGCATCCAGGCCTTTGAGCCGCTCCTGGTCGAGGGCAAGGCCATCCAGCTGCATCCGCTCGTCTGCTCCGCCTACAACGCGGACTTCGACGGTGACCAGATGGCCGTGCACGTTCCGCTCTCCGTGGAGGCGCAGATCGAATGCCGCGTGCTCATGATGTCTTCCAACAACATCCTGAGCCCGTCCAACGGCTCGCCCATCATCAACCCCTCGCAGGATATCGTCCTCGGTCTGTACTACCTGACCACGCCGCGTTCCTTCGAGAAGGGCGAGGGCATGATCTTCTCCAGCCCGGAAGAGGTCATCTCGGCCCACGATTTCGGTGTGGTGGGCATCCACGCGCGCATCAAGGTCCGCATCGACGGCGAGATCGTCGAGACCACCACCGGTCGCATCATCGTTGCCGAGCTGCTGCCCGACAAGGTGCCGTTCGACCTGGTCAACTGCGTGCTGAACAAGAAGAATATCGCCGCCCTGGTCTCCGGCGCCTACCGTCTGGCGGGCACCAAGGCCACGGTCATCCTGTGCGACAGGGTCAAGGACCTGGGTTACGAATACGCCACCCGCGCGGGCGTGACCATCGGCGTCAAGGATCTCAAGATTCCCGACGCCAAGGCCCCGATGCTCGCAACCGCCAATGCGGAAGTCGACGAGATCGAGAACCAGTTTCAGGACGGCATCATTACCCGTACCGAGAAATACAACAAGATCGTCGACGTCTGGACCAAGGTCACCAACGACATCTCCAACGAGATGATGCAGGAAATGTCCACAGACGTGCTGACCGATCCCAAGACCGGGAAGACCGAGGTCAACTCGAGCTTCAACCCGATCTACATGATGGCCACGTCCGGTGCCCGAGGCAACCAGGACCAGATGCGCCAGCTGGCCGGTATGCGCGGCCTGATGGCCAAGCCGTCCGGTGAGATCATCGAGACCCCGATCACCGCCTCCTTCCGCGAGGGGCTGTCGGTTCTCCAGTACTTCATCTCCACCCACGGCGCACGAAAGGGTCTGGCCGATACCGCGCTCAAGACCGCCAACTCCGGTTACCTGACCCGTCGTCTCGTCGACGTCGTCCAGGACGTGACCGTGTCCGAGCTGGACTGCGGCACCGTGGACGGGCTGGAACTCACCCACCTGATCAAGGGCGGCGAGATCAAGCAGCGTCTGGCCGAGCGTGTCCAGGGCCGCGTGACCATGTTCGACACCTTTGACGAGGAGACCGGCGAGCTGGTCATCCCGGCCAATACGGTCATCGATTCGCAGTACGCCAAGAAGCTCGACGCTTCCGGCGTCAACTCCATCGTCATCCGCTCCGGCCTGACCTGCAAGTCCAAGCAGGGCGTGTGCGCCCGGTGCTACGGTCGCGACCTGGCTCGCGGCCACCTGGTGAACGTGGGTGAGACGGTCGGCATCATCGCCGCCCAGTCCATCGGCGAGCCGGGCACCCAGCTGACCATGCGTACCTTCCACATCGGTGGTACCGCATCCAAGGAAATCGAATCCTCGGCCATCGAGTCCCAGCACAACGGCCGCGTCATCACGGCCCGCATGCGCACCGTCGTCAACTCCGACGGCCACAAGATGGTGCTCGGCAAGAGCTGCCAGGTGGGCATCGTCGACGAGCAGGGCCGCGAGCGTGAAAAGTACGTGCTGCCTTCCGGCGCGCGCCTGATGGTCGACGAGGGACAGGAAGTCAAGAAGGGCGACGTGCTGGCCGAATGGGATCCGTACATGGAGCCGTTCATCGTCGACGCCGCCGGTGCCATCAAGTTCAAGGATATCATCGAAGGCAAGACCGTCCAGGAGGACCGCACCTCCAAGGCGTCCTACACCATCATGGAATACCGCACCACCAACTACCGGCCCGCCGTCACCCTGCTGGGCGACGACAACAAGCCGGTCAAGCGTCCCGGCACCGACATCGATGCCAACTTCGCCATGCCGGTGGGTGCCATTCTCATGGTCAAGGACGGGGACCAGGTCAAGGCCGGTGACGTCATCGCCCGTAAGCCTCGTGAGTCGTCCAAGACCAAGGATATCGTCGGCGGTCTGCCGCGCGTCGCCGAGCTGTTCGAGGTGCGCAAGCCCAAGGATCTGGGCGTGCTCTCCTCCATCGACGGCATCGTCACCTTCGGTGCCGAGTCCAAGGGCAAGCGCAAGGTCGTGGTCACCCCGGAAGTGGGCGATGCCCAGGAATTCCTCATTCCCAAGGGCAAGCACATCACGGTTCAGGAATCCGACTTCGTCGAAGCCGGAGACCTGCTCACCGAAGGCACTCCGGAGCTGCACGACCTCCTGCGCATCAAGGGCGAGAAGTACCTTGCCCGCTACCTGGTCGAAGAGATCCAGGACGTGTACCGCTTCCAGGGCGTCAACATCAACGACAAGCACATCGAGATCATCGTGCGCCAGATGCTCAAGAAGGTCTCGATCCTGAACCCCGGCACCACCACTTTCCTTATCGGCGAGCAGGTGGACAAGCTGCGGTTCATGGAAGAAAACGCCAGGGTCGCAGCCGAGGGCGGAACCCCCGCCGTAGCCGAAACCCTGGTCCTGGGCATCACCCAGGCTTCCCTGTCCACGGATTCCTTCATCTCCGCGGCATCCTTCCAGGAGACGACCAAGGTCCTGACCGAGGCGTCCCTGAAGGGCAAGTCCGACTACCTGCGCGGCCTGAAGGAAAACGTCATCGTCGGTCGCCTGGTGCCTGCCGGTACCGGCTTCCGCAAGTACACCGATTCCGGAATCTCCGTGCCCGAACAGCCGGAGCGCCCGGACAAGTTCCTGGAGGAACTCGAAGAGAGCCCGCTTCTGGTGGATGCGCCGCAGGCGTAAACACGGGAAGTTTATAACACGGCTTTGTGCTGATATAACTGGCTGATAAAATTGGAGAGGCCTCGCCTCTCCAATTTCTTTGGCGGGAAGACCGCAAAAGTACATGGATTCTCCGGGGCAAATGCCTTGACAACGCCGGAGGATATGGAGTACTTGCGGTCCTCTTTGCGCGAAATTCGCGCGTGGGTAATCTATTAACTAATGATTGGAGGATGAATGCCCACTATTAACCAATTGCTCCGCTCCGGCCGCAAGGCGCAGCCCAAGCGGAAAAAGACCCCGGCCCTGATGGAATGCCCCCAGCGCCGCGGTGTATGCACCAGGGTGTACACCACGACCCCCAAGAAGCCGAACTCCGCGCTTCGCAAGGTCGCTCGTGTTCGCCTGACCAACGGCATGGAAGTTACCGCCTACATCGGCGGTGAAGGCCATAACCTGCAGGAACACTCCGTGGTTCTGATCCGTGGCGGTCGTGTAAAAGACCTTCCCGGTGTCCGTTACCACATCGTTCGCGGTACGCTGGACACCTCCGGTGTCGATGATCGTCGCCGTGGTCGTTCCAAGTACGGCACCAAGCGCCCGAAATAAGGTTTTAGCCTCTTTCGCAATGCCCGGGGTGGGATGACAAAGTAGGGCGGAGGCTGCCCGAAATAATGTCCCCCCGGCCGAAATTCAAGGAGAAAGAAATGCCTCGTAAAGGTCCTGTCACCAAGCGACAGATCCTGCCGGATCCTGTATACGGCAGCAAACTCGTCACTCGCTTCATCAACCGTCTGATGCTGGACGGCAAGAAGTCTACCGCAGAACGAATTTTCTACAAGGCCGTCGACGTCCTGGCCAACAAGACCAACGAAGATCCGTTGCGTGCCTTTGAGAAGTGCCTGGAAAACATCCGTCCGTCCCTGGAGGTCAAGTCCCGCCGCGTCGGCGGTGCCACCTACCAGGTGCCCATGGAAGTTCGTCCCGACCGCCAGACCGCACTCGCCATCCGCTGGCTGATCGCTTTTGCCCGCGGGCGTGGTGAGAAGGGCATGGTCGCCCGTCTTTCCGGCGAGCTTCTGGATGCCTTCAACAACCGTGGGGGCGCCGTCAAAAAGCGTGAAGATACCCACAAGATGGCAGAAGCCAACAAAGCTTTTGCACACTACCGTTGGTAGATTCGGAGCATTAAAGTGGCAAGAAAAGTACCCAGAGAAAAACAGCGCAATATTGGTATCATGGCCCACATCGATGCGGGCAAGACTACCACGACCGAGCGCATCCTGTTCTACACCGGCGTGTCCCATAAGATCGGTGAGGTCCATGACGGCGAAGCCACCATGGACTGGATGGTTCAGGAGCAGGAACGCGGCATCACCATCACGTCTGCCGCAACCACCTGCTTTTGGCGCGAGCATCGCGTCAACATCATCGATACCCCGGGCCACGTGGACTTCACCATGGAAGTCGAGCGCGCCTTGCGCGTGCTTGACGGCGCCATCGCCGTCTTCGACTCCGTGGCGGGTGTCGAGCCCCAGTCCGAAACCGTGTGGCGTCAGGCCGACCGGTACAAGGTTCCCCGCATGGCCTTCGTCAACAAGATGGACCGCGTCGGCGCGGACTTCTTCCGTTGCGTTGAAATGATGAAGACCCGGTTGGGCGCCAAAGCTGTTCCTCTGCAGCTGCCCATTGGGGCCGAGGACGATTTCGAAGGCGTCGTCGACCTGATCGAGGGCAAAGCGTACATCTATGATCATCAGGACCATGGTGCCAGCTTCACCACCACCGACATTCCCGCCGAACTCCAGGACCAGTACGAGGAGATGCGCGCGGATATGATCGAGGCCATTGCCGAGGAAGACGAGACGCTTCTGGAACGGTACATGTCCGATGAGGTGCTGACCCCCGAAGAGCTTCGCGAGGGCGTGCGCAAGGCCACCAACGCCTTGGCCATCTGCCCCGTGCTCTGCGGCACCGCATTCCGCAACAAGGGCGTCCAGCCGCTGCTCGACGCCATTGTCGACTACATGCCGTCCCCGCTGGACATCGCCATCATGAAGGGCGTCAACCCCGACAACGAAGCCGTTGTCGAGTGCCCCTGTGACGACGACAAGCCGCTGGCGGCCCTGGCATTCAAGCTGATGACCGACCCGTTCGTCGGTCACCTGACCTTCCTGCGCCTCTATTCCGGCAAGATCGAGTCCGGTGCCACGTTCATGAACGGCGCCACCGGGAAGAAGGAGCGCATCGGTCGACTTCTGAAGATGCACGCCAACAAGCGTGAGGAAATAAAAGAGGCATACGCCGGTGACATCGTCGCCGCCGTCGGCCTCAAGAACGTAGCCACCGGCGACACCCTGGCCGATCTCAAGAACCCCGTTGTTCTCGAGTCCCTGGATATTCCGGAGCCGGTCATCGAGGTGGCTATCGAACCCAAGACCAAGGCAGACCGCGACACCCTGTCCGCCGCCCTCGTCAAATTGGCCAAGGAGGACCCGTCCTTCCGCGTCAAGACCGATGAGGAAACCGGGCAGACCCTTATCGCCGGAATGGGCGAGTTGCACCTGGAAATCATCGTTGACCGCCTTCTCAGGGAGTTCAACGTGAATGCCAACGTGGGCGCTCCCCGCGTTGCGTACCGGGAGACCATCTCCGCGCCGAACAAGGTGGATGTCAAGCATGCCAAGCAGTCTGGCGGTCGTGGCCAGTACGGCCACGTTGTCCTCGAGATCGAGCCCAATCCTGAGAAGGGCTACGAGTTCGCGGACGAGATCAAGGGCGGCGTGATTCCCAAGGAATACATCCCCGCCGTTGACAAGGGCATCCAGGATGCCATGAAGAACGGCATCACCGCCGGATTCCCGGTGGTGGACGTGAAGGTCAAGCTCGTGTTCGGCTCCTACCATGAAGTCGACTCCTCTGAGCAGGCCTTCTACATTGCCGGTTCTCTGGCGATCAAGGAAGCCTGCAGAGGTGCAAAGCCGATCCTGCTCGAGCCGATCATGTCGGTGGAAGTCGTGACCCCCGAGGATTACCTCGGCGACGTCATGGGTGACTTGAACGGCCGCCGCGGCCGCGTGGGCGAAATGGAAGCCCGCGTCGGTGTGCAGGTCGTCCGCTCGTTCGTCCCGCTGTCCGAAATGTTCGGATACGCCACGGACCTGCGCTCCAAGACACAGGGCAGGGCTACCTTTACCATGCAGTTCGACCACTACGAGAAGTTGCCGAACAATTTGGCTGAAGAATTGATGAAAGGAACAGATTAACGTAGAGCCGAGGATTTTCCCTCAGCTTGACACTGCGGCGTTCGGGATGTACTCATCCCGACCGCTGCAATGAACAGCGCTTTTTTATTTTGAAAGCGCGAGTTGAGATAAATCCTTTGAGGAGAAAGCACTATGTCTGCTTCGACGATGGCGAGCGATCGCATCAGAATTAAACTGAGAGCATACGATTACCGTATTCTGGACAAGGCTGTCACCGAGATCGTTGACACCGCCCGGAATACCGGTGCGGCAATTGCCGGCCCCGTGCCGCTGCCCACCGACATTCATCGTACCACCGTCCAGAAGTCCGTTCACGTGGACAAGAAGTCCCGTGAGCAGTTTGAAATGCGCATCCATAAGCGCCTTCTGGATATTCTTGAACCCACTCAGCAGACGGTTGACGCCCTGGGCAAGCTTTCGCTTCCCGCCGGCGTGGACGTCGAAATCAAGCTCTAGGAGGATTAGTCATGGCTAAGACTCTCGGACTGCTTGGCAAGAAAGTGGGCATGACCCGCATTTTCAAGGACGATGGCACTATCTGCCCCGTGACCGTTATCGAGGCAGGCCCCTGCCCGGTCATGCAGATCAAGACCACCGACAAGGAAGGCTACAACGCCCTGCAACTCGGCTTTGACACCATTGCCGAACGCAAGGTCAACAAGCCCATGAAGGGCCACCAGGCCAAGGCCGGCAAAGACCTCTACCGCACGCTGAAGGAATTCCCCATCGAGGCGGTCGAGGAATACGAGCTGGGCCAGGAAATCACCGTGGACATTTTCGCCGCCGGCGAGAAGGTCAAGGTGACCGGCACTTCCAAGGGTAAGGGTTTCCAGGGCGTCATGAAGCGTCACAACTTCGCCGGGTCCCGCGCCTCTCACGGCGCTGAAAAGGTTCACCGCGTTCCCGGCTCCGTCGGTAACGCCACCTACCCCGGTCGTGTCTGGAAGGGCAAGAAGATGCCCGGCCAAATGGGCAACGCCCGCGTGACCGTGTCCAACGTGGAAATCGTCGACGTCCGCCCCGAGGACAACGTTCTCGTGGTGAAGGGGCAGATCCCCGGCGCCAACGGCGGTCTCGTGATGATCCGCAAGAACGGTTAGAGGTGAGTATCATGGCAAAATTACAGATCATAGATCAGAACAATAAGAAAGTGGGCGATATCGAGTTGGCTCCCGAGGTTTTCGAAGTCGAAATCCAGCCCGAGATCCTCAACCTGGTTGTCCGTTCCCAGCGCGCTGCCAAGCGCCAGGGCACCCATGCAACCAAGAACCGCGCCTTGATCAATGGCGGCGGCCGCAAGCCCTGGCGCCAGAAAGGCACCGGACGCGCCCGTGCCGGTTCCTCCCGTTCGCCCCTGTGGCGCGGCGGTGCGACCACCTTTGGTCCCCAGCCCCGCGACTACAGCTTCAAGGTGAACAAGAAGGTCCGCAAGCTGGCCCTGCAGATGGCTCTGTCCTCCCGCTTCTCCGAGGAGAAGCTGCGGGTGGTCAACACCATCGAGCTGGCCGAGATCAAGACCAAGGCGTTTGCCGAAATCGCTGAAAAGCTCGGCCTCGGCAAGACCCTCATCGTGGCCAAGGACATTGATGAGAAGCTGGCGCTGTCCGCACGGAACATGCCCCACATCAAGGTCATCGAAGCCGACAAGCTGAATGTTTACGACGTGCTGCTGTACCCCGAGCTGATCATGCTCGAGTCTGCCGCCCAAGACGTTCAAGAGAGGTTGAAGTAATGGATTATTCGAAAGTTCTGCTGAAGCCCGTGGTCTCCGAAAAGGCCAATGAGGCCAAGGAGCAATCCAATCACGTCTCTTTTTACGTCCACCCCGACTCCAACAAGATCGAGGTGAAGAAGGCCGTTGAGGCAGCCTTCGACGTCAAAGTCGAGTCCGTGAATATCGTCAAGAAGAAAGCAATGCCGCGCACGAAGTTCGGCCGGGCCACCGGTGGTCGCATCCCCGGTTACAAGAAGGCCTACGTCAAGCTTGCCGCCGGTGATAAAATCGAAATCTTCGAAGGAGTGTAACCATGGCAACCCGTAAGCTGAAGCCTACTTCTCCGGGCCGCCGGTTCCAGACGGTTTCCGATTTTGCGGAAATCACGCGGACCACTCCCGAGAAGTCGCTGACCAAGGGCCTGACCAAGAAGGCCGGTCGCAACAACAATGGTCGCGTCACCATGCGCCGTCGCGGCGGTGGTCACAAGTCCCTGTACCGCATCATCGACTTCAAGCGGAACAAGGATTCCATCCCCGCCAAGGTCGCTGAGATCGAGTACGATCCGAACCGCAGCGCCCGCATCGCACTGCTGCATTACGCAGACGGCGAGAAGCGCTACATCCTGTGCCCCGTCGGCCTGAACCAGGGTGATGTCATCACCTCCGGCGAAGGTTCCGACATCAAGCCCGGCAACGCGCTGGTCCTGGCCAATATCCCGACCGGTACCATCGTGCACAACATCGAACTGCACCCCGGAAAGGGCGGTCAGTTCTGCCGTGCCGCCGGCACGTACGCGCAGCTCATCGCAAAGGAAGGCAAGTACGCCCTCCTGCGCATGCCCTCCGGCGAGGTCCGCAAGGTCCTGGCCTCCTGCTGCGCCACCGTCGGCCAGGTTGGCAATATTCATCATGAGAACATCAAGATCGGTAAGGCCGGACGTAATCGTTGGCTTGGCCGTCGTCCGAAGGTTCGTGGTGTGGCAATGAACCCGATCGATCACCCGCTGGGTGGTGGTGAGGGCCGTAGTTCCGGTGGTCGCCATCCGGTGTCCCCGTGGGGTACCCCGGCCAAGGGCTACAAGACCCGGAACAAGAAGAAGGCTTCCTCGAAGCTCATCGTCAAACGCCGCGGCCAGAAGTAGGAGTATAACCAATGCCTAGATCTCTTAAGAAGGGCCCGTTCCTCGACGGCCATCTGATCAAGAAAATCCAAGTGGCTTCCGAGAGTGGCGACCGACGCGTGATCAAGACCTGGTCCCGTCGTTCCACCATCGTCCCGGAAATGGTCGGCATGACCTTTGCCGTCCATAATGGGCGGAAGTTCATCCCGGTGTTCGTGACCGAGAATATGGTCGGCCACAAGCTGGGCGAATTCTCCCCCACCCGCACTTACTTCGGCCATGTCGCCGACAAGAAGAAGTAGGGGAGGAGGACATCATGGAAGCGAAAGCAGTAGCAAAGTTCGTACGTGTGTCTCCGCGCAAGACCCGCATTGTTGCCGAGAACATCAAGGGCAAAGGCGTCGAAGACGCCCTGAACATTCTCCGGTTCACCCCGAAGAAGCCCGCCGAGATTCTCAGCAAGGTCCTGTACTCCGCCATTTCCAATGCGGAGCAGATGCCCGGAGTCGATGTCGACTCCCTGATCGTTGATACGGTCATGATTAACGAAGGTCCTACCTGGAAGCGTATCCAGCCGCGTGCCATGGGCCGCGCCTACCGCATCCGGAAGCGCACCAGCCATATCACCATCGTGGTGAAGGAGCAGTAATATGGGACAGAAAGTACATCCTTACGGTTTCCGGCTGGGGTATAACAAGAACTGGCTGTCCCGCTGGTACAGCAGAAAGGACTACCCCGCGTACGTCCTTCAGGACGACCAGGTTCGCAAGTTCGTCAAGAAAAAACTGTTTCAGGCCGGTGTTGCCCGTCTCGAGATCGAGCGGGCCGGCGGCAAGATTCGCCTGATCATCCACACTGCGCGTCCCGGTATCGTCATCGGGCGCAAGGGTGTTGAGATAGAAAAGTTGCGTGAAGAGTTGCGCAACAAGTTTCAAACTGAATTCACCATTGAGGTCAACGAGATCCGTCGACCGGAGGTTGAAGCTCAGCTCGTAGCTGAGAACATCGCCCAGCAACTCGAACGTCGAATTGCCTTCCGCCGTGCCATGAAGCGCACGGTGGGCCTTGCCAGGAAATTCGGCGCCGAGGGTATCAAAGTTGCGTGTGCAGGCCGCCTTGCAGGTGCCGAAATTGCGCGCGGCGAATGGTACCGTGATGGTCGTGTGCCCCTGCACACCCTCCGTGCCGACATCGACTACGGTTTCGCCGAAGCGGCTACCACCTACGGCGTGATCGGTGTCAAGGTCTGGATCTTCAAGGGTGAGATTCTGGACAAAGAGGTACAATAACAATGCTTGCTCCAAAACGAGTTAAATTCAGAAAGCGGCAGAAAGGCCGTCTCAGAGGCAAGGCCCAACGGGGTAACAGCGTGTCCTTCGGCGATATCGGCCTGAAGGCACTGGAGCACGGAAAGATCACCAGTCAGCAGATCGAGTCCGCTCGTGTCGCCATCATGCGTCACATTAAGCGCGGCGGTAAGGTCTGGATTCGCATCTTCCCTGATTATCCCACCACCTCCAAGCCCGCGGAAGTCCGCCAGGGCAAGGGTAAAGGCGCTCCCGACGGTTGGGTCGCGCCGGTGAAACCGGGCCGTATCATGTACGAAGTGAAGGGTGTTGACATCGAGCTGGCCAAGGAAGCCCTCAAGCGTGCTTCCTACAAGCTGCCGATCAAGACCACCATCGTTGTGAAGGAGGGTATGTAAATGCTGTCCAACAAGGAACTTCGTGAAATGGATGACGCAAAGCTGACCAAGACCCTGATGGATACCCGGCACGAGCTCTTCTCCATGCGTTTCAAGCATGCGACCGCTCAGCTGGAAAACACCCAGGCTCTCAGCGGCGCCAAAAAGACCATCGCCCGTATCCTGACCATTCAGCGGGAACGGCAGGGAGCGTAAGAAATGGCTGAGTATAAATTCAAAGGCAACAAGCGCGTGCTCACCGGCCTGGTGATCTCCGACAAGGCCGACAAGACCATCGTCGTCCGCGTCGAGACCCTGGTGAAGCATCCGCTGCTGAAGAAGTATATCCGCCGCCGCAAGAAGTTCATGGCCCATGATCCGGCCAATGACTGCGGTGTTGGCGATAAGGTGCAGATTGTCGAATCGAGGCCCATGTCCCGGCGTAAGCGCTGGCACCTGGTGCAGATCCTCGAAAAGGCCGTCTAGGGTTTAGGAGGATATCAGTATGATTCAGGTAGAATCCAACCTCGACGTGGCCGACAACTCCGGGGCCAAGAAGGTCCAGTGCATCAAGGTGCTTGGAGGCTCCAAGCGCCGTTATGCCGGCGTCGGCGATATCATCGTTGTGTCCATCAAGGAAGCCATGCCTCACTCCAAGGTGAAGAAGGGTTCCGTGATGAAGGCCGTTATTGTTCGGACCAAGAAGGAAATCGGCCGCGCCGATGGTTCCTACATCAAGTTCGACAACAACTCCGCTGTCCTGCTCAACACGAACATGGAGCCCGTTGGTACTCGTATCTTCGGCCCTGTTGCCCGTGAGCTTCGTGGCGCCGGTTTTATGAAGATCGTATCCCTCGCTCCCGAGGTCCTGTAAAAGGATATGATGATGAAGACGAAGATCCGTAAAGACGATAAGGTCATGGTCATCGCCGGGAAGGACAAGGGTAAGGTCGGCAAGGTGTTGAAGATCCTCAAGAAGAAGGACAAAGTCCTGGTTGAGAAGGTGAACATGGTTCAACGTCACACCAAGGCCAACCCCTATGCCCAGCAGCCCGGCGGCATTATCGAGAAGGAAGCCCCTATCCATGTATCCAATGTGGCTGTCGTGTGCGATGCGTGCACCAAGCCCACGCGGGTAGGGTACAAGAAGACTGAAGACGGAAAGAAGGTGCGCTTCTGCAAGAAGTGCAACGAGACCTTCAAATAGGTATCAGTATGACACGTCTCGAAAAAGTATATAATGAAAAGGTCGTCCCCGAGCTCCTCAAGGAGTATGGGTACAAGTCCGCAATGGAGATCCCCAGATTGGTGAAGATCTCCCTGAACATCGGTCTCGGTCAGGCCAGCCAGAACAGCAAGCTGATCGACGCCGCTGCGGACGAGCTGACCGCCATCGCAGGCCAGAAGGCCGTGGTCACCACCGCCAAGAAGTCCATCGCCCAGTTCAAGCTGCGCGAAGGCATGCCGGTCGGTACCCGGGTCACCCTGCGCGGCGAGGCCATGTGGGACTTCTATGACAAGCTCGTGAGCTTCGCCCTGCCCCGTGTCCGCGACTTCCGCGGCATTCCCGACCGCGGTTTCGACGGTCGTGGAAACTTCACGATGGGCATCAAGGAGCACACTATCTTCCCCGAGCTTGACATCGACAAGGTTGAGTTGACGAAGGGCATGAACATTACTGTGTGCACCACCGCCAAGACCGACAAGGAGTCCAAGACCCTTCTCGATCTGCTCGGTATGCCCTTTAAGAAATAGGAGGACGGAAAGTGGCCAAAACAAGCTTACGCGTTAAGGCACGCCGCAAACCCAAGTTCAAGGTTCGCGCCTACAATCGTTGTCCGATTTGTGGCCGTCCTCGGGCTTTTCTGAGGCGCTACGGCATTTGTCGTATCTGCTTCCGCAACAAGGCTCTCGCCGGTGAACTCCCCGGCGTCCGCAAGGCGAGCTGGTAATTAAGGAGAAAGAAAATGGCTGTTGTTGATCCTGTAGCCGACATGTTGACCCGCATCCGGAATGCGTATGGCGCCTTTCACAAGGACGTTAACGTGCCGACTTCCAAGATGAAGTCTTCCATCGCGGGTATCCTGAAGGAAGAAGGTTATATCACCGACTACGCTGTCGAGGACAGGGACATCAGTATTACGCTCAAGTACACCGATGGCAAACCGCTTATCACTGGCCTGAAAAAGGTCAGCAAGCCGGGTCGCCGCGTGTACGTCGGAGCATCTGATATCCCCCGTGTCCAGAACGGCATCGGTATTTGTATCGTGTCCACCTCGAAAGGGCTGCTCGAAGGCGCCAAGGCCAAAGAGGCCAATGTCGGCGGCGAGTTGCTCTGCGAAATCTGGTAAAGAGGTTCCGTTATGTCTCGTATAGGAAAAAATCCCATCGACATCCCCTCGGGTGTCGAGGTGTCCGTAGGAGCCTCCGAGATCCAGGTCAAGGGCCCCAAGGGGACCCTGAAGACTCCGGTCGATTCGGCCGTTGAGTACAAGATCGAGGATGGCAAGGTGTTTGTTAATCGCGTCGACGACTCCCGCCGCGCACGGGCCCAGCATGGTCTTCGCAGGACCCTGCTCGCCAACTGCGTTGAAGGCGTGACCAAGGGGTACGCCAAGACCCTGGAAGTCATCGGCGTCGGTTACAAAGTGTCCGTGCAGGGCAAGAAGGTCGTGCTGAACGTCGGGTATTCCCACCCGGTCGAGTTCGATCTGCCCGCCGGTCTCGAGGCCAAGGCCGAAGGCGCCAAGTTGATTGTCGAAGGTATCGACAAGCAGCTTGTCGGCGAAGTCGCGGCCCAGATTCGTCGCGTTCGTCCGCCGGAACCCTACAAGGGCAAAGGCATCAAGTACATCGACGAATTCATCCGCCGCAAGGCTGGCAAGTCCGGCAAGTAGGGGTATACGTCATGAGCAAAAGCAAAAATGCACAGCGGCTTCTCCGCAAGCCCCGCATCAGAAAGAAGATCTCCGGTACCGAGTCCCGGCCCCGTCTGGTCGTCTTCCGCTCCAACCAGCATCTCTATGCCCAGTTGGTGGACGACGAAAACGGTGTGACTCTGGCCTCCACCAGCACCCAGGTGCTGAACAAGGGCGGCGAAGCCCTGAAGGCCAACAAGGAGTCCGCCGCCAAGGTCGGCAAGGCTATCGCCGATGCCGCCAAGGCCAAGAACATCGAGACCGTCGTCTTCGATCGTAATGGATATATCTATCACGGCAAGATCAAAGCCCTTGCCGACGGCGCCCGTGAAGGCGGGCTTAAATTCTAGGTAGCTAGGAAAGAAAAATGGAACAGAATGAAAGTGGACTGATCGAAAAAATCGTCTACCTCAATCGCGTCGCCAAGGTCGTCAAGGGCGGCCGCCGTTTCAGCTTCAGCTGCCTGGTGGTCGTCGGTGACGGTGAAGGTGGAGTCGGATACGGACTGGGCAAGGCCAACGAAGTGCCTGAAGCCATCCGCAAGGCGTCCGAGCGCGCCAAGAAGAACATGATCAATGTTCCTCTGCTGGACGGCACCCTTCCGTATGAGGTTCTGGGACGCTACGGTGCAGGCCGCGTCATGCTCAAGCCTGCCTCCCGTGGTACCGGCATCATCGCCGGTGGTCCCGTTCGTGCGATCATGGAGGCCGTGGGCGTCCATGACATCCTGACCAAGGCTATTGGCACCAACAATCCGCACAACGTGCTGCGTGCCACCATGGCTGGTCTGGAGTCCCTGCGGAGCGCCGAGGAAATGTCCGCCCTGCGCGGTGTCTCGGTTTCCACTCCGCGCAAGTAAAGGAGATCGCCGTGATCAAGGTCAAACAGAAAAAGAGCAAGATCGGCTGCAAGCCCGACCAGGTCAAAACCCTGGAAGCATTGGGTCTTCGCCGGATCGGCCATGTCAAGGAACACGATGACACCGCTGTCATCCGTGGCATGATCTATAAGGTCAGGCACCTTGTGGAGGTAGTGGAATAATGAGACTGCATGAACTCTACGCCTTCCCGGAAGAATACAAGAACCGCAAGCGCATCGGTCGCGGCTCCGGCTCCGGCTGGGGCAAGACCTCCGGCAAGGGCCACAAGGGTCAGAACGCCCGTTCCGGCGGCGGTGTCCGTCCCGGTTTCGAGGGCGGCCAGATGCCTTTGGCGCGCCGTCTGCCCAAGCGCGGGTTCAAGAATCCCTTCCGCGAAGAGTACGAAGCTGTGAACGTGGGCCGTCTTCTGGCCCTGTTCGAAGGCAAGGACGAAATCACCCTGGCCGACATGTATGAGCGCGGCGTCGTCAAAGACGGTGCCCCGGTCAAGGTCCTCGGTACCGGTGACGTCGACAAGGCCGTGACCATCGAAGCTCACCGCTTCAGTGCGTCCGCTGCCGACAAAATTGCCAAGGCCGGCGGCAACGCCAAGGCCATTGAAGCATAACTTAGACGTTTCGAAAGGGTAACTATACGATGGCTGGAGTTGACAATATTGCCCGGTTGCCGGAGCTGCGGAAAAAGCTGCTCTGGACGTTCGCCCTGCTCGCTGTCTACCGGATGGGCATTCACATTCCCATCCCAGGCGTCGATAGCGCTGCGCTCTCCGAGTTTTTTGCTCAGGCGCAGAACACCCTCTTCGGGATTTTCGACATGTTCTCAGGCGGTGGACTTAAAAATATGTCCATTTTCGCCCTGGGTATCATGCCGTACATCTCGGCCTCGATCATTCTTCAGCTGCTGACCGTGGTCAGCCCCGAGCTGAAGCGCCTCCAGAAGGAGGAGGGTGAGGCCGGTAGAAAGAAAATAACCCAGTACACCAGGTACGGGACGGTGCTCATCACCATTGTGCAGGGCTTTGCCATTGCCACCGGTCTTGAGCAGATGAGCAGCCCCACGGGCGCGCCCATGGTGCTGTTCTCCGGCATCGGGTTCAAGGTGATGACCATCCTGACCCTGACCGCCGGTACCGTCTTCCTGATGTGGCTGGGAGAGCAAATGACGGAAAAGGGAATCGGAAACGGTATCTCGCTCATCATCTACGCCGGCATCATCGCCGGTCTGCCCGCTGCGGTGATCAACACCATGCAGCTGATGACCGTGGGTGAGATATCCCTTTTCATCCTGCTCGTTCTCCTGGCGGTGATGGGGGCCACTCTGGCCTTCATCGTCTTCATGGAGCGCGGTCAGCGACGGATTCCGATTCACTACGCCAAGCGTCAGCAGGGACGCCGCATGTTCGGTGGGCAGACTACGCATCTGCCGCTCAAGATCAACACCGCGGGTGTTATCCCGCCGATCTTCGCATCGTCCATCCTGATGTTCCCCGCGACGCTCGCGCAGTTCTCGAACAACGAGATCCTGCAGGACATCTCGGCGTTCTTCAGTCCCGATTCCATCATCTACAACCTGCTGTTCATCGGCATCATCATATTCTTCTGCTATTTCTATACGGCGATCATGTTCGATCCCAAGGGAATCGCGGAGAATATCCAGAAGCAGGGCGGCTTCATCCCGGGCATCCGTCCCGGTGCCCGCACCCGCGAGCACATCGACAAGGTGCTCGCCCGCATCACCCTGTGGGGCGCGTTTTACGTGGCCGCAGTGTGTGTGCTGCCCATGTTTCTGATCAGTAAGTTCAATGTCCCGTTCTACTTCGGCGGCACCTCGTTGCTGATCGTCGTCGGCGTGGCCATGGACTTCATGGGCCAGATCGAATCCTACATGATCTCTCGCCAGTACGAGGGGTTGATGGGGAAAGGCAACAGAATCCGAGGAAGGAATTAGCCTTGAAGAAATTCAGAGGCGTATTCCTCAAGAACGATAATGAGATTGGCCTCATGCGTGAGGCCAATCGTATTGTTTCCCGTATCCTTGACGAACTGGGCAAGAACGTCCAGCCGGGCGTGCCGACCATGCTTTTCGAGGATATCTGCCGGGCGCGGTGCGAAGAGTTTGGCGTCCGTCCGGCGTTTCTGGGGTATCAGGGGTTTCCCTTTGCCCTGTGTTGTTCCGTGAATGAAGAGATCGTGCACGGCTTTCCTTCCAAGGAGCGTATCCTCAAGGAAGGGGACATCGTCAGTTTTGACATGGGCGTCGTGTACAACGGCTTCTACGGGGATTCCGCCCGCACGTTTGCGGTGGGTAAAGTTTCCAGCGAAGCCGAAAAACTCATGGATGTAACCCGTGAGTCTCTGTATAAGGGTATTGAGCAGGCCGTACCCGGCAACAACCTGTATGACATTTCCGCGGCAGTTCAGTCATACGTTGAAGGGTTCGGCTTCGGTATAGTCCGCCGTTTTGTAGGACACGGAATAGGGTCGCATCTTCACGAGAAGCCCGAGATCCCCAACTTCGTCCCCAAGGGCATGGCCGGCGTTCCTCTTAAAGCCGGTATGGTGCTCGCCATTGAGCCGATGGTCACGGTTGGGACCTACGAAGTTGAAGTCCTCGAGGACAAATGGACTGCGGTGACAAAGGACAGGAAGCTGTCCGCTCACTTCGAGCACACCATCGCGGTCACCTCCGGCGGGCCTATGATATTGAGCCTGTCCGAGTAGCCTCCCGTTGTGGGAGATTGATTCGTACTTGCTCTTTGTCGGAAAACGCTGTATGAGATACAGCTTCGTTTAAAAGGCCACCCCCGTAAGGGGGCGTGGGCATTATTGTATTTAGACAATGGAGAATGGTCATGAAAGTCAGACCTTCTGTGAAAAAAATGTGTTCCAAGTGCAAAGTAATCAGGCGCAACGGCGTACTCCGGGTAATCTGTGAAAACCCGCGTCACAAGCAGCGTCAAGGATAGAGGGATAGAACTATGGCACGTATTGCTGGTGTTGACCTGCCGAAGAATAAGCGCATGGACGTTGCGCTGACCTACATTTACGGCATCGGCCGGACCATGGCCCTGAAGATCCTTACGGACACCAAAGTCGACTGGCAGACCAACAGTGACAACCTCACTGCCGATGAAGTCAGCGCCATCCGTCAGGAAATTGAAAGCAATTACAAGGTTGAGGGTGACCTCCGTCGTGAGATCACCACCAACATCAAGCGGCTGATGGATATCGGCTGCTACCGCGGCCTGCGTCATCGCCGTGGCCTGCCCGTGCGCGGCCAGAAGTCCAAGACCAACGCCCGTACCCGCAAGGGTCCCCGTCGTTCGGTCATGGGCCGCAAGAAAAAGTAGGCTCGTTTCGCAACGATCGCCGCGGCGTCCGTGAACGCCGGGGCGTTTTATAAGACTTTTATTCAACGGAGATTAAGGTAATGGCTAGACCTCGTCGAGCTGGGAAGAAGAAAGAGAAAAAGAATATTCCCGTAGGCATCGCTCACGTCAAGGCCACGTTCAACAACACGATCGTGACCTTCACCGACGTCAAGGGCAATGTCGTGAGCTGGGCTTCTGCCGGTGCTCATTTCAAGGGTTCCCGTAAATCCACTCCTTTCGCGGCCCAGATGGCTGCTGAATCCGCTGCCAAGCGCGCCCAGGATGCGGGCATGCGTACCGTGGGCATCTACGTCAAGGGCCCCGGCTCCGGACGTGAGGCCGCCATGCGCGCCATCAACAGCGTGGGCTTCAAGGTGACCTTCATTCGGGACATCACCCCGATTCCCCACAACGGTTGCCGTCCGCCCAAACGCCGTCGCGTCTAACTTAAAGGAGAAGTATCGTGGCAAGATATACTCAAGCAAAATGCAAGCTGTGCCGCCGCGAGGGAGAGAAACTCTTCCTCAAGGGCGATCGCTGCTACACCGATAAGTGCGCTTACGAAAAGCGTCCGTACCCCCCGGGACACTCCGGCCGCATGCGCCACAAGATGTCCGACTACGCAATCCAGCTGCGTGAAAAGCAGAAGGTCCGCCGCATGTACGGCGTGCTCGAAGGCCAGTTCCGCATGTACTACCATCGTGCCGACGGCATGAAGGGCGTCACCGGTCACAACCTGCTGTTCCTGCTGGAACGCCGCCTGGACAACGTCATTTACCGCCTCGGTTTCGCCAACTCCCGCGACCAGGCACGCCAGCTGGTGCGTCACGGCATCTTCAAGCTCAACGGCCGCCGGGTGAACATCCCGTCCATGCAGGTCAAGAGCGAAGATGTGATTGAGGTGCGCGAAGAGGCTCGCAAGATCCCCGTGATCAACGAAGCCCAGGAAGTCATCGCGCGCCGCGGCTGCCCCGAGTGGCTGGAATCCGACGGAGCCAACTTCAAGGGCACGGTCAAGGCCATGCCGAGCCGGGACGACATCCAATTCCCGATCAACGAGCAGCTCATTGTCGAATTGTACTCCAAGTAAATAGGGGAATACATGCTTATTGAGAACGGCGACAAACTCATCAACACCCGCAATTGGAGCGAATTGGTCAAGCCCGAGAAACTCGTGCGCGATCCCAAGTCTTCCTCCATGTACGGCAAGTTCATCTGCGAACCCCTGGAGCGCGGCTATGCCACCACCATCGGCAACGCCATGCGCCGGGTTCTTCTCTCCTCCATGCAGGGCTGTGCCATCGTGTCGGCCACCATCGAGGGAGTGCAGCATGAATTCACCACGCTGCCGGGTGTTCTTGAGGACATGACCGAGGTTGTGCTGAACCTGAAGCAGGTTCGCATCGCTATGACCACGGACGAGCCGCAGCGCTTGGTCCTGGAAGCCAACAAGAAGGGTCAGGTTACGGCCGGCATGATCCAGGAAAATCAGAATGTCACCATTCTGAACAAGGATCAGCTCATCGCCACGCTGACCGAAAACCGTTCCCTCAAGATGGAGCTGGAAGTCCGCATGGGCAAGGGCTACGTCCCGGCCGACATGCACGAAGGGCTGACCGATGAAATCGGCTCCATGGTCCTCGACGCCAGCTTCTCTCCTGTCAAGAAGGTCGCATACTCCGTCGAACAGGCGCGTGTCGGCCAGATGACGAACTACGATAAGCTCATCCTCGAAGTGTGGACAGACGGTTCCGTCTCCCCCGAGGATGCCTGTGCATACAGCGCCAAGATCCTGAAAGAGCAGCTTTCCGTGTTCATCAATTTCGATGAGCTCTCCAGCGAGACCGCTGAGGAAGAGGAAGACTGCATTGATCTGAACCCCAATCTCTTCAAGTCTATTGATGAGCTCGAACTCTCTGTTCGCGCCACCAACTGCTTGAAGGCCGCCAACATCCAGATGGTCGGGGAACTGGTTCAGCGCACCGAACAGACCATGCTCAAGACCAAGAACTTCGGTCGCAAGTCCCTGGACGAGATTCGTCGCGTCCTGGATGGCATGTCCCTCAAGTTCGGCATGACGATCGAGGATTTTGACAAGAAATACCAGGAATGGTTGAAGAGGAAAGAGAAAAATGAGGCATAGAAAGTCTGGCCGTAAACTGAATCGGACCAATACTCACCGCGCCGCCATGTTCAAGAACATGGCCCGCGCGCTCCTGACCTACGAGCAGATCCGCACCACCGAGCCCAAGGCCAAGGAACTTCGTCGCATCGTCGACAAGCTCATCACCCTGGCACTGCGCAACGACCTGCACGCCCGCCGTCAGGCCTACAAGGTCCTCGGCAGCCATCAGATGGTTCAGCGTCTCTTTGACGACATCGGCCCCCGTTTCGAGGGCGGCAAGGGTGGCTACACCCGCATCGTCAAACTGTCCCAGCCCCGCAAGGGTGACTGCGCGCCCATGGTCATCATTGCGCTGACCAAGCTGGCCGCCGATACCAAGGTTGAGGAAGCTCCCGTCGCGGAAGAGCCCAAGAAGGCCGCTCCCAAGAAGGCTGCTCCCAAGAAGACCGAGGCAAAGAAGGACGAAGAGAAGAAGCCCGCCAAGAAGGCTGCTCCCAAGAAGAAAGCCGAGCCCAAGGAAGAGAAGGCCGAAAAGGCCGTTGATTCCGAGGACAAATCGGACGATTAGGGATTCCCAAAGGGCAGGCCTTGCGCCTGCCCTTTTTTTGTGCTTAGGTATTGAAAATTTCAATACAGGAGATAGGGTCACATGGATATCAGAAAGTTGGAGGCCTTTTGCAAGGTCTACGAATTACAGAGTTTTTCAAAGGCCGGAGAGATGTTGTTCCTGTCTCAGCCGACCATCAGTTCCCATGTGGCCAACCTGGAAGACGAGCTGGGGGTCAAACTTTTCGACCGGCTGGGCCGGACGATCATGGCCACCCAGGCCGGCGACGTGCTGTACCGGAACGCCGCTGGCGTGTTCGCCAACCTGGAGCAGGCCCGTGCCGCCATTGAGGAATTGCGTGACCGCGTGGTCGGGGACCTGTCCGTCGGCTGCAGCACCATTCCTTCCCACAACATCCTCCCCGGAATCCTGGCCGGGTTCAGCCAACGCTACCCCGAGGTGAGCTTCACCGTTCACACCGCCAGCTCGGGCGAGGTCGTCCGACAGGTCGTCAGCGGCGATTGGGCCGTCGGCATCGTGGGCCGCAAGCCCACCGATTCCGAGCTCGAAGTGACCCACCTCGTCCAAGACGAGACCCTTGTGGTGGCATCGCCGACCGCCTCGTGGCTTCCCGCTGGCGATGGGCCCGTGTCGTTGGCCGACCTGGCCGCCATGCCGTGGATCATGCGTGACAAGGGCTCGGCTACCCGCGAGGCCCTGGAGTCCGCCCTGGCATCCGAGGGTCACTCTCTTTCAGACCTCAACATCCGGTGCCGTGTGGAAGGGACCTGCGAGAGCCTGGCCCATGCCGCAGCCGGGGTGGGCGTGTGCTTCACATCCCGCCTGGCAGCCCAGGAGCTGATCGACACCGGCACTGTCAGGCCTCTGAACGTCCCGTCCCTCGCGGGCAAGCGCGATTTCTATCTCATCCGCCACAGCGGCAGGTACATGTTCCCCGCGCTCCGGGCGTTCACGGAATACAACAGCTAGCAGGCCCACTCATTCAGGAAAGAGCACATCCCCTCATGCACCGACGGTGCGTGAGGGGATGTGCTTTTTGTTGCCGTGCCGCGCCGATCAGGGCAGGAAGTGGAGTTCGGGCACCTCGTCCAGGAGTCCGTGGGCCTTGAGCCGTTCATAGAAGGCCAGCAGGCCCTGCTGTTCCTTCGGGCCGAACTCGTAGACCAGGCCGTGGAAGTAGGAGCACATCTCCTCGTCGCTCAGGCAGCTTGCGTCAGCGGCCATGGTGCAGACATCCGGCATGTGCGAGACACCCCATATTTTGCCCTCGATGAGCGTCCGGGCGGCATATTGCAGCTTTTCCCGGCTACGGTCCCAGCTGGAGCGCTGCACGAGCCAGACACCGAAAATGAAAGGCAGGCCGGTCAGTTCCCGCCAGGCCTCGCCCAGATCGAATCGGTGGGGATAGTCCGGATGATAGCGCAGATTCAGGGCCTCGTCGCCGATGGCCAGGATGGCGTCGGGTAGGTCGCCCTTTTCCAGGGCGGCGGTGGCGCTGCCCGTGGTGTAGCCGGTCTCGATGCCCCACAACTCGGCCTGGAGGATGCGGAGCAGGGCCGCCGAGGTGTGGGTCTGGGCGCTGACAAGGATGTCCTTCCCGGACAATTCCTTGGCCGGATGGCGGCTGAGCAGGAGCACGCTCTGCACCGGCCCCCGGCTGCCGATGGCCACGTCCGGGACCAGGTAGTACTTGCCCGGGTGCCGCCCGTATTCGATGGAGGAGGCGGCGGAGATGTCGAGTTCGCCACGGTCCATGAGCCCGTTCAGTTCGGACGGCGGGCCGGAGACCACGGTAAAGTCGTTGTCGATGAGCCCGGACTCCAAGGGATGGTAGATGGGCAGGACGTTGAGGTAGCCGATTCTTCCGAGGCGGATGGTCATTGCTTCGCCTCCATTAGGGTGTAGTCCATGGTCCGCTGGCGGGGCGTGAATCCGGCGGTTTCCACCAGCCGGTGAATCTCCGCGCGGGAGAGGCTGAAGGAGACGCCCGCCGCCTTGACCACATTTTCCTCGATCATGGTGGAGCCGAAGTCGTTGCCGCCGAAATACAGGCCGAGCTGGGCTATCTTGGGGCCCATGGTCACCCAGGAGACCTGGATGTTGTCCACGTTGTCCAGCACCAGCCGCGACAGGGCCAGGGTGCGCAGGTATTCCACGCTGGTCAGTTTACGGCAGTGGGGGAGCTGGGTGTGATCCGGTTGGAAGGTCCAGGGGATGAAGGCCGTGAACCCGCCGGTACGGTCCTGGGTGTCGCGCACGGCCAGCATGTGCTCGATGCGCTGGGCCGGGGTCTCCTCGTGGCCGAACATCATGGTGGCGGTGGTCCTGAGTCCCTGGTTGTGCGCCTCTTCCATGACGCCGAGCCACTGGTCGGCAGG
Source organism: Pseudodesulfovibrio portus (assembly GCF_026000375.1). Taxonomy (NCBI): domain Bacteria; kingdom Pseudomonadati; phylum Thermodesulfobacteriota; class Desulfovibrionia; order Desulfovibrionales; family Desulfovibrionaceae; genus Pseudodesulfovibrio; species Pseudodesulfovibrio portus. The sequence goes on from NZ_AP026708.1 coordinate 3,042,736, forward strand.
GCACTTGTTGGGCGCGACCCGGGACCGCACCTCGTCCACCAGGATTTCCGCGCCGCCGCCGGGGATGGAGTCCAGTCCGGCAGCGCGCAGCCGCTTGATGACCTCGGCCACGGGAATGTCTTCCTTTTCGCTCCAGAAGACCACCTCGGGCGGGGAAAAGGCGTGGATGTGGATGGGATGGTTTGCCTTGATGTAGCGGAGCATGTCCTCGTACCAGGACAGCGGCAGGTCGGGGTGGTGCCCGCCCTGCATCAGGATCTGGGTGCCGCCCAGGGCCTTGGTCTCGTCGATTTTCCGGCCTATCTCCTCAAGGGAGAGCACGTACCCGCCGTCTTCGTCCGGTCCCTTGTAGAACGCGCAGAACTTGCAGCAGCATACGCAGATGTTGGAATAGTTGATGTTCCGGTCCACCACGTAGGTGACGATGGGGGCCGGGTGCTTGCGCAGCCGCACCTGATGGGCCAGGTGGCCGAGGTCATGGAAATCCGCTTCGGCGTACAGCAGCATGGCCTCATCGAAGTCGATGCGCCCGCCAGCCAAAATCTTTTCGAATATCAAATCAAGCTTGTTCATACTTTTCTCACTAGGGTTCATCCCGCCTCAACCCCAACCCGCGCGCATACGCCCCAAAAAAGTTTGGGAAAAGGAGGGGATGGGGGGCCGGGGGAAGGGGAGGAAACAACCCTTTTCAAAGAGTTTTTCCTCCCCTTCCCCCGGCCGCCGGAGGCGCCTACACTTCGTTGAAGTAGCCGTCGCGTTCCACGGGCGTGCAGCCGCAGCCACGGATCATCGCCTCCAGTTCGCCCCGGGTCATTCCCTGCTGGCTGGTGGCCCCGGCTTCGTGGCCGATCTTTTCCTCGACCACGGTCCCGTCGAAATCGTCGGCCCCGAACTTGAGGGCGGCCTGTGCCTGCTTGACGCCGAGCATCACCCAGTACGCCTTGATGTGCGGGATGTTGTCGAGCATCAGCCGGGACACGGCGATGGTTCGCAGCTCCTCCAACCCGGTCAGCGGGTTGTCGATGACGAGCTGGCTGTTCTCGGTCAGGAAGGGCAGGGGAATGAAACAGGTGTACCCGCCGCCCCGGTCCTGGGATTCGCGCAGCCGGACCAGGTGGTCGATGCGGTCCGCATGGGACTCTATGTGGCCGAAGAGCATGGTGCAGTTGGTCTTGAGGCCGAGGGTGTGGGCCTCTTCGTGCACGGCCAGCCACTCGTCCGCCGTGGATTTGCGCGGACAGAGCTGTTCGCGGATTTCGGTCTTGAAGATTTCCGCGCCGCCGCCGGGCAGCATGTCCAGGCCGACGGCTTTGAGCCGGGTCAGGACTTCGCGCGTGGTGGTGTTCCCGAGCTTGGCGAAATGGGCGATCTCCACGGCAGTGAAGCATTTGAGCACCACTTGCGGGTGACGCTCCTTGATGGCCGCGAGAATCTCTTCGAAATAGGAGAGCGGGAGCCTGGGATGGCAGCCGCCCACGATATGGATTTCGCGCGGGGCGAGGGCGGCCTCGTCGATGCGGGCCAGGATGTCGTCCCCGGTCAGCACGAACCCGCCTTTCTGCCCTTCCTCGCGCTGGTAGGCGCAGAACACGCAGCCGTTGACGCAGACGTTGGTGTAGTTGACGTGCTGGTTGATGACGTAGAACGCCTTGTCGCCGTGCAGCCGGGTGCGGACGTGATGGGCCAGGGCACCCACGGCCAGGGGCTCGGGGCAGCTGAAAAGGCGCAGGCCGTCGTCGGGCGAGAGGCGTTCGCCGTTCATGACCTTGTCCCGGATGTCGGCAAGGCCCATGTTGTCGAAGTAGTCGCTCTTGAATATGTTCACTATCCCTCCCGGGAGCCGCCCAGGCCGTGGCGGAACAAATCCGTCATGGCGCGGGCCTTGTCGTGCAGAGTGTTTTCTGTCGGTTCCACGCCGTGATCCAGAGAGGGCACGGCATATCCCTGGAGAAAACGGTCCATGGTGGAGTGCAGGATGAAGACGGCGTCTGCCGCGTCGAGGCCGGCGGGCAGGTCTCCCCGCTTTTTCCCGTCTTCGATCAACTGCCGGAGAAATTTGGCGTGCGCCTTGCGAATCTCGCCCAGAAACCGTTCGCGCAGGGGAAACCGCTCGTTGAAGAGCATTTTCAGATAGATGCGGTAGATGTTCGGGTGGGCGTCCACAAACGCGCCGCTGGCCAGGAAGGTCTGTTCGATGCGGTCGAAGAAGTCGCCTGTGCCGTTGTCACGGATGGCCTTGAGCGGTTTCTTGAACTCGGCGACGGCGTGGCCGAAGAGGTATTCGAACAACCCCTCCTTGTTGCCGAAGTACTTGAACAGGGACCCCTTTGCGATGCCCAGCCGGTTGACTATGCGGTTGACGCTCGCCTGGTGGAAACCATGGTCCGCGAACTCGCGGGTGGCCTCGGCCAGGACCCGTTCCCGCTTCTCATCGGGCAGGTTTTCAAATGTCTTCGCCGGTTTCGTCATGCTTGCTCTTTGGTTCTGGTTCCGCTAGAAGTGACCAGGTGGTCACCATAAGTACAAGGGGCTGGCCCCGCTGTCAATATGAATGCCAATGATCAATGATTCAAGTGAGATAATATGCCCATCAATCTGACTGTCGGCTATTCGCCCTGTCCCAACGACACCTTCATCTTCCACGCCCTGGCGTCCGGCATCGTGGATTGGGACGGCGAGCTTTCCGTCACGCTGGCCGACGTGGAGGAATTGAACTCCAAGGCCGGGAGCGGTGACCTGGACGTGGTCAAGGTGTCGGTGGCGGCCGCTGCGGGCATTCTCGACGACTACGTGCTGCTCCGGGCGGGCGGGGCCATGGGCTTCGGCGTGGGCCCCATCCTGGTGGCCGGAGAGCATGCCGAACTTGGCGACCTGGACGGGAAGCGGGTGGCCATACCGGGCCGCAAGACCACGGCCAACCTGCTCTTCGGGCTGTGCTGCCGCGAGGCGGGCATTTCGGTGGAACCGGTGGAGATGGTCTTCGACCAGGTCATGCCCGCAGTGGAATCCGGCGACGTGGCCGCGGGCGTCGTCATCCACGAGGGGCGGTTCACCTTTCGGGCCAGGGGGCTGCAACGCATCCTCGATCTCGGCGGCTGGTGGGAGGAGCATACCGGGCTGCCCATCCCGCTCGGCGGCATTGCCATGAAGCGGTCACTGGGCGAGGACGCGGCAAGGGCCATGGACGAGGCCATCCGGCAGAGCCTGCTCCATGCGCGTTCCCACCCGGAAGACGGGCAGGGGTACATCAGATTTCATGCCCAGGAGATGGACGAGGCGGTGGTCCGGACCCACATCGAGACCTTTGTCACGGATTACAGCCTGGACGTGGGCGAGGCGGGCGTTGAGGCCGTGTCCCGCCTGTTGCGCGAGGCGGGCTGCACACGCGCAGACGTCTTTATCGACAGCTAGGCGGAGGCTTTTTTCTTCTGTTTTTCCTGGCTCACGTAAACGCCCAGGACGACCACGGCGGAGGCTGCGTACTGCATCCAGTTGAGGCGTTCGCCGAGCATGAGCACGCCCAGGACCAGGGTGATGACCGGGATCAGGTTGATGAAGGCCGATGCCTGGCCGGCCGGGATCTTGGACATGCCGTAGTTGTACAGGCCGTATGCCATGATGGTCACGAACACGCCGAGGTAGAAGATGGAGGCCAGGCCGGTCAGATCGAAACTCGTGGGCAGGCTGGTGGAGGGCAGGAAGAGCAGCGGGAAATAGAATATCGCCCCGACAAAGGCCTGGACCATGGTCAAAAACCACGGGTTGTACCGGGGAGTGAGTCTCTTGAGTGTGATCATGTAGCCGCAGGCGCAGATCATGGCCAGAAATTCCAGGAAGTTGCCGAGTGCCGGGTTGGATGCCGTTTCCGTGGATTCGGCGACTGCGGACAGGGTGACGGCGCCGACGATTGCCAGGCCGAAGCCGGTCACCGTGCGTCTGGTCAGGGGCTCGTTCAGGATGAATTTTGCGCCCACGGCCACCATGAGCGGCAGCAGGGCGCAGATCATGCCTGCCTGGGATGCGTCGGTGTAGGTCAGGGCCAGGGCCTCGAAGATGAAGTAGAAGCCGGGCTCACAGACACCCATGAAGACCAGGAATTTCCAGTCGCCGGGCTGATAGTCGATGTTTTTGAGGTTCTTGAAGACAAATAAGAAGCAGAGAGAGGCCACGAGCATGCGGCCGAAGATGACCACCATGGGGTCGTATGTCCTGAAGGCGACCTTGAGCGCGACAAATGAACTGGCCCAGAGAAAGACACCCGCTCCGAGTGCAATGAAAGCCTTTGTTTTCCCTTCCGTGAAGACCATGATTCCTGCCTGCGTTACGAGTGAATCCCCGGTCTAGCACTCTTCCGCCTGGAAGAAAATACCTTGTTCATCACATCTTCGGATGCATCCGATCAGCGTCGCGGCGGGGTGAAACGCGAAAAGGGCTCCGCCGAAGCAGAGCCCTTTTCACGGTGTTCTATGATCTTCCCTAATGAGGGCAGACTGCCAGGACGTTGACGGGCTTGAAGCCGTTGTCCGGGTTTTCCGCGTAACGGCAACCCAGATGGGAATCGTCGCGTTTGTGCAGGATGTCGGTCTCGCTGCCCAGGTAGTGGGGGCAACTGTTGTTGTTGCAGATCAGGATGACTCCCCAGCCGGTTTCCGGCGGAGCGAGCCAGGCGTCCAGGACCTTTCCGCAGTGCGGACATTCCCTGTCAGGCAGTTCGGTGCGGATTCCGGCATATTCGTGAATGACCATCAGATATCTCCTTGGCATACGGCGCGGGCCGTCGTGAGGTTCGTTGACCCCATAGATAAAACCGTATGCGCCCGCGTCAAGGGCGTGCGATGATTATTTTTCCGGGGAAGGAAGGGAGCGCAGGAGCTTGAAGAGCGCGCGGGCGTCCTTGGGCGGCTTCTCCCTGGCCCGCTCGCGGCGAGCGCCGAGCGTCAAATGGCGCAGCCGCCGACCTTCTTCGGGATGCTGCTCGAAGAGTTCCTGGAGGAGGTCGTCGTCGCCGTCGATCAGGCGGTCGCGCAATTTCTCCAAACGCTTGAACTCGGCGGTCTTGATCTGGTGGCCCGCCTTGGCGGCCTCCACTATCTCGCGCACGGGGCCGGTGTCGAAGGTACGCATGAGCTTGCCCACGTACTGGAGGTGCCGCCGCCGCGCCTCGTGCTTGGTTATTTTTTTGATCATCAGCAGGGCCTTCTCCACCTCTTCGGGGAGATTCGCTCCTTTGATCACGCCGTCGCCAAGCGCGGCAAGGTCCATTCCGAGTTGCTGCAACTCGGTCATGTCCCTTTTCAACTGGGATCGACTCGGTCCGTCGTACCCGTTTTCGTCGAATTCCTGGGGTCTGTATGTTTCTTTTCTTTTTGCCATTATGGGGTGAGCGGCGCTTTGGCCAGATCGGTTTCAAGGTTGGTGAAGATCGTTTCCACGCCCTGCGTCATGGCCTTGACCAGCTCCGTGGGATCGGCCTTGGACACAGGCACGCGCTGCGTATAGCCGGCGGAGAAAACGATGACGTTCCTGGACGTGGATTCGTCCACCACGAAGAATTGCATCTCGACCACGGCGGTGGGCGCATCAGCCGTATAGTCGCCGTAGAGCGCGTTGACAACTCCTTCGAGCGTCAGGCCCGGGACGACCATGGAACCGGGCTCGATGACGTGGGTGAAGAGGTTCGAGTCCCGAAGCCATTGGCGGAGTTCCTGGGTCAGCATGTCGCCGGGGGTGACGAAGAACATGTTGTAGTAGTCGGACTCCACACGCCCGTCGGCTTCTCGGTAAACCAGCTCGCGGGTGTTGTACAGGTCGGAGACGGACAGCCGCCGCACCTTGAGGACCATGTCCTTGTTCGTTGCGGCCCCGGCGGCCGTGCGTTCAGGCGTAATCTGGTAATAGCGTTTGTCCACGGGGTCGTGGGTAAGCTGGACGCAGCCGGCGGCCAGGAGCGCCGCCAGGGCGAGCAGGATGAGGGTGTGTCGTTTCATGGTTCTGGCCCCTGGTTATGGTGCTTCCGGGTTGGGTTTCTTGGGCGGCGCTCCGAAGAGGAGATCAGAGGGATACCGCTTGGCGGTGCCCGTCAGTTCCTTGATGTTCTGCATGACCTCGCGGGTGTCCTCGAGGATGGAGTGGACGTTGCTCGTCTCGGAGGCGACCACGCCGTTGAGGCGGTTGACCAGGGCGTGGACCTTGCTGACTGCGGCGGTCAGGTCCGTGGACGCCCTGGAGATGTTTTCCAGCGTGGGCGCGATCTCGCCCATGGCCGTGTCCACGCGCGGGTCGGACAGGGCTTTTTCGAGCACCGAGGACGCCCGCTTGAAGCTGGTCATGGCCTGCCGCGCTTCCCCTGCTGCCGCAATGATGTCGTCGGCGGACCGGGTGAGGATGGTGTTCAGCGATTCGGCGGCCCCGGCTGCGTTGGGGATGATCTTGTCCATGGCCGGGTCGGCCAGGAGTTCGTCGGTGCGGCTCAGGATGGAGTGCGTCTCTTCGAGGATGGCCAGGATCTTGTTGCCTGCGGCGCGTCCGCCTTCGGTCTTCATGAATTCGGCGATGGTGTTGACGATGGATTTGACGTCCCCGATGATGGCTTCGAGGTCATCCTGCTTGAGGCTGCTCAAGGTCTTGGAAATGGTGGTGATGGCCCCTTCCACCTGGCTGAGTGTGGACGGCGCGGATGGGATGTATGAGTGCTTGGGTTCCCAGTTGATGGGCAGCGGAGTGCTCGTGTCGGGGTCGTCGTAGACGATGTTCAGGAACAGCTGCCCGGTCAGCCCCAGCGAGGTGGGGCGTATCCGCAGGCCGCGCTTGACTTCCTGCTGCACCTGTTTCCGGAATTCCACTTCCGGGATGTCGTCGTAGAGGTCGGGGTTGATGTCGCATTCCACGTACACGTAGCGGGAGCCGGAGGCGTCGATGTCCTTGTATATGTTGGGCACGAAGCTGATGTCGGCCACGCGTCCGATCTTGACGCCCCTGAGCTTCACAGGCGAGCCCACGGCCAATCCGTTGACCGATTCGTCGAAGTAGGTCTCCATGGTGTAGGTGGTCTCGAAATAGCGGCCCGCACCGAGGATGATGATCACCGCGATGAGCATGCCCGTGCCGATGATGATGAAGACGCCCAATTTGTAATAGTCGTTTTTCCGTATCATCCCGCATCCTTCATGGAAGTTTGGCCGTCAGGCAGCAACCCTGGCTGGCGGTGGAAGAATCGTTTGACGAACAGGTTGTCGGAGGTGTCGCGCAGCACCTTGGGATCGCCCTCGGCCACGATGGACTTGACGTCCTTGTCGAGCATGATAACCCGATCCGCGATTTTGTAAATGGACTCCAGCTCGTGGGTGACGATGACGAACGTGATGCCCAGATTCCGGGAGAGATCGAGGATCAGTTCGTCCAGGCTTGCGCTGGAAATGGGGTCGAGCCCGGCCCCCGGTTCGTCCAGAAAGAGGATGCCGGGATCGAGCGCCATGGCCCGGGCGATGGCGGCCCGTTTCTTCATGCCGCCGGACAGGGCGGCGGGCATCTTGTACACCGAGTGCTCCAGGTCGACCATGGCCAGCTTGGACTTGGCCACGATCTCGCGTGCGTCCCGGGGCAGGTCCGTGAATTCCTCCAGCGGCAGCATGACGTTCTGCAACAGCGACATGGACCCGAACAGGGCGCCCATCTGGTACATGACCCCGAACTTGCGGATGATGGCGTCCCGTTTCCCGCCCGTGGCCGCAGTCAATTCGTCCTCGCCGAACCAGACCTCGCCGGACATGGGGGTGAGGAGCCCGATCATGTTCTTGAGCAGGGTCGACTTGCCGCAGCCCGAGCCGCCCAGGATGATGAATATCTCGCCTCGGGTGATGTCGAAGCTGACATTGTCCACGATCACGGTCCCGTCGTAGCCGCAGGTCAGGTTGCGTGCGCTGATGACGATCTCTTTGCTTTCCACGGTCGCCACCTATATCCCCAGATAGTAGAAGGCCATGGCGAAGATGCCGTCCGCAAAGGCGATCAAGATGATGCCGGAGACCACTGCCGAGGTGGTGGACAGCCCCACCGCGCTGGCCCCTGTCCTGGTCTGGATGCCGCGCAGGCAGCCCACTCCGGCCACCAGGAAACTGAAGACCAGGGCCTTGCCCATGCCGCCCCAGAAATCGCCGAAATCGAGATAGCTGAACACGCGGGAGGTGAAGGTGACCAGGGGGTAGCCCATGGAGAGCATGACCACCGCGCCGCCCACCAGCGAGGCCAGGTTGAAGAACATGGTCATCAGCGGCACGACCATCATGGTGGACAGCAGCTTGGGCACCACCAGGAATTTCATGGGCGACAGCCCCATGGTGGTCAGGGCGTCCAGTTCCTCGTTGATCTTCATGGTGCCGATCTCGGCGGCAAAGGCCGAGCCGGACCGGGCGGCCAGGAGGATGGAGGTCACAAGCGGGCCCATCTCGCGGAACATGACAAGCCCGAGCATGTTGGGAACGAATATCTCGCCGCCGAACCGCTGCAGGCTGATGGCGGACTGAAACGACATGATCAGCCCCATGAGAAATCCGATGAGCACGATGATGAACATGGAGTCCACGCCCACGTTGATGCAGGAGAGGAGCACGTCCTTCCAGCGGACCTGGCCCGGATGGAGTATGGCCTGGCCCAGCAGGGCAAAGGACTCGCCCACAAAGGAGATCATCTGGTGGATGGTTTTCCATATCTCGCCGGTGGCCTCGCCCACGGCCACGGCCAGTCCCCGCCGCTCCCGGTTGGCCCGGTCCCACTGGGGCAGTTCGGTTTCCCAGGTCAGCATGAGGAGATTCTCGTCCTCGTCGCGCAATCGGCTCAGGGTGATGGGGGCGTTCTTCGCGGCGGCCACCTCCCGCAGCCGGACGAGCAGGGCCACGCCCGCGCCGTCCATGTAGGTGACCTCGCCGCAGTCCGCTTCCACGGCGGAAAAGGAGGCCGCCTTCACGGCCTCCAGGGCTGCCTTCCATATGGAGGCCGTTCCATCGGCGTCAAGACGACCGCCGAGGGCCACGCGGAGGGCGTCTCCGTCGGCGGTCACGGTGAAGCGGGCGGTGTCCTGAATGGAAGTCGTCACGGCCAATGTCTTTGTCCGGGCAAAATGTTCAATCCCAAATATTCACGAATTGTAAAGATATCTGAGGATTTGGCAACAGGAAAGAGGGGCGGGCCGATTTCTTGGTCCAACCTCTGAAAGGGTATTGACTTTCTGCTTGAAGAATATTATTTGCTATTTCTATGAATAACAGAAAGATTGACAAGCTGGATTTGGAAATCCTGAACATACTTCAGGCTGACGGCAAGATATCCAATGCCGAGATCGCGCGGAAGGTGGGCAAGGCCCCTTCGGCAGTGCTCGAACGGGTACGCAAGCTGAAGAATTCCAGCATCATCAAGGGATATGAGTGCATTGTCAACCACAAGGCACTGGGGCGGGGGCTGACGGCCTTCACCTCCATCCGGGTGGAAGAGGGCGTGGGCGCCACCGAAGTGGGCAGCAAGCTCGCCGAATTCCCCGAAGTTCTTGAAGTTCATTATACCGCGGGCCGCGACTCCTATCTGGTCAAGGTGCGCGTGGAAGATACGGAAGCGTTGCAGGCCACGCTGGCCAAGTTCGGCACCATCGGGCCGGTCAGGGACACCAACTCAACCATCGTGCTGACCACGGTGAAAGAATCCCGGGTCATACCGCTACCCGGAGAAGACGAATAACAGGAGCTAAACATGACGACTGACATCAGCTCCCTGGACCCGAGGATCATTGCTCGGGGCAGGGAGTTTTTTTCGTCCATTTCAGGCGAATCTCCTTCGGTTTTCAACAAGGGCTGGTGGACCGGAAAGGTCATGGATTGGGCCATGAAAAACGAGGATTTCAAGGTCCAAATGTTCAGGTTTGTTGATGTTCTTCCTTACCTGAACACCTCGGAGTCGCTTTCGCGCCATATCGAAGAATATTTTGCAGGCGACGATTCCAACATTCCCGACGTCCTCAAATGGGGGGCCACCAAGACCAAGATCGGCGGCGGTCTGGTGGCCAAGGTCCTGAACAAGACCATCCGCTCCAACATCGAGTCCATGGCCCGCCAGTTCATCATCGGGCAGGTCTCCAAGGAGGCGGTCAAGGGCATCAAGAAGCTCCGCAAGGACGGCTTCGCCTTTGTCCTGGACCTGCTGGGCGAGGCCACCGTGTCCGAGGTGGAGTCCGACGCCTATCGCGAAGGGTACATGGAAGTGCTGGAAGCCATCCAGAAGGAGCTGGCCAAGTGGAAGCCCCTGGACGGCGGCGGTGACGACCTCGATTGGGGGCACGCTCCCAAGGTCAACGTGGCGGTCAAGCCGTCCGCGTTCTATTCCCAGTCCAAGCCCGTGGACATGGACGGCACCGTGGAAGGCATGATGTCCCGCATCGAGCCCATCTACAGGAAGGTCATGGAGATGGGCGGGTTCATGTGCATCGACATGGAGCAGCTCAAGTACAAGGGCGCCACCGTCGAGTTGTACAAGCGGCTGCGCACCAAATATCCCGACTACCCGCACCTGGGCATCGTGTTCCAGGCCTACCTCCGCTCCACGGACGAAGACGTGCGCGGCCTCCTGGCCTGGGCCCGCGAGACGGGACTGCCGATCTCCATACGTCTGGTCAAGGGCGCATACTGGGATTACGAGACCGTCCTGGCCAAGCAGAACGGCTGGCCCGTGCCGGTCTGGACGCACAAGCCCGAGTCCGACATGGCCTTTGAGCGCGCCGCCAGGATGATCCTTGAAAACGCCGACATCTGCCATTTCGCCTGCGCCTCGCACAACATCCGCACCATCTCCGCCGTCATGGAGATGGCCGCCGACATGAACGTGGCCGAGGACCGCTACGAGTTCCAGGTGCTCTACGGCATGGCCGAGCCCGTCCGAAAGGGCCTCAAGAACGTGGCCAGGCGGGTGCGCCTGTACTGCCCCTACGGCGACCTGCTGCCCGGCATGGCCTATCTGGTCCGCCGGTTGCTGGAGAATACGGCAAACGAGTCATTCCTCAAGCAGACCTTTGCCGACGAGGCTGACATGGACCGGCTCCTGGAGAACCCGGAGGCCACCCTGCGCCGCCAGTTGGAAGGCAAGTGCGTTGCGCCCGAGCCCGAAGCGCAGGGCGGGCTGCCCCGTTTCGCCAACTTCCCGCCTTCGGACTTCACCATCGAGGCCGAGCGCGCCGCCTACCCCGAGGCCATTGCCAGGGTGCGCGGCGTCATGGGCAAGGAGGTCCCCCTGTTCATCAACGGGCAGGAGGTCCGCACTGGCGACCATCTGGATTCCTACAACCCGGCCGATCCGTCCGAGATCATCGGGTCCGTCTGCCAGGCGGGCGTGGCTGAGGCGGACGACGCCATCGCTGCCGCCTCCGAAGCCTATCTGTCCTGGCGCGACGTGCCCGCCGAGGAACGCGCCGAGGTCCTGCTCAAGGCGGCCCGGTACCTCAAGGACAATATCCACGACCTGTCCGCCATGCAGATCCTGGAAGTGGGCAAGCAGTGGGATCAGGCCCAGGCCGACGTGGCCGAGGCCATCGACTTCCTGGAATATTACGCCCGCGAGATGATCCGGCTGGGCAACCCCCGCCGCATGGGCCGCGCCCCAGGCGAGATGTCCCAGCTCTTCTACCAGGGCAAGGGCGTGGCTGCGGTCATCGCGCCGTGGAACTTCCCCCTGGCCATCTCCGTGGGCATGGTCTCCGCAGCCATCGTGTCCGGCTGCCCCGTGGTCTACAAGCCCGCCGGGATTTCCTCCTGCGTGGGCTACGGCCTGGTGGAGATGTGGAAGGCCGCAGGACTGCCCGACGGCGTGTTCAACTACATTCCGGGCCGGGGTTCGGTCATCGGCGACCATATCGTCGAGCACCCCGACGTATCCGTCATCGCCTTCACCGGCTCCATGGAGGTCGGCCTGCGCATCCAGGAAAAGGCGGCCAGGGTCCAGCCGGGCCAGCAGCAGTGCAAGCGGGTCATCGCCGAGATGGGCGGCAAGAACGCCACCATCATCGACGACGACGCCGACCTGGACGAGGCCGTGCTCGGCGTGCTGTATGCCGCCTTCGGCTTCCAGGGCCAGAAGTGCTCGGCCTGTTCGCGGGTCATCGTCCTCGACGCGGTCTACGACCGGTTCGTGGAGCGCCTGACCGAGGCGGCCAGGTCCGTCAAGCTCGGCCCGTCCGAGAATCCGGCCAACTACATGGGCCCGGTGGTGGACAAGGCTGCCCGGGAAAATGTGCTGCGCTACGTCAAGATCGCCGAGGAGGAGGGCAACGTGCTGGTCAAGCGCGAGGTGTCCGACGACCTCAAGGCCACGGGCGGCTGCTACGTGCCGTTGACCATCGTGGACGGCATCACCAGGGAGCACCGCATCGCCCGGGAAGAGGTGTTCGGCCCTGTGCTGGCGGTCATGCGCGCCAAGGACATGAATGACGCCATCGATATCGCCAACTCCACCCGGTTCGCCCTGACCGGGGCCATCTACTCCCGGTCCCCGGCCAATCTGGAGCTGGCCTACAAGCAGTTCCGCGTCGGCAACCTCTACCTGAACAAGCCTTCGGTCGGCGCACTGGTGGAACGCCACGCCTTCGGCGGCTTCAAGATGTCCGGCGTGGGCTCCAAGTCCGGCGGCCCCGACTACCTGCTCCAGTTCCTCGATCCGCGCCTGGTCTGCGAAAACACCATGCGCCGTGGCTTCGCTCCCATCGAGGAGGAGGACGACTGGCTCGGTTAGACGGCTGATGCAAGGAATGAAACAAGGCCCGGCAGAGTTCTCTGCCGGGCCCTTCTCGTTGGCGTCGGGCTGGCGCGGGCGGCCCTGAGGTTACTAGGCCAGGGCGGGCCGTTTCGCGCCGAGCCTGTCCAGAAGATTCTCGATGATGGCGTCGATGCGTTCGGTCTCGGGCAGGCCGAGGACCGAGCCGTCCGTCATCTGCCGTTCCATCAGGCCGGGGAGGGGCGGTATGGTGACGCTCCATTCGGGCAGGCCGTCCAGGGCGGGCGGGGTGCCGTGGGCGAGCCGGTTGATGACCAGGGCCTGGTTGGTCAGGCCGAGGTCCGTTGCCATGCGCCCGACCTCCGCGCCGGTCTGCAGGCTGCGCATGGACGGTTCGGAGACCACCACCAGCCCGTCCACGTGGGCCACGGTGCCGCGTCCCAGGTGTTCCACGCCCGCTTCCAGGTCCACCAGGACCCAGTCGTCGCGGTCCATGACGATATGGGCCAGGACCGCCTTGAGCAGGGCGTTGGCGTCGCAGGCGCAGCCGCCGCCCGCGTTGGTCACGGCTCCCATGACGATGAGCCGCTTGCGGCCCGGAGTGACGCCCGGTCGGGCAGGGCCGCCGAGGGGCACGTCCACGGCCAGGGTCTCCGGCAGGTCGTCCACGTCGGGATTGAGATTCAGGAATCCGCCCGCGTGGATGCGGTCGCGGACCAGGTCCCCGCGCCGGATGAGCGGCTCGGGCAGGTCCCCGGCGGCCAGTCCCGACGCCTGTCCCAGGGACAGGGCGGTGTCCGCGTCGATCATCCACACATTGCGCCCGGTGCGGGCGAGGTGGTCGGCCATCCATGCCGTGAGGGACGTTTTGCCCACGCCCCCCTTGCCGGCGAATGCTATCTTCATGCGATCTCCGTTGAGTTGGGAGACGGGGACCTCCCGAGAGAGGTCCCCGTGCGGGTCTACTTGTCCAGTCCGAGGCCCTTGCGCTTGGCGTTGATCCGCTCCTCGAACAGGTCCGCCGTCTTGACGGGGTCGGGTTCGATGAAGAAGGTCGCGCCCACCAGGTCTTCCAGGCCGGAGACGGCCAGGTTGGTGACGGTCTCGGAGCCGAGGATGTTCGGCGGGTGGCCGAGGTGGGTGTAGATGCCCGAGGCCACGGCGTAGAGGCCGATGGCGGCGGCCTTTTCCGAGTACCACTCGGGCGAGGACGCGCCCACGGGCAGGTCGGAGATGTCCACGTTCAGGGTGTTGGCCAGGGCCGCGCAGAGCTGCATGATGCGGGAGTTGTCCACGCAGGACCCGTAGTGCAGGACCGGCGGGATGCCCAGGGAACCGCAGACCTTTTTCAGGCCCGGACCGGCCATCTCGATGGCGCCGGGCACGAGCAGTCCCGCCTTGCCCGCCGCGGTGGTGACGCAGCCGGTTGCGATGACCAGGATGTCGCGCTTGATCAGTTCCTTGGCCAGGCCGACGTTCAGGGAGTCGTGTTTGATCTTGGGGTTGTTGCAGCCCACGATGCCGACAGCGCCCTTGATGTCGCCCGCCACGATGGCCTGGATCAGCGGATCAAGGGAGCCGCCGAGGGCCTCGATGACGGCCTCGTTGGAGAAGCCGGTCATGATCTCGATCGGTTCGCCCGGGATTTCCACGCGACCGGCGTCGCGCTCGGCGAACGCCTCGACCGCGATGGACACGATTTCCTTGGCCTGCTGCATGGCCGTGCGCGGCTGGAAGTCGAAGTGGATGGCCCCGGTGAAGCGGGCCTTGTTGGCGGTGTCGATGAATTTGGTGTGGTAGCAGCCGGCCACCTGGACCAGGGAGGGCATGATGCACTGGTAGTCCACCACGATGGCCTCGACCGCGCCGGTGATGATGGCCAGCTCGGTCATCAGGTGGTTGCCCGCCATGGGGATGCCCTGGCGCATGAGCAGTTCGTTGCCCGTGCAGCACAGGCCTGCCAGGTTGATGCCGGATGCGCCGAGTTCCTTGGCACGGGCCAGGAGTTCGGGATCGCGGGCGGCGGCCAGGATCTGCTCGGAGACGACCGGGTTGTGGCCGTGCACCAGGATGTTGACCTGATCCTCTTTGATGACGCCGAGGTTGGCCGTGGACATCCTGGGCTTGGGTGTGCCGAAGATGACGTCGGACAGTTCGGTGCCGATCATGGAGCCGCCCCAGCCGTCGGCCAGGGCCGTGCGGGCCGCGTGGATGAGGGTGTTGGGCGCGTCGTTGTCGCAGCCCATGTGGGTGCGGTGCATCATCTCGGCGATCTCGCGGTCAACGCCGCGCGGGGTCATGCCGAGTTTGGCCCACAGGTCCTTGCGTTTCTGCGGCACGCGGGAAAGGAAGGAGACTTCCTTTTTGCGGGACCCGAAGTCGGCGAAGAAACATTCCATGACGTCCTTGGCCACGTCCATGATGTCGCGGCCTGCCTCTTTGATGCCGATCTCACCGGCGATGGTGCGCAGCTTGCCTTCCTCGGTGATCTTGTAGTCCGGAGCCTCGCCTTCGACGATGGCCTCCAGCACTTCGATGAGGTCGCGGCCGTGATCGGAGTGCCCGGCGGCACCGCCGGTCACGAACCGGCCGAAATTGCGGGCCACGATGACGTCGGCGTCGGCGCCGCACACGCCGCGCGGTTTTTTCTCGGAGACGCGGCAGGGGCCCATGGTACAGTTGCGGCAGGTGGTGCCCAGTTCACAGAATTTGCAGTGGGGCGTCTGTTGGTCAAGCCGCTCGTGCACGGTCTCGATGCCTTCGGCCCTGGCCTTCCTGATCATGGCCTTTGCATCGTCCCAGATGGTCAACTGGTCGATAGGTCTCGGTTCTTTTGCCATTTTTCCCTCCAAATCTGCTTGTCCCGGGCAATGTTTTTACGCGCCGGAAATATTGAAGAAACCCTATTGCTGGCCTGTAGCTTACACCACCGGGGGCAAAGGGTATGTCGGATACCCGACAAAACAGGCAGGATGAGCGAAAAAGAATTGAGGGTAGGGGCTGGGCCGGGGGGAGCTTGGATAATCAGGCCGCGTTTTTGTCCGCCTGCCGCGAGAGTTCATCCATGTCCGGGATGCAATACCTGCCGCGTCCGGTTTTTTTGATCAGTCCGTCCCGTTCCAGATTGTTGAGCAGGGTGGATACGGTCTGGCGGGTTGCGCCCATGAGCAGGGAGAGCTGTTCGATGGTCAGGTCGAATCGCAACTCAACGCCGCCGTCCTCCAGCTTCGTGCCGTGAGTATCGGCCTCGACGAGGATGTAGCTCAACAGTCGGTCGCGGATGTCCTTGAAGGCGAGGTCGCCGATGATGGAAAAGGAGTTGCGCAGGATGTGCCCCAGAACCCGCACCATGGTCCGGGTGAACAGGGGGACCCTGGCCATGACGGTCTTTACCTCTTTTACGCCCGCGAGCAGCAGGGTGGTGTCGTCAAAGGCCTGGATGTAGCAGTCCGCATGGGTGGCGTAGAGGTCGCCCGGATTCAGGATGGCCAGGGTGAACTCCTTGTCCCCGTAAGCCAGGTAAATCCGCACGCGCCCCTTGGAGATGACGAAGACGAGATCGTCTTCCGCCTCCGGGGTGTAGATGATGTGGTCCTTGACGAAGGAGCGCTCGTGGAATGCGGCCCGCAGTTCGGCCAGTTCCGATTTGCCCAGTTCGTCAAGGAGATTGATGCCGGAGAATTTCATGGCCGCCCCTCCCCCATGGTCTATGGTGTTTCAGTATAGCACGACGGCAGGAGAGCGTCCAACCGGCAAAGGCGTGCCAAGTGACGCCGGGGGTCGCGGGTGGCTAGAGGTGCAACGTCATCGAATGCCAGGCGGCTCCCCCGTGATTGGAGGCCGACAGCCCGTCATCCAGGAAGCCGTGGCGTGCGTAGTAGGGGATGAGATCTTCCTTGCACAACAGCTTGATTGCGCCCTTGCCCATGTCGCGGGCCTGGTTGATGAACTCGGTCATCAGCCGGTCGGCGATGCCCCGGCGTTGGAATTCGGGATGGACCGACAGGGAGAAGATGACGATGTTCCGGCCGTCCGGGTCGTGGCCGACGAGCTGCTTGAACTCCTCGTCGGTGATGTCGTCCTTGTCAGTGGCTCCGGAGTTGACCTGGCCGACCACCTTGCCGTTCAATTCGGCCACGAGAAAGCCTTCGTGGTATTCCTCGATGCGGGTGCGCAGGGAGGTGGTCCAGGCCGCCTCGGCAGCGGGGAAGCAGTTGGCTTCGATGGTATGGCAGGCCGTGAGGTCGTCCATGGTGACGTTGCGAATTGTCAGGTCCTTCATAATCAATCCAGTTCAATGCCTTCAAGGGCGGTTTCGAGTTGCTCCCATGTCGCGTAAGCGGCTTCGAGCTCGCTCTCAAGGGATTCCAGGCGGCCTTGGTCGTCGGCCATTGTTTCCGGAGGAGTCTTGAAATAATCCGGATCGGACATCCTGCCCTGCACCTCCGCGAGGTCCGTTTCCAGCCGCTCGATGAGCGCGGGCATGGCTTTGAGTTCCTCGCGTTTTTTTCCCAGTTCGTATTTTTCCTTGTAGCTGAGCTTCTTTTTTGCCGGTTGGACCGGCCTGGGCGCGGCTTTGGGCTTGTCCTGCGCTTTCGGGGCAGGGGCCTGCTCGGGCCGCTGTCGAAGCCAGTCGTCGTAGCCGCCGACGTACTCGGCCACCATGCCGTTGCCTTCGAAGCCGATGGTCGAGGTGACCACATTGTTCAGGAAGTCGCGGTCATGACTGACCAGCAGCAGGGTGCCGGGGTAGTCCATGAGCAGCTCTTCGAGGAGATCGAGGGTCTCGGCGTCCAGGTCGTTGGTCGGTTCGTCCATGACCAGGACGTTGGCCGGGCGGGTGAACAGTCGGGCCAGGAGCAGCCGGTTGCGTTCGCCGCCGGACAGCACCGAGACCGGCACTTTTGACCGGTCCGGGGTGAACAGGAAATTCTTGAGGTGGGACATCACGTGGCGGCGATGGCCGTTGATGTCCACGAAGTCGTTGCCGTCGGCCACGTTCCAGCGGGCATCCTTGGTCTCGTCGAGCTGTTCCCGAAGCTGGTCGAAATAGCTGACCTGGAGGTTCACGCCGTGGCGCACGGAGCCGGACTCCGGTTCGAGCTCACCGAGCAGTATCTTGAGCAGGGTGGTCTTGCCCGCGCCGTTGGGGCCGACCAGGCCGACCTTGTCGCCACGCATGATGGCCGTGGAGAAATCCGTGATCAGCGGCTTGTTGTCGTAGCCGAAGGAAATGTTCTTGGCCTCGGCCACCAGCTTGCCCGTGCGTTCGGCCTCCTGGATGACCATGGACACCGAGCCGGTGCGGTCCCGGCGGGCCTGGCGTTCCTGCCGCATCTTCCGCAGGTCGCGGACGCGGCCCATGTTTCGGGTTCGGCGGGCCTTGATGCCCCGGCGTATCCACGCCTCTTCCTCGGCCAGCTTCTTGTCGAAATTGTGGTTCTGCTTGGCCTCGGCCGAGAGCACCGCGTCCTTGCGTTCGAGATAGGTGTCGTAGTCGCAGTCCCAGTTGAAGAGTCTGCCCCGGTCCAGTTCCACGATGCGGGTGGCCAGCTTGCGCAGGAAGGCGCGGTCGTGGGTGACGAAGAGCAGCGCCGCATTCTGACGGACCAGGAAATCCTCGAGCCAGGTGATGGAATCGATGTCCAGGTGGTTGGTGGGCTCGTCCAGGATGAGCAGGTCCGGATTGGTGACCAGTGCACGGGCGAGCAGAGCGCGGCGCTTGGTGCCCCCGGACAGGTCGGAAAAGGATTCGTCGCCATCCAGCTTGAGGTGCGAGAGCACGGTCTCGATGGTTTGGTGGTGGGGCCAGCCCCCGGCGTCCTCCAGGGCGTGCTGGGCGCGTTCAAGCCTGGCCACCAGTGCGTCGTCGGGCTCGGGCGTTTCGGCCAGGGAGCGGGACGCCTCGTGGTAGCCGGTCAGGTGGCGTCCGACTTCGCCGAGTCCCTGGGCCGCGATGTCGTAGACCGTGCCGGACAGGTCCAGCGGCACCTCCTGCGGCAGCATGGCCACGCGGGAGCCGCGCGCATAATCCACGGAGCCGCGGTCGGGCGCTGTCCTGCCCTCGATGATGGACAGCAGGGTGGACTTTCCCTCGCCGTTGCGCCCCAGCAGGCAGACCCGTTCACCTGGCTCGATGCGGAGGGATACTCCGTCGAGCAGCACGGTGCCCGTGAAGTTGATGGAGATGTCGCGGAGGGAGATTACGGCCATGGGGGTCCAATAAAAAAGGGGGCTGGAATGAGCAGCCCCGGCTTGGGTCAGTGAAATAAGGTCCCTACTTGCAGGCTGCCTGGAACGCCTTGTGCCGCTCGCCGTAGGGCGGGTGCTTGAAGAAGGCCGAACCGGACACGAGTACGTCCACGCCCGCCTCGGTCAACTCGCGGGCGTTGTCCAGCGTCACGCCGCCGTCGATCTGGATCAGGGTGTCGGCCCCGGCGTCATTGATCATGGTCTTGAGGTCGCGCACCTTGTCCTTGCAGAAGGGGATGAATTTCTGGCCGCCGAAGCCGGGATTAACGGACATGATCAGGACCATGTACAACTGCGGCAGGAGATAGCGGATGGTCTCGGGCGGGGTGTGCGGATTGAGGGCCACGGCGGGCTTGGCTCCGGTCTCGGCGATCTGGGCGCAGACCCGCTCCAGGTGGTCGCAGGCCTCGGCATGAACGCAGATGAGGTCCGCTCCGGCGTCGGCGAAGTCCTGGATGTAGCGGCCAGGATCATTGATCATCAGGTGACAGTCGAAGAAGAGCTTGGACTTCTTGCGCATGGCCTTGATGATCGGCGGCCCAAAGGTGATGTTGGGCACGAACATGCCGTCCATGACGTCGAGGTGGACCCAGTCCAGCCCGGCTTTTTCCAGGGCTTTCAGCTCGCTTTCCATGTTGGCGAAATCCGAGGAAAGCATGGAAGGGGAAAGTATCATCGTGGCGCTGCTCCGCTTGGTTGGTGTCGTTAGGAGTGGTGTACCCGCTCCATGCTGGGATCGCAAGTCTTTCCGAGTCCGGTGAAGGATGGCGCAAGCACTTAAGGCTTGTTGGTTTTTTGGAAAATGGGCTAGTGTCTTTCGAATTAATAGGAGCGAAAGGTATATGGTGAAAAGAGGGGTGCTGGTTTTGTTCTGCCTTGCGGCGGCCTGTTGGCCGTCCCCCGGCCTGGCGGAAAGAGTGCTGTTCTATGCGGATGACCTGCCGCCTTACATTCAACTGCACAAGCAGGGGGTGCCAACGGGTTTTGCCGTGGAATTGTTGTGGGAGATCGTCCGGGAGGCCGGGATTCCGGAGGTCGATGTCTCCATTGAGAAATCGAACTGGGCTCGCGCCGTATCCAGTGTTCGGACTCTCCCCGGGACCGCCCTCCTGTGTCTGGCCAGGTTGCCCGAGCGTATTGACGTGTACAAATGGGTCGGCCCCATCGATTCGATGGAGGTGGGGTTGTTCGCCGACGGTGCCGCGAAGATCGTCATGGACAAGGAAGAGGATATATTCCGGTATCGGATCGGAGTGGTCCGCAACACGGCACTCCAACTCGCTTTGCTCAAGGCCTATCCGGGGATTGAGCAGAATCTGGTTGAACTCCGGGGAATAGGGACGCAGCTGAAGATGCTTCGGGAGGGCCGGGTGGATTTGATCGCCCAGGCACTCCAGGGAACCAGGCGGATGATGCCCACCCACGGCATGCGGCCGGAAAATTATCCTCTGGTCCGCAGGCTGGAGCCTCTGAGAATGTATTTCGGGTTCAACACGTCCGTCAGCGATGCGTTCATCGCCCAGCTTCAGGAAGCGCTCGACAGGCTGAAAATCAGCAAAAGAGGAGAGAAGAGTCGGTACGAGCAGATCAAAGCGAAATATTTCAACCCGACATCGACCAAGTAAACGGCTATGACACGCCTTGGAGCACCACGGATTACGGCAGTCGATTGATGAGCCGGTCCGAGGTGTAGCCCAGCAGGCCGCCCAGGATGGCGGAGAAGATAATGACGGGAAAGACGCTTGTCGGATTGGCCGGGTAGGCCAGCACCGCAATGGGGATGCCCGTCAACAGGGCGATGCCCGAGCCCGAGGCCCAATTGGGCAGGGGCATGCGGGCGTAGGTGATGATGATGCCGAGTCCGAGCCAGTGGAGCAGGGCTGAGATGTTCGCTTCCCAGGGTAGCCCCTGGAAAACCATGGGGATGGCGTCGATGATGCCCGCTGCCAGGCCGAGGAGCAGGGCCTTGAATATCCTGTGCATGCGTCTCTCTTGTCAGCGTCTCCGCTACTTGTCCATTTTGAAATCGACCTTGATCTTGAACAGCTTGCTCGCGGGCAGGTTCAGGACCTTGATGCCCGTGGCTTCGGTGATGGAAGCCAGGATTGCCTCCACCGCGTCCATGTCCGGGGCGATCAGCGCAAACCAGACATTGAATTCGTTCTCGCGCAGATAGTTGTGCGTCACGCCGTCGTGTCCGTTCACTTCGGCCACGAATTCGTCCAGCTTGTCCTCGGGCACGCTGGCCGCGCACAGGGTTGACTGCCAGCCCAGCGACTGGGAGCTGAAGTTCGCCCCCATGCGCCGGATGAGCCCGGATTTCTTCATGTCCCGAACACGGCCCAGTACGTCCGTCTCGCTCAACCCTACCTGCTTGCCCACTTCCTCGTAAGGACGGGAGGTCAGCGGGAAGTGGGACTGGATGATGTCGAGTATCTGCTTGTCGTATGCGTCCATGGATGATGCCTCCGGCGGCCAAGGGGGAACCCTTTGAGAAGGGTTTCCCCCTTGGATCCCCCTTCCTAAACTTTTTGTCGCGCCTTCGGCGGGGCCGTGTCAGCGCGGTGAATACTCATCATTTATAAATATCTGGTCAAATCGGGCTTTTTCCCGTGACCCCCACCCTCCGCGAAGCGGCACAAAAAGCTTTGGAAAAGGATGGGGATGGGGGTCCGGAGGCCTATTTCTTGGGCCTCTTTTTCGGCGTATAGGAGCACAAAGGCTCTTCCTTGAGGTAATGGCCGTTCATGGTCTTGGCGCGGGCCCGGCAGCCGCCGCAGACCTTTTCGTATTCGCAGTAGCCGCACTTGCCGTCGTACACGTCCGGGTTGCGCAGGTTGAGGAACTCCGGTGACTGCTTCCAGATTTCCGGGAACGGGATCTCGCGGACGTTGCCGCAGTCGAGTTCCAGGTAGCCGCAGGGCTGGACCTGGCCCCGGTGGGAGATGAAGCAGAAACCGATGCCGCCCAGGCAGCCGCGGGAAACGGCGTCCAGGCCGAAGTTCTCGAAGTTGACCGGCGTGCCTTCTTCCTTGGCGCGCTGGCGCAGGATGCGATGGTAGTGGGGCGCACAGGTGGCCTTGAGTTGCATGGCCGTGGTCTTGCGGAAGTCGTAGAACCAGTTGAGCACGTCCTCGTACTCCTGGGCGGTGATGACCTCGGTGCCCAGTTCCACGGCCCGGCCCGTGGGCACGAGCAGGAAGATGTGCCAGGCGGACGCACCGATCTCTTCGCACAGGTTGAAGATGTCCTTGAACAGGTGGAGGTTGTTCTTGGTCACCGTGGTGTTGATCTGGAACTCGATGCCCACGTCCTTGAGATACCGGATGCCGCGCATGGAGGCGTCGAATGCGCCGACCTCGCCCCGGAATTCGTCGTGCTGGGCGGCCTCGGGCGCGTCGATGGAGATGGAGCACCGCTCGATGCCCGCGTCCTTCATCTGCCGTGCGGTCTCGGGCGTGATGAGCGTGCCGTTGGGGGCCATGACGCAGCGCAGTCCCTTGGCCTTGGCGTAACTGATCAGCTCGTACACGTCGTGGCGCATCATGGGCTCGCCGCCGGTGAAGATGATGATCGGGCTGCCCACGTCCGGGAAGGTGTCGATGAGCGCCTTGGCCTCTTCGGTGGACAGTTCGCCCTCGTAGGGTTCGGGGTGCGCCTCGGCCCGGCAGTGCTTGCAGGCCAGGTTGCAGGAACGGGTCACTTCCCAGGCGATGAGCCGGCAGATGGGGGTGACGCCGTCGTCGAGATATTTTTTGGGCGCATGCTCCGCGCCGGGGTGTGCCTTGCCGTGGGGATGGGTGCCGGGGTGTCCGCCGGGATGACCCTCGGGGGGACAGCCGCCGGGATGGCCTTTGGGATGTTCGCTCATGTTATTTCAATGCCTTGAGTACGTCTTCGGTGAAGTAAGTCAGGATCAGGTCGGCCCCGGCGCGCTTGAAGGCGACCAGGGATTCCATGATCACGCCCATCTCGTCGATCCAGCCGTTTTGGGCGGCGGCCTTGATCATCGAGTATTCGCCGCTGACCTGGTAGACGGCCACGGGCGTGTCGAAGTTGTCGCGCACCTGCCGGACGATGTCGAGATAGGGCAGGCCGGGCTTGACCATCAGGATGTCCGCGCCTTCCTCCAGGTCGGCAACGGCTTCCCGCATGGCTTCGCGACCGTTGGGCGGGTCCATCTGGTAGGTCTTGCGGTCGCCGAACCGGGGCGCGGATTCCGCTGCCTCGCGAAACGGCCCGTAGAAGGCGGACGCGTACTTGACCGCGTAGGACATGATCGGGGTGTTGATGAACCCTTCTTCGTCCAGCGCCTCGCGGATGGCGGCCACGCGGCCGTCCATCATGTCGGACGGAGCGACCATGTCGGCCCCGGCCCTGGCCTGGGCCACGGCGGCCTTGGCCAGGAGATTCAGTGTCGGGTCGTTCTGCACGTAATCATTTTTCACCAGCCCGCAGTGGCCGTGGGAGGTGTATTCGCACAGGCAGGTGTCGGCGATGACGACCAACTCGGGCCAGCGGTCCTTCAGGAGCCGGATGGCCTTCTGGACGATGCCCGCGTCGTCGTACGCGCCGGAGCCGACCTCGTCCTTTTCGGCGGGAATGCCGAACAGGATGCACGCCTTGAGGCCGTCGGCCACGGCTTCGCCGACTTTCCGCTCCAACTGTTTGAGGGACAGCTGGTACTGGCCGGGCATGGAGGAAATTTCTTTTTTGAATGACTCGTCGTCGGTCTCGACCACGAAGTAGGGCATGATCAGGTCATCGGCAGTGACCTTGTTTTCCCGGACCAACTCGCGCAGGGCCAGGGAGGTCCGCAAACGGCGTCCACGGTAGAATTCAGCAGGGATCATATTCGCTCCGGATCAGGTTTATGCAGTTTGAAACCATCTATACCCGATTTCGCCTGCCCCGCAAAGATGTGCAACTTGTGGAGAACGCACGCCTTCGAGCGAAGCGAGCGACAAAAAGTTCTGGAAGGGGGTCCGGGGGAAACCTCTTTCAAGAGGTTCCCCCCGGCCGTCGGAGACATTCTTACAGCTTTTCGCCGGTGATCTCTTCGTCAGTGAGGTAGCAGGCGGGGTCCTGCGCCCAGAAGTCGTCGTAGTAGGCTTCGGCCCGGGCGCGGAAGTTGCCGCCGCAGATGTTCAGGAAGCGGCAGGTGGCGCAGCGGCCGCCCACGTGCGGACGCTTGTCCTTGAGCTTGTGCAGCAGGTCGATGCTCTCGTCGGTCCAGATTTCGGAGAACGGGCGTTCCAGCACGTTGCCGAAAGTGTGGTGGCGCATGAACTGGTCCGCGTGCACCTTGCCGTCCCAGGAGATGCAGCCGATGCCGCGGCCCGAGGAGTTGCCCTCGTTCATCTTGAGCAGTTCGAGCACTTCCTTGGCCCGTTCGGGATCTTCCTTGAGCAGGCGGTAGTAGACGTAGGGGCCGTCGGCGTGGTTGTCCACGGTCAGGACTTCCTTGGGCAGCCCCTTGTCGAAGAGGGCGCGGGTCTTGTCCATGATCAGGTCGACCACTTCGCGGGTTTCCTGGTGGTCCAGGTCTTCCTTGATCAGCTCGGAGCCGCGTCCGGAGTAGACCAGGTGGTAGAAACAGATGCGGGGAACTTCCATGTCTTCAATGAGATTGAAGAGATGGGGAATCTCCGGGGCGTTGCGCTTGTTGATGGTGAAGCGGAGGCCGACCTTGAGGCCTTCGGCCAGACAGTTCTCCACGCCTTTGAGGGCCTGCTTGTAAGCGCCCTTCACGCCGCGAAAATCGTCGTGCACTTCTTCGGAACCGTCGATGGAGATGCCCACGTAGGACAGGCCGACTTCCTTGAGCTCCTTGGCCTTGCGTTTGGTGATGAGCGTGCCGTTGGTGGAGATGACCGCGCGCATGCCCTTGCTGGTGGCGTACTTGGCCAGGTCCACGAGGTCTTCGCGCACCAGGGGTTCGCCGCCGGAGAAGAGCATGACCGGTGCGCCGAACTGGGCCAGGTCGTCGATCATTTCCATCGCTTTTTCGGTGGAGATGGGGTCCTTGTGATCACTGGGATCGACGGCGTGGGCGTAACAGTGGACACATTTGAGGTTGCACCGCTGGGTCATGTTCCAGACCACGACGGGTTTCTTGTCCTTGGAAAACTGCAGCAGGTGGGAGGGCAATTGCCCGGATTCACGACCGTATCGCAGGGCGTCGGACGTCTCGACTGCGCCGCAGTAGAGTTTTGAAATACCTATCATTTAAATATACCTCTCGGGTGAAGTGAAGGTCTCAGGTATCACACAAAGCGCGTGCTGAAAAGGACGAAAAAAGGGCCTGGAAAGGCCCCCCGTTGCGTTCCCGACGCAAAAGATAAGAATTGTTCGCAAAATGTCAAGAAGTCATCTCGGAGGCTATTGCACGAGCCGGACTTCCACCCGCCGGTTTTGCTGCTGTTCGGCATCGGTCATCCCCTGGTTCAGGGGCCGGGATTTGCCGTAGCCGATGGTGTCCATGGTGGCCGGGTCGATCTTCCATCGATCCGCGAGATACTGCTTCACGGCCTCGGCCCGCTTCTTGGAGAGGACGAGGTTGTATTCGGCGCTCCCCTTGGCGTCGGTGTGGCCGCCGATGAGAATGCGTTTGCCCTTGAGCTCCGGCGACTGCATGGCCGTGCCCAGCTCGTCGAGCAGGGAATAGGAATCCTGCCTGATGGTGGACTTGTCGAAGTCGAAGTTCACGTCGAGGTTCACGCCCCGGACAACGGGGCGGACGTCAGGGTTTGCGTTGCCGCTCTCCTCGGGCGTCAATTCCTGTTCGCCCATGATGCTTTTGCCGTCGGCCGGGAGCGGCGCGAGACCGGCCTTCACGCCGTCGGCGTCCCGGGCAAAGCCGTACCGGACGTCCGGGTCGGGCAGCCAGGCCTTGAGGGGGATGGCCATGTCCTTGGCGATGGCCCGGATCACGTCGTTGACCGGGCTCAGGCTCATGCGGGTTTTCTGCTGGAAGTAGATGAAATCCTTGGGCGCCTTTTCCTCCATGCGCGCCGACTGCATCATGGTCCAGAGCAGGGTGCCGCTGTTGACGGCGTAGATGTCCACCTGGAGGGTGATGGCGGTGTCGTCCACGGTGTGCCCGACGTAGAAGTAGGGGACCTTGCCCATGACCAGCAGGTCGGCGCCCTTTTCACGTGCCTCGGCCAGGGAGGAGCGCAGGCCCTGATAGCGGATGCCGGGGGCGAATTCCTGGACAGGAAAGATCCGTTCCTCGGTCCAGGCATTGTGGAATATCTGGGCAAAGGAGTCGGCCAGGGCTGCGTGGTCCGGGGTCCGCTGCTGGATGACGAACGGCTGGACAAAGGCGGTCAGGGGGCTGAATTGCTTGCCCCTCGGATGGACGGAAACCTGGAGCGGCGATTTCCTGACGGGAGCATCACGGTAGATGGTCGGCTGATCCGTGATGGACGGGTCGATCTGCGCGCACGCGGACATTGTCAGCAACAGTACGAAAAGTAAGGCTTTTTTCATGACATACACCAGTTATTGGTTGCAACCGTTCCGGGTTGGGCGCCAAGAGGCCGACGCGCCGGATTTCACTGGTGGGATGAGAGCAAAGAGTATGCCGGAATCGTTACTGGAGGGTCTGGGTGGGGGAGGGCGCGGACTCGATGGATTCGAGCAACTGGTCGCGGGATTCCTTGAGCCCCTGCCTGAGGAGCAGCCGCTTGCCCGTGGACAGGCGGCGGAATTCCGGCCTGTCGGCCAGTTCGGCCAGCCGCTCCATTTCCACCAGGATGTTGCGCACGAGTTTCTGGATGTCCCGTTCCCTGGGGTTCAGCTGGACGGCGAGCACGGCCAGGTCCCTGATTTCGCGGGCGGCCTTCTTGAACTCGTACGGGTCCACCTGCTTGGCCAGCTTGCGTTGGGCCTTGAAGGTCTCGATTTTGTCTTTGAACCAGCCGAACATCCGTTCTCTCCTAAACCGTGGGCATCTGCCCCTGTATCATCAGCAGAGCGAGAATCATGCCGACGAGCAGGGGCATGAGCAGGACGGGAATGGTCTTCAGGTAGGAGGTCTTGTGAATATGTTTGAAGCCGATGGCCGTGAGCACCAGGCTCCACGCGGCGTAGAGGAGCATCCACCCGGCCATGATCTCCATGGTGGGCATGGGAATGATGCCGGTGATCATGGGGGCGTATGCATAGGCCAGGGCGCGGAACGAGCCTTCGAATCCACGGTCGCCGGCTTTGAGCATGGACAGGATGACGTGGTAGAATCCGGTGAAGAGGTACAGGGTGATGGCCGCGAACGCCGGGGTGAGCAGCAGCTCGAACATGCCGTTGGTCACGTTGTAGTCCACGGGGGTCACGCCGCCCGCCGTGACTTCCATGCCGGGGGTCAGCCCGGCCATGCCCCAGGCGAACTGGGCAACGGTCTGGATCAGGGCCATGAGGATGGCAAAGGTCAGGGGCTTGGACACGCCGTTGCCCACGGGCATGACCGAGAAGAAGAGCCTGGGGGAGAAAAGGACCAGTTTGACGGTCAGGAACAGGCCGCTGAAAAACCCGTAGCGGTCAAGCTGCTCGAAGGGCGGCGGCACCTGAACGGTGTGGCCTTCCTCCTCCATGGCTTCGTCCTCCTCATCCTGGAAATCCATGGGGTCCGGGAAATCCGAGTTGAATTCGCCGGTCCAGCCGGAAACGGGCTCGTTGTCCCGGCTCTGGTCCTCGGGCTGGCCGTACTTCGCTCCGATGACGGGCGGTTTCCTTTCAACCTCGGGCCGGGGGGTTGCATCGTCTTCCGGCTTGGCCTCCGGGGGCGTCATGGTGTGCAGCCGGTCCCACAGGCCGCCGTCATCGTCTGCCGCAGGGCCGGGGATGCCGGGGAACGTGGGTTCTTCGGCTTCGGGCTCGGGTTTCGGAGCGGTTTCGGGCCGGGCCGGGACCTTCTGGACGAACGGCTTCAGTACGGGTTCCTGCTCGGGAGTCGGTTCGGGCTTGGCCTCGGCAACCGGTTCCGGCTTGGATTCCTGCTTGGGCGCAACTGGTTCCTCGATGAGAAAATCCTGTTCAGGCAGTTCGCGGAATTTGAATTTCGTCTGGCATTTCGGGCAAGTGGCAACCTGAGAGCGAGCGGGAATCTTGCTCTCATCTACCTCGCGGGCGAATTTGCACTCGGGACATACTATCTGCATTGCCGTTCCTTGAAAGACATTTATGTACGACGTTGAGTGGTCGTATCCATTTTGTACGGCAGAATCAAGTGGTCTGCAACGGAGGTCAAGCCGGGTTCTCCTCCAGCAGCAGCATTTGCAGCGCTCCCATGATGAAGGACGCCTCGGGCAGCAGGGAGCGGCCCACTGTGGGGTAGTCCTCGTTGAGCACGTGGCTCAGGCCGCCGGCCTCGTCGAACCGTTTCAGCTTGGCGGCCAGTTCCTCCGGGGTCTTGCGCAACCGGCTGTAGTGCAGGATGGGCGCGTCCAGGGCCAGGGCCGTGCGCCCTTCGACGCCGGTCAGCCGTTCGTGCACGGGCCGGGTGAAGCGCACTGATTCGCGGTTGCGGAACAGCCGGAGCTGGAGGTCGGGCCACAAGCCGTAGCCCGCTTTGACGCGGTTTTCGTCCGGGTAGAGGGTCATGCGCGGGAACCAGCACGCCTCCAGCCGCTTCACGAGCATGCAGGCCGTGAACAGTCCCCAGACGTCCTCGCTGAACATTTCATCGCCGTCGAGATACAGCACCCATTGGCCTGCGCATTCGTCGAGCATGCGGTTGCGCTGGGTGGCGAAGTCGGTGAGCGGCTGGGCGAAATGGCGGACCGGCGCGGCGCAGGCGATGTCCAGCTCCGGCACGGCGTCCGCGTCCCAGATGACCACCACCTCGCGTATCCAGTCCGGGAACTGGCTGAAGAAGAGGTCGAGGTCCGGCTCGTCCGGGCTGAGAATGGCCCCCACGGACAGGTCCGGGGCCTGGACGCCCACATGGCTCAGGTACGAGCTGTTGATGGCCTGGTGCGGCGCGGCGTTCATGAACAGCCGCTGCAGGGATTGATACTGCTTGCGCTTGTCCTCGGGTGCGGACGGGTTCAGGGCCAGGGTGGCGCTGTCCGGCGTGATTCCGGCCAGGGCCAGGAGGTAGAGCTGCGCCCAGAGGGACAAGTCGCCGATGACGCACGCCCCGCCGTCTTCGTCCCCCCAGCCCGGGTGGTCGGCCAGGAAGGCGCGGGCAACGGCCGTGTCGGTCTCGCATACCACGAGCGGGGTGCATTCGGGCAGGGCTTCGCGCAGGGCCAGGGCATGTTCACCGCCTTCCAGCCCGAACAGGACCACGGCCTCGGCCCGGCTCTTTTCCGCGATAACGCGGGTGCGCTCGACAAAGGCGGGGATGTCGCCGGAAGGCTGCGCGGGAGCCGTCCCGGCGTCGTCCGCAAAGGCGAAGTCGAGGACGGCTTTGGTGTAGTTGGTGATCAGTCGGGTATTCATCAGGCGATTCCTTTGGATTCAAGCAGTTCGAGGTACACGGTTTCGAGCTGGCGGGTGACGGTCTGCATCCGGTACAGGCGGCGCGCCTTTTCCCGGCCCGCCGCGCCCATGCGGCGTGCTTCCTCCGGGTGGGAGAATAGAAATTTCAGTGCGTTGGCGTATTCTTCGGCGTTGGCGGCCACCAAACCGGTGACGCCGTCCTCCACCAGTTCCAGCTGGGCGTTGTCCTTGAGCCCGTCGCTGGGGTGGGTGACGACCGGCAGCCCGCAGGCCATGGCCTCGGCAATGACCAGGCCGAAGGACTCCCCCGTGTCGTTGGCGTGGGCCAGGACCGATACCCGGTCCATGAAGGCGCAGATTTCAGCGTCGGTTTCCACGGGGTCGTAGAGCACCACGTTGTCGGTGAATCCGTTGTCTTCAAGGTACTTGCGGGCCTTGGGAATGCACCCGATGATGTGATAGCGGAAGTCCGGGATATCGCGGACCACATGGGGCAGGAACTCCAGGGCCAGCCCCGACCACTTGCCGGGATCGGCGCGGGAGATGCGGCCCGCCGCCGGGATGGAGAAATCCCGGTCCGTGCGCGCCTGGCTTTCGAACAGGTCCGTGTCCACCGGATTGTACAGGAAGCGGTAGCGAGGCGTCCGGGCCGGGGCATGGTGGCCGGCCGCAAACCGGTCCAGGCAGAACCGGGACACGAACAGCGTGGCGTCAATGATCGAGGCTGACGGGCTGGGGTCGAAGCGGCCGAAAACGTTGGTCTCCACCACCACGGGCGTGCGGGCGCGTTTCATGGGCGTGAGCAGCTCCGGCTCGGGCCAGCCCGCCCGGTGGACGTGCACGATGTGGGGCTTGAACTTCAGGAGAACGTCCAAAAGGTCGGAGCCGATGAAGGTGTCGACGCCCAGTTCCCTGATCTGTTTGGCGCGGGGTCCGTCGCTGCGGCTGTATACCGCCGGAATGAAGCGGCTTCGGTCCAGGTTGGCAACGAAAAGCTGCATCACTTTTTCGGTGCCGCCGAGGCCGAGGTGGTTGGCCGCATGCAGGACGCGGACAGGGAAATCAGACATGGCCGAAAGGTGACATAAGCTTGGGAGCTTGTAAACAAGGGGGGAGAGCGGAGGACAAAGAAAACCGGCCCCTTGGGGCCGGTTCGTTCGTCATCGGTTGGCATTGTTGTAAGCGTTGGCGGCGCGGAATTTCGCCGCCTTGGCCGCCGAGCGCATTTGGGGTTGCGCGTCGGGCCGGGCCGGTTTCGGTGCAGCCGCCTGCTCGGGCGCGGCGGCCTTCCCCTGCTGCTGCTGAGTCGGGTACGCCTGGGGTGCGGGCGGCGCCGGAGGCGGTGCGAGTTGCTGCGGGGGCACGGGCGGTTGGGGCGCGGCCTGATTGGCGGCGGCGGTTCCGGGCGCGACCTTGCCGTCCTGCTCGGGCACGATCTGGGCGTAGGCCGAGCGCAGCCCGTCGAGGATGCGGATGACTTCGTCGATCATCTTCGTGTCCATGCGGATGTTGGCCTTGACCAGCTGGCTGGTGCAGAACTGGTACAGGGAGGCGAGCCTCGGAGTGATGTCGCCGCCTTTTTCCTTGTTCAGGCTTTCCGACAGCTCGTGGATGATGGCCATCGCCTTGGAAATGTAAATGCCCTTCTTGGCGAAATCCTTGTTCTTGATCTCAATCCTCGCCCGTTTGAGGAACTTGATCGCCGCCTCATAGAGCATGATCAGCAATTCGCCCTGGGTGGTGGTCTCGACCTGGGTAGCAAGGTACGCCCGTGCGGGGTTAGCCATTAAACCGTCTCCTTCTATTCAAGCTGAGCAAGTGCAGCCGAGAGTTGTCCCTGCCTGAGGTCGTACTGGCCGAGCAAGGCGTCCAGCCTGGCGAATTTCAGGCGAAGGTTCTTTTCCATCTTTTCGATCCGGGATTCCTCGAAGGCGATCTTGCTGTCGATGGAATCCATGATGTCTTTGTAGTTGTTCTGGAGGACCGCCAGGGGGCCGCCCTCAAAGGTAAATTCGTTGAAGGGCTTGGTCAACGCCGTGAGTTCGTCGATCATCTCGCCGGTCTTGCCGAGCTTGACCGCAACCTCGCCGGAATAGGTCCCGGCGCCGGTATTGTCCAGCCTGATGGCCATACCTGTGGCGTCCCCGGTTGTGCCGGTGATTTCCCAGCCCGAGATGGTGGCCGGTTCGCCGTTGATGGTGGCGCTGGTGATCTGCGTGCCGTCGCTGACGATTTCCACGTCGTAGACGCCGGATTTGGTCGTGCCGTCGATGAGCGAGAGGGCGGTGAAGTTGGGGGACTGGCTTTCCGCCGAGATTTCGGTGGAGAAGAGTTCGGCCACGGCGTTCGGGTCTGCTTCCAGGGCTTCGTAGAGCTTGTCGTAGTCGATGGTCAGCATGCCGTAGGTGGTGGAGGCCTCCTCGGCGTCGGTCATGATGCCCAACTGGGACAGGGCGGAATACTTGTCTCCGGTCAGGGTGTCTTCATCCCAGGGAATGAATCCCGCGCCCATCTCGGCGGTGATGTTCTTGAGGTTCTGCGAGACGATGTCGATTCCGTAGTTGCCTGTCAGGACGGACCCTTCTCCGTCCTCGTCGACTTTGGTGATGGCCTGGATCTGCGCCCTGATGACGTTCACGGCGCTCACGAACTTGGTCACGTTTTCGGCGATGGCATCCGTGTCGGTGGTTACCGTCAGGCTGACGGTGGTGCCGGGTTCGGCGTCCTTGAGGTTGAGCGTCAGGCCGGAGATGACGTCGTCCATGACGTTGCTGGGGCGTTCGATCCAGCCCGCATTGGAGGCCGGGAAGCCGTTGACCCGAATCTGCGCGTTCTGCGCGTCCTGGGTCTCGGTGAAGTCGCCCGCCCCGAAGATGAGGGACCCGGCGTTGGAAATGACGATCTGGTTGTCGCTGCCCTGGTCCGCGCCCGTGAGCTGGAGGTGGTAGACGGACCCGTCGAAGATGGTGGAGGCCACGATCTTCCCGCGGGAGTCGGAGTGGTTGTTGATGATGTTGATGAACCCTTCCAGCGTGGTCCCGGCGGCGATGTTGTCGATGGTGATGGACTCGCCGCCGTAGGTGAAGGTGAACGAGGTGTCGGCGCTGGTGATGGACGCGTCCATCGCGTTTGCCCCGGAGGCGGTGACGAGGACGTCGTTGGTGGCGAGCTGTCCGATTTCAATGGAGTGGGACGCCTGCTGGGCGTCGGAATTGGCGGTGGCGATGAGCAGGTTGGTGTTGCTGCTGGCCACTGCCTTGGTCATGAACTCGTTCATGGAGTCCAGCCCTTCAAGGGTGGACTTCAATTCCAGCATCTTGGTGTTGAGATCCTGGAAGTATTCGTTTTTCGTTTCCCACGACAGGCGCCAGTTCTCCAGGCGGGTGACGCGATTCTGCTCGATGCTGATGAGTCCGTCGATCAGCGTGCTGAAATCGGTTCCGTTGCCCAGGCCTGCGAAGTTGATGAGTCCTGATGTGTATGTGCTGTCTGCCATGGCTATTTCCTTGATCGGAATATTTTTCCCGTTCCATTAGGTCGCCATAGTACTTGCAATCCCGATGCCACGTCCGGGCCCTGTCAGGGCCTTGAAAAAAGGGCCGGACCCCGTTTGGCGGAGCCCGGCCCGGAAGTTCGCCGTGAAGCGATCTGATCCTGGACTAACCGATGAGGGACAGAGCCATCCTCGGCAGGGAGTTCGCCTGTGCCAGCATGGACACTGCGGACTGGGTCAGGATCTGGTTGCGCACGAATTCGGTCATTTCCGTTGCCACGTCGACGTCGGAGATGCGGGATTCGGCGGCCTGGACGTTCTCGGCCTGGATTTCCAGGACGGTGACGGTGTTTTCCAGGCGGTTCTGGAGGGAACCCAGGTTGGCGCGGATCTTATCCTTGGAAATGATCGCGTTGTTCAGGACGTCCAGGGTCTGCTGGGCGAGAGCCTGGGTGGAGATGGAACGACCTGCGCCGGTTCCGGCGGCGGCGAGGCCGACGCCCAGAGCGGACGCTGTGGCGTTGCCGATCTCGATGTAATAGTAGTCTTCCGCGCAGTCGTTACCGGTACCGAAGTGGACCTTCAGTTCGCCGGTGGACTTGAGAGCGGTGCCGGAGTGGGTTCCGGACAGGCTGCCGTTGAGCAGGTAAATGCCGTTGAAGTCGGTGGAGTTGGCGATACGGGTGATTTCCGAAGCCATGGCCTGGAACTCGGAGTCGATGATCAGGCGCTGGTCGGAGTTGTAGGTACCCGTGGCGGCCTGCATGGCCAGTTCCTTCATACGGATCAGCTTTTCATCGATAACGCCGAGGGCGCCGTCAGCCGTCTGGATGAGGGAGATGGCGTCGTTGGCATTACGAATGCCCTGTTGCAGGGAGCTGATGTCGGCGCGCATCAATTCGCGGACGGCCAGACCGGCGGCGTCGTCGGCTGCCGTGGTGATGCGCAGACCCGAAGACAGACGCTTGGTGGACGTTTCCAGAGCGCCGTAGGATTCACCCAGGTACCGGGCTGCACTCATCGCCATCAAGTTGTGGTTGATAACCAGAGACATAATTTCCTCCTTGAAATTGTTTTGGCTTCCATGCCTAGGTCGCATCCCGGCGTGATACGGTTTTTGCCGGGTAAACCTACTTTTGTTGCACTACTCATCGTCCTTGGGTGGAAAAACTTTAGGTTGGGTGAACGATTTTTTTAGGCTCTGAACATTGGCGCGAAGATTATGGAGAATGCCGAGAAAAATTGATTTTCACGCACCAGGGCAAAGGGGGCGGCGAGAACCGGGCCGCAGCAGGAGCAGTGGTCGTTGCTTCGCGATGGAAGTGGAATGAAAACAGGTAGTTGGGGCTGAATCTAGCCGAAGGTCCGACGCATGATGTCCAGGAGCCGCGTCAGGCGGTGCGCGTAGGTGTGTTCGGCCAGGATGCGCTCGCGGGCCCTGCGGCTGACGGAATCCCTTTGGTTCGAATCTCCCAGAAAATGATCGATGAGATCGGGAATTTCTCCCGGCTCCCGGTAGGTGATCGCCTCGGTGCCGGGGTCGAAGAGGCTTTCCATCTGCTCCCGGTAATCCGTGATCAGGAAGCCGCCGCAGGCGGGCACGTCGAAGACGCGCTGGTTGACAGCGCCGGGCATCTGGCGGCTGGTGCAGTTGAAGTTGACCTTGGTGAGCGGATAGAAGCGGGGCAGGTCCGCATAATAGTCCAGCGGCGGAAGATGCCGCCAGCCTGCGTCGCTGGGCAGGAGTTCCCCCCATCCGGGGTCGCCCACGATGAGCGGCGCGAAGGGCAGGGTCTGCCGCACGCAGGCCAGCCGGTACTGGCGGGTGGCTTCCCAGGTGAGCAGGGATTCGCAGGCCAGCCGGTTCTCTCTCTCGTCCAGTCCGGCCACGGCTTTTTGCCAGTCCGGCCTGTGGCGGGCGAGGAATCGGTCCACGCGGTTCTCTCCGGACTCGCCGAACGCGCGGGCCACGTCCTCGTATTCCTCCAACAGCCGGGACGGCAGTCCTGCTCCGGCCAGGCTGCGGGCCACCGGGGCCGTCATGGAATTGCCCACGAACGAGACGTCGCACGCCCACTCCGGATTCCCCGCGGCTGCCGATCCGGTCCGGAACCGTTCCGGGTCCGTGGCCAGGGGGAGGTGGTGGACGTTGGCAAAACCCTTTTCCCGCAGCTGGTCCAGGTTGTCCGCGTCAAAGGTGAAGAGCACGGTGTTGCCGGTGCCGGGGTGGGCGTAGTCGAAAAGGATGAGATGGGGGTTGTCCACGAACCAGGAGGCCAGGGGCAGTCCCAGGTCGTCCAGCAGCCCGGCCAGCTTGCCCTCGCGGTCCAGACCGAAGTGGTTGACCGTGAGCGCGAAGTCGGGCCGGAAGTCGATGACCGCCTTGAGCAGGGTCTCGATGAATTCGTTGCTGCCGGTCTCCAGGTCGTCCAGGTGTATGGTCCGGTGGGCTGCGCCGAGCCGGTCAAGACCGGCGTGGATTTCATCGCACAGGAAGTAGCTGGAATCGAAGAACAGGATTTTCGGGTTCTCGGAGCGGAATTTCGGGTACCGGGCCAGGGACCAGAAGTCCGTGCGCCCGGCCGCCTTCACGGTCTCGTTCAGGGCTCCGTAGTACTGCCTGTCCAGGCGGGGGTAGAGCGGCATGACCACCGGATGCAGGATCTGGTTTCCCTGAGTTTGCGCCCATTGCGCGATGCGGTCGAAGGCTGCCTTCGGGTCCGGGTCGTCCACCCACAGGACGGTTGGCCGCCCTTGGGCGGATTCTTTGGCTCCGGTCAGGGCGAGCAGCGGGGTTTCCCTGTCCACCACGGCCACGGGCAGACCGCGTTGCAGCAGTTTTTCCAGGCAGTGGCCCAGTCCCGAGCCGATGAGCACGGGCAGGGTATCGGGCGGCACCTCGGCCGCCAGGGCCGCTTCTCTATCCAGCCCGGCCCGGCCCCAGAGGTGCCAGGTCTTGCCGTTGACGCGGATGCGTACGTCGGCCAGGGAATCGTCCCGGATAACGGGTTCTGCTGTGTAGTCGCCGGAGGTCATGTTTGTCCTGTGTACTGCATCCGGGGCGGGCCAGGCAAGATGTTGTTCCGGAATGGAGAAAGGGCCGCGCCGGAAAATCGGCGCGGCCCTGTTCACTACATATTATATGGGAGACTACTCGGAGCCGAACAAGCCCTTGATGGCGCCGCCGACGGATTCCGCGCCGCCCTTGGTCACGTCTTCCACGGCCTTGCTTGCGCCTTCCACGGCCTTGCCGAGCTGCTGCTGCAGCTCCTTGCCGAACTGGGTGACGGAGCCGGAAACGCCGCCGGTCATCTCGGCCAGAATCTGGGAGAACGCCTCGGCCGGGGAGGTTTCCTTGTCCTTGCCGATGTCCTTCAGGTGGATATCGGGCATGTCGATGCCCACGCCCTTGTCGCCGAAGACCTTGAGCAGGGAGCCGCCCACGTTGATCTTGCCGTTCTTGACGATGAAGTTGTTGATCACGATCTTCTTTTCCGAGCCGGTCTCCGTGGCCGTGTCCCCACCGGCGGGCTTGTCGGCCTTTTTCTCTCCGGCAACGGTCTGCTTGATGTTGTTGACGATGGTCTTGAAGTTGTCGGTGGAGCCCTTCTTCTCGTAGCTGATCACCGGGCCGTCGACGTAGATTTCATCGATGACGATGGTGTCCGTGGTCAGGGAGTCGGTCACCACGGAGACGCGGATGGTGTCGCATTCCACGGCGCTGGGCATGGAAAAGCCCTTGGGGTTGCCAAGGAAGAAGTCGTCCAGGGAGCCGGAGCCGGACAGGACCGAGATGTCGGCCGAGCCGAGGCGCACCTCGGTCTTGGTGATGGGCGGGCCGTATTTTTCGACTGCGGTCTTGATCAGGCCGCCGAGGTTGAGGACCACTAGGACGACAAGGGCAATGACGGCGGCAATGACCACGCCGGAGCCGATGAGGATGATTTTTTTCATGTGAGTCTCCTTTGATAAACGCGATTTGTTCCTGGTTTTATTATCGTATCCGGTCGGTCAGGGCAATGCGGTTGGGTGAAAATTCAGGGAAGTTTGGGAAAAGACGGGTCGGCGAAGTACCGCATGGCGTCGGCTGACGTCCCGGACAGGCCTGCGTCCATGGACGGTCCGCTTTCCGGCAGGTCGGGCTTTTCCCCTTCATATACCGTTCGTTCCAGCCTCCTGCACAGATCGGCGGCCTTGTCGGCAGCCTGGTTCATCATGTCGGGGATGGCCCCGGATGCGGCTTTGCCCGTCACCGGGTGGCGGAAACTCACCTCGTCCCGGAGCCGGTCTGCCTGGATCATGAGCTGAGGGGCGTAAAAAAGGGCGGCGATCTCCCTGGCCGAGTCGGGGAGCACGGGCATTAACGCGAAGAGCAGCCGGGCCAGGGCCTTGACCGGGTAGGCCGCCTGAAATCCTGCGTGGATGCGGAAGGCGGAGCGCAGGCCTTTCCGGGCCTTGCCCGCAGAGATGCCTGCCAGGTCCGCCAGTTTGCCCATGGGCAGGGCGTCGAGGAGGCCGGGCCCCGCGGATCGGAGCAGGTGGCGGATCAGGAAGAGCGGGCGACCGAGCATCTCCGGACAGAAGAGCATGTCCATCAAAGATTCCAGGGCGCGGTGGTGCTGGCGGGCCAGGGTCTTTTCCTCGGGTTTGTCCGCGTAATAGTGGCCGGACAGGTGCCAGACCAGGGGGTGCATGGCCGCGTCGGCAAACAGGTGGGAGACCATGCCCACCAGCAGGGCGGAGGCCAGGTCCCGGTCGTCGCAGACAGCCGCATGCCCGGCCTGGATGCGGACCAGCCCGTATGTGTCCTGGCCGTCTGCCCCGTGCAGCCAGTCGGCCAGGGCGGCCAGGGGGCGACCCGCCTCGGTCACGCCGTAGAACAGGACGTCGTGAAAGACCGCGCCCAGCAGGAGGCCCGGCGTGTTCCGGGAAATGGACGGACCGAAGCGCGTGTCCGCCAGCCTGTCCGCCGTCTGCATGGCGACCTTGAAATGAATGAGATCCTTGGGCATGGTGCGTCCGTTCGGTGTTCGTTTTTCGGTATGGTACGTGATATCGGCCGCGAGGCAAAGCAAACTTCACGAGAAAAGGATTGAACATGGTGAAATACCTCATCAACCAGCGGTACGAGGTCGGTGAAGCCGATTCGCGCAGGGAGTTCGGCAAGGGCGAGAAGCGCGAGGACTACGCCGATGCCTGGCAGGATACCGGCAATGTCGTCCTCGTCGGCCTGCGCGGTGCGGGCAAGGCGGAGCTGGCCCGGCTGCTCGGCGAACGCACCGGGCTCGAGGTGATCACGCCCGAGACCACGGACCGGGCCGTGGAGGCCCTCGAGCCGGGCGGCAGGGTCGTGGTCCTGGACGATTCGCTGGTGGAGCACGCGGATGTGCAGCCCCTGATTCACGGCGCGGGCAAGGTCTTCTATCTCATGGCCGACACCCGGCTGCTGTCTGGCCGCGTGGCCGGGCGGGATTCGGTCGAGGACGAGGAGGGGCTGTGGCGGGAGATGTCCGCCCGGCTGGCGCGCATGGAGCCGGTCTTCTATTCCGTGCTGCATTTCATCCTTCATGCGGCGCAGCCCCCTGAGGAGATGCTCGGGGACGCCCTGGAGAAGATCGGTTACTAGGCGGGTCGACTGCGGGCGCGTTGGTGACAGCATCGCCGGATTGGGGTAAGCAGAAGTCCGATCAACGACATCTATACTATGGAGTAATATACATGCCGGAAAAGAAACTCAGGGTCGACTTCATGGCCATGACCCCCGATGCCCTGTCCCTCATCTACGCCGCGTTCCGCCAGTGCTACCACGCCGGTTTCGTGGCCGACATGTGGCCCAAGCTCCTTTCCGGCGAGATCGATCCGCAGGTCCAGGCCGACTTCGTGTCCAAGACCATGGAGTCCGGCCACGACAGTCCCATCGAGCACGTGTCCATGACCTTTGCCGTCGAGGGCATTTCCCGGGCCTGCTCCCACCAGATAGTGCGCCATCGCATCGCCTCCTATTCGCAGCAGAGCCAGCGGTATGTGGCCGAGAACGACATGGAGTACATCCTGCCCCCGGCCATCGCCAAGATTCCCGAGGCCCGGGAGCGTTTCGAATCCTTCATGGCCGAAGTGCAGAGCGCCTACACCGACCTGCGCGACATCCTGGTGGCCCACGGGCGCAAATCCAAGGCCAACGAGGACGCCCGTTTCGTCCTGCCCCAGGCGGCTGAGACCAAGATCGTCATGACCATGAACTGCCGCAGCCTGCACCACTTCTTCCACCTGCGCTGCTGCAACCGCGCCCAGTGGGAGGTCCGCGCCGTGGCCGACCGGATGCTCGCCATCTGCAAAGATAAGCTTCCTGCTATATTTGCCAATGGCGGAGCACGGTGCGAGCAGCTGGGTTATTGCCCGGAATCGCCGAAATTCGCCTGTGGCAAGTACCCTGTGCGAGAAAATCTGGCTTAA
Organism: Pseudodesulfovibrio portus; assembly: GCF_026000375.1. Taxonomy (NCBI): domain Bacteria; kingdom Pseudomonadati; phylum Thermodesulfobacteriota; class Desulfovibrionia; order Desulfovibrionales; family Desulfovibrionaceae; genus Pseudodesulfovibrio; species Pseudodesulfovibrio portus. The sequence continues at coordinate 3,082,124 of NZ_AP026708.1, forward strand.
TTTTTTTCCAAAGGCTGGGAGATTTTCCTACCCCTCAGACACCGCGCGTTTCTTGGCGATTGTGTGTCATTCTTGTTTTATTCTTGATTTTCAGCTGGTTGAAGGTGTTCAAAATGACAACCCGGTTGCAACCCTTGGGAACCGGGGGTTTTTGCCCTCTGTTGGCACCCCGAAATGAGCCCTTGAACCGAGTGGGAATGGCTATTAGTTATATTAAATAAATAAATCAGGGTGGTTAGGTGGCAAAATACCATTTTTTTCATCTGGTGGAAAAATCATACTTGTCACAAAAAAATGTCAATGGAAAAGGAAATTAGTGTAATTTTGACTATTGTTGACTAAGTTGGATTTTAAACTGTTTAAAAAATTTTCAACAACTGTTGATAACTGACACTTCTAGAAAAATGCTAGAGCCGGGGAACCCTTGTAACACGGTTGTTTCAATGGGCTGGGGAGGAAAAGGTGCCCAGTTGGCGGGTTTTGTTATAAATCCTTTTGTTTCAGCACGTTATCTCTGCGGCATGCTGTCAATAACCTGGGCCCTGCTTTGGGCTCGAATTTGGAATACGCGAATTGTTGTTTGTGCTGTGATAAACTATCTCCCACTCCATGGTCGATACTGTCTGGAAACAAATTCTGCACTCACTGGAAAAGAGCCTCAACCCCGGTCTCTTCACTGTCTGGATCAAGCCCCTCGGCGGTCGCGTGGACAGCGGGAGGCTGACGCTGACCGCACCCAACGAGTTCGTGGCCAACTGGGTCCGGGACCGGCTTCTTCAGGTCATCCGCGAGTCTGCGGCCGAGGTTCTCGGCGGCGAGCCGCGCATTACTATTGAAGTGCAGGCCAGGAAGGTCGAACTGAAGGATGCCAAGCCGGCGGGCAATAAACCTGTCGCCAGGGAGAAACGGAACCACCATCTCGGGTTGCCCCTGGATCATTCCCCGAAACCCATCGTGGCACCCCATTGGCGGTTCTCCTTCGACGACTTCGTCGTCGGTCCTTCCAACGAGCTGGCCTGCGCCGCCAGCAAATCCATCAGCAACTCGATTTTCAATTCCGATCATCTTTTCCTGAGTTCCGGAGCCGGTCTGGGCAAGACCCACCTGCTTCAGTCCGTGGGCAACGCCCTGTGCAACTCCGCCAACCGCAAGAATATCAGGGTGGCCTGCCTGTCGTCGGAGGAGTTCGCCACGCGCATGGTCCTGGCCATCAAGGCCCGCCAGGTGGATCAGTTCAAGGCCCAGTTCCGCGAGGGCATCGACGTCCTGCTGCTTGAGGACGTGCACTTCTTCCAGGGCAAGGAAAAGATGCAGGAGGAACTGCTCTGCACCATGGGCGCGTTGCGCGACCGGGGATGCAAGGTGGTCCTGACCAGCTCGTTCATGCCCAAGGAGTTTTCCGGCGTGGACGACCGCCTGGTCTCCCGTTTCTGTTCAGGCTTCATGGCCCACATCGACCGTCCCGACATGGAGACCCGCCGCCGCATCGTCATGGACAAGGCGCGCAGGCTCCAGGTGAACGTGCCGATCGAGGTCTCGGAACTTCTGGCCGAGAGGATTACCATGGACATCCGCCAGTTGGAGAGCTGCCTGAACAACCTGGTGCTCAAGGCGCGGCTGCTCAACCGTGCGGTGACCATGAACCTGGCCTGGGAAGTGCTGGAAAACTACGCCGTGCAGAACGCGTCCCCGGGATTTGCGGACATCATAGATTTCATCTGCAAGAGCTACAGCCTGTCCCATGACGAGCTCAAGTCCAAGAGCCGCAAGCGGCAGGTGGTCCTGGCCCGCAACACCGCCTTCTATCTGGCCCGGATGCACACCGAACTGTCGCTCAAGGCCATCGGCGAGCGGCTGGGTCGGCGGCATTCCACGGTGCTCAAGGGCATCACCAAGGTGGAAAGGGAAATTTCCATGCAGACGCCCCTCGGGCGGCAGATACAGAATACGGCGGAACGGCTGACTCCGTAATTGCGCCCCCCACATGTTCTCCCGGAGCCGCAGAGCATCAGTCACATGATCCGCGCGGTTCCGGGAGATCTTTTTTGACCGGCCTTCGGGCCGGTTTTTTCATGTCGAAACGAGTGTGGGCGGATTGTCCGGCCTAAGGGCGGGGCTATTCTTCGGGCGTGCCGAATCCGCCGCCGCCGGGCGTCTCGATGCGGATGCGGTCGCCTTTGTTCAGGCTGCGGTGGAATTTGCCGGGCAGCGGTTCCGGGCCGGTTCCGGTGATGAGGACGTTGCGTCCCGGCTGCCCGGGCTCGCCCCCGGCGGTTCCGGGCGCGCCACGCTTGCGCCGTTCCGAAAGAACGGTGACGTCGCAATCGGTGAGCAGTTCCACGTCGCGGACCATGCCATCACCGCCTGAGTGACGTCCCCTGCCGCCTGTGCCGCGCAGGACGGCATATTCCCGCACCCGCATGGGGTAGGCGTATTCCAGGGCCTCCACGGGCGTATTCAGGGTGTTGGTCATGTGGGAGTGGACCCCGGATTCGCCGTCCGCCTCGGGGGACGCCCCCATGCCGCCCGCCAGGGTCTCGTAGTAGGCGAACGGCTTGCCCTCCGCCTGCCCGCCGATGGTCAGGTTGTTCATGGTCCCCTGGCTGGAAGCGGGGACAGCGTCGGGCATGGCCAGGGACAGGGCGCCGAGGATGACGTCCACGGTGCGTTGGGAGGTCTCCACGTTGCCGCCCGCCACAGCGGCCGGGAACCGGGCGTCCAGGATGGAGCCGGGCCGGGTGACGACCTCTATGGGGCGCAGGCAGCCCGCGTTGGCCGGTATGTCGCGCCCGGCCAGGGAGCGGAACACGTAGAGCACGGCGGACAGGGTGATGGACCGCACCGCGTTGACCGATCCCCGGACCTGGTCGCCGCTGGCGGAAAAATCGAGCCGGGCCGAGTCTCCGGCCACGGTCATGTTCAGCCGGATCGGGATGGCCTCGGCTCCCATGCCGTCGTCGTCCAGGAAATCCTCATATTCGTATTCGCCGTCCGGGATGTCCTTGACGGCCTGCCGGGTGACGCGTTCGGAGTAGTCCATGAGGGCCCGCGCGTATGCCGTGCAGGTGTCGAGTCCGTATTTGTCCACGCACTCGGTCATGCGCCGGACCCCGGTCACATTGGCCATGAACTGGGCCGCAAAGTCGCCCTCGCGCTCAAGCGGGGTGCGCACGTTGTTCAGGATCAGCCGCATCAGCTCCCGGTCGGTCTCTCCTCGGCGGACGATCCTGACCGGTGGAATGATCAGCCCCTCCTGGAAAAGCGAGGTGGACAGGGGCATGGACCCGGCGGCCATGCCGCCCACGTCCGCATGGTGGGCGCGGTTGGCCACGAAGAAAGACGGCGTGTCCTTTCCTTCGGCAAAGACCGGAGCCACGATGGTGATGTCCGGCAGGTGGGTGCCGCCCTTGAACGGGTCGTTGAGCATGGCCATGTCGCCGGGCGCGAATCCGCCTTCCTCCTCCATGGCCGCCATGGCGGCCTTGACGGACAGGGGCATGGACCCCAGGTGCACCGGGATGTGCGCGGCCTGGGCGATCATGTCGCCTTGCTCGTCGAACACGGCGCAGGACAGGTCGCGGCGTTCCTTGATGTTGGGGGAAAAGGCGGTGTGGGTCAGGGTGACGCCCATCTCCTCGGCAATTGACGCAAAGCGGTTCTTGAAGACTTCGAGGAGGATGGGACTGATCTGCATGGTGTGTCCGGGGCTATTCTTCGCGCAACGCTTCCAGTCGTTTCTTGGCCTCGACAGGGTCCAGGCCCCGCTTGCGGGCGATCTGTTCCAGGTTGTCCTCGGCATCCGAGGGGCGAACGTAGACGGGCTCGATGGGGTCGTTGAAATAGGTGGCCGCTTCCGCCGCCTTGAGCAGGATTTCCGGGGTGGGATTGTCCCAGGTCTCATCGAGCAGGGTATGGCCCGGACGAGCCGTGGCGAGGTCCGCGAAGAACTCGGGGTTCTTGCGCAGCCCGGTGCCCAGGAGCAGGCCGGTGTCGCCGTGCTCGCCGATGCGTTCGGCGGCCTCGTCCAGGGAGAGGGAGGCCAGGGGAGCGATCTCCGTCATGGAGCGCGCGGCAAAAGACTGGGAATAGACCAGGCCGCGACGGGCGTAGGTCAGTACGTGCAGCGGGCCGTCGGCAAGTTGCGCGGGGCCGGAAGCGAGCAGGGGCAGGTAGTCCAGGCCCGCGAGGGGGACGTCGAGCCCGGCGGCCAGCCCTTCGGCGGCGGCCAGGACTAGCCTGAGGCCGGTGAAGCTGCCCGGGCCGCGCACGCAGGCGATGCGGTCGAGAACGGTGGGGTCCACGCCGAATTCGTCCAGCACGGCGTTCAGGCCGGGGACCAGGAATCGGACGGACTGGCCGGGCACGGTCCACTGGCGCGAGGCGAGCAGGATGAAGCCGTCCGGTCCGGGTTGGCCCAGGACCAGCTGGAGCCGTTCCTCGGCCCCGGCCATGACGAGCAGGAGGTCCTTGACCGGGCGTGTCTTGGGGATGGCCATGACCCGACTCCTAGGACAGCAGTCTGCGGACGTCGTTGAAGATGGCCAGGCTCATGAGCAGCAGCAGGACGAGCAGGCCCACGCGCATGGCGCGGCCCTTCCACTTTTCGCTCAGGGGGCGGCGGACGACCATCTCCAGGGCAAAGAACAGGATGTGCCCGCCGTCCAGCACGGGGATGGGCAAAAGATTGATGATGGCCAGGTTGATGGAGATGATGGCCATCATGCCGAGCAGGTCGAAGATGCCGGACTCGGCGGACTTGGAGACCATCTGGGCGAGCATGATCGGGCCGCCCACATTCTCCACCGGGATGAGGCGCTCGATGATGGATAAAAAGCCCTTCACCACCACTGCGGACATGTTCCAGGTGTGGTAGAGCGCGGCGGTCATGCCGGTGCCTTCCACGGGCTCGAAGCGGACCTGGCCCGACTGGTTGATGCCCACCATGGGCACGGTCACGGTCTCGCCGAACAGGTTGGTGTAGGAGTTGACCATGGGCGTGACGGTCAGGGTCAGTGTCTCTTCGCCCCGGTCAACGGTCATGGTCAGGGGACGGCCTTCGGCGGACCGGATGGTCTCGACCATCTGGCTCCACGAGTCGATGGGAGCGCCGTCGATGCCGGTGATCAGGTCGTCCTTGGCAAATCCTGCGGCGGCGGCAGGGGAGTCGGGCAGGACCCCGCCCACAACGGGCAGGACCACGGCCTGTCCCTGGCTCATGGCCAGGAACCAGTAGATGAGGAAGGCCAGCAGGAAGTTGAAGAACGGACCGGCGGCCACCACGCACAATCGTTGCCATGCGGGACGGTTGGAAAAGAGCTGGTCGTCGGGGAAGTCGGCTTCCTCCTCCCCCTGTTCCCCGGCAAGGGCCACGTAGCCGCCCAGCGGGATCAGGGAGAGTTTGTAGTCGGTCCGGCCGGAGGTGACCCCCGCCAGTTTGGGGCCGAAGCCCAGGGAGAAGGCCTTCACGCCCATGCCGAACAGGCGGGCGATGGTGAAGTGGCCCAGCTCGTGGAAGAAGATGAGACCGCCGAGAACGACGACGATGGCGACAATGCTTGTGATCATGTTTTCCTCTTGGGCCGTCGGTTTGGGTCGACGGCTCGGAACAGTATAAGCACTTCCGGCCGTTTGGCTAGAGGGCGGCTTGGGCTTCCCTGTGCGTCTGCGCGTCCAGGGCCAGCACCGCCTCGGGGGTGGAAACGTCCACGGCCGTGTGGCGGCCCAGTGCGTCTTCGATCATGGCCGGGATGTCGAGGAAGCGGATCGTATCGGCCAGGAAGGCGGCAACGGCCACTTCGTTGACCGCGTTGAGCACGATGGGATGGCTTGGTCCGGCCGCGTAGGCCTCGCCCGCCAATCGCAGGCAGGGGAAGGCGGTCAGGTCCGGCTGCTCGAAGGTCAGGCTGCCCACTTCGGCCAGGTTGAGCTGCGGCACGTCCACGGCCACCCGGTTCGGGTAGCACATGCAGTGGGCGATGGGCACCTGCATGTCGGGCAGGCCGAGATGGGCCAACTGCGAGCCGTCCACGTATTCCACCAGCGAATGGATGATGGATTGGGCGTGGACCACCACGTCCACCCGCTCCGGGGGCAACCCGTACAGATGGCATGCCTCGATCAGTTCCAGCCCCTTGTTCATGAGGGTGGCGGAGTCGATGGAGATTTTCGCGCCCATGTCCCAGTTGGGATGGTCCAGGGCCTGGTCCCGGGTGACGGTCTCGAGAAATCTGCGGTCGCGTCCCCGGAAGGGACCGCCCGAGGCGGTCAGGATGAGCCGCTTCAGCTCTTTCTCGCGGCTGTGACCGGCCAGCCCCTGGAACAGGGCGTTGTGCTCGGAGTCCACGGGCAGGATCACGCTCCCGGATTCCCGACAGGCCCGGCGGATGATGTGGCCGCCCAGCACCAGTGATTCCTTGTTGGCCAGGCAGATCATCTTGCCTTTTTTCGCGGCGGCCAGGGTGGGACCGAATCCTGCGGCTCCCACGATGGCGGAAAGCACGAGGTCGGCTTTCTCCAGACCGGCCAACCGCTCGTAGCCTTCCGGGCCGATCAGGGTCTCCGGCCTGTAGTCAGGCGGCAGGTGGTCGAGAAATTCCTTGCGGGCGCGGTCGTCGAGCAGGCAGGCGTATGCGGGCCGGAATTCGGCGCACAACTCGGCCAGCTTCCTGCCGTTGCGGCCTCCGGCCAGGGCCGTGACCGTGAACAGGTCCGGGTGCTTGCGCATGACCTTGAAGGCGGAGTCGCCGATGGAGCCGGTGGCGCCGAGAATGGTCACGGCGCGCGGAAAGCCGGGTAGTGCGGCGGTCGCGGGCCAGGACGAGATGTAGGATTTCACAGCCGACTCCGGGCCCTAGCGGAAGAAGGGGTGGAACATGGCGACCAGCGCGTAGGCGGGCGTGACCAGGAGCAGGGAATCCACGCGGTCGAGCAGGCCCCCGTGGCCCGGCAGGATGGAGCCGGAGTCCTTGATGTCCAGTGAGCGCTTGATGGCGGATTCTAGGAAGTCGCCCATCTGGGCGGCCACGTTGAGCAGGCCGCCGAGGAGAATCCACTTCCACAGGGCCACTTCCGGCAGGCCGAAGGTCTCACCGTAGACCGTGACCCCCAGGGCGCATGCCGTGAAGCCGCCTATGGACCCGGCCCATGATTTCTTGGGGCTGATGCGGGGCCAGATTTTCCTTTTGCCCCACAGGCTGCCCGCGTAGAAGGCCGCAGTGTCGGACACGGCCGCAGCGCCGATGATCAGGAGTATCTCCATCCGGTCCATGGACAGGAAGAAGTGGAAGTTCATGGGGATGTATATGAGGCCGACCAGGAAGATGGCGGCGTGGCGGTACGAGGCGGAGGTGTCCCGGTTGTAGCGGACCAGGAAGATGAACCCGGACGCCCAGAATGCGGCCAGCAGGATGGCGCTGGGGTAGCGGACGTCGCCGGTGGTGAATGCGCCGAGCAGCAGGAAGGTGAAGGCCGCGCCCAGGGATTTGAAGGCGGTCATGTGCCGCACCGGGCGGAACATGGAGTAGAATTCCCACAGGGTCAGTACGCAGAAAAGGGAGAGAACCGTGAACAGCACCCAGCCCTGGAAGATGAGGGCCAGTGCCGGCAGGACGGCCAGCACTATGCTGGTGGCGATTCGTTGTTTATGCGGGGATATTTCCATGTGTGATTTCAGCGGTTACCTGTGGTTGCGTGATGGACGCGAGTCCACTTTGTGTACGCTAAATAGGGAACGGGGGCAACATATCTGCGGCGAATCATGGCCATCGGTATTTCAGCTTTCCGCCATCTGGTCGCCGGTCCTGCCGAAGCGGCGTTCCCGGGCGCTCAGGGAGTCGATGGCCTTTTCCAGCTCCTCGGGCGAGAAGTCGGGCCAGTAGACGTCCGTGAAGTAGAATTCGGAGTAGGCGCACTGGAAGAGCAGGTAGTTGGACAGCCGAAGCTCCCCGCTGGTGCGGATGATCAGATCCGGGTCCGGCTGGCCTGCGGTCCACAACTCGGCGGCGAAGGCTTCTTCGGTGATGGCCTCCGGGGCGGTCCCCTTGGCGGCCAGGTTCCGGGCCGCGCGCAGGATCTCGTCCCGGCCCGAGTAGTTCAGGGCCAGGTTGAGCGTCATGTCCGTGCATGCCTTGGTCTGGCGCATGACGTGCTTGAGCACCTGGCGCACGGCCAGCGGCATGCCGTCGATGTCGCCCAGGACCCTGAGCCGGATGCCCTGCTCCTTGAGCGACTTCTCCTCGCGCGTGAGGAAGGTGGTCAGCAACTCGAACAGGGTCTTGACCTCTTCCTTGGGGCGCGCCCAGTTTTCCTTGGAAAAGGTATAGAGCGTGAGGTGCCTGACCCCCAGTTCGCGGCAGCGCGTCACCACGGCGCGGGCCGCTTCGGTCCCGGCCTTGTGGCCGTCGGTCCGTTTCAGCCCGCGCTGTTTGGCCCACCTGCCGTTGCCGTCCATGATGATGGCTATATGGGTGGGAATGGTATGCATCGACAAGAGCGGAACCCTAGATTTCCAGGATTTCCTTTTCTTTCTCGGCCAGAACCGAGTCGGACTGCTTGACGAAGTCGTCGGTCAGCTTCTGCACGTCGGACTCGCCTTTCTTCTTTTCGTCTTCGGAAATGTCCTTGTCCTTCTCCATGGCCTTGAGGGAGTCGTTCAGGTCGCGGCGAACGTTGCGGATGGCGACCTTGCAGTCCTCGGTGTACTTCTTGGCCACCTTGACCAGGTCCCGGCGGCGTTCCTCGGTCAGCGGCGGGATGGAGATGCGGATGATCTTGCCGTCGTTGACCGGGTTCAGGCCGAGGTCGGAGGTCATGATGGCCTTTTCCACGGAGCCGAACGCGCCCTTGTCCCAGGGCTGGATGGTGATGGTCTTGGAGTCCGGCACGGACACCGAGGACAGCTGGCTGATGGGCGTGGGCGTGCCGTAGTAGTCCACCACGATGGAGTCAACCAGGGAGGTGGTGGCGCGGCCCGTGCGCAGCTTGGAAAATTCCTTTTCAAGGGCGGTGATGGCCCCGGCCATGCGTTTCTTTCCGTCGTCGAGTAGCGTTTTCATTTTATTCTCCTTGGACAGTCGTTCCTATGTTGTCGCCGTTGGCGGCCCTGCGGATGTTGCCTTCCTCGTGCAGGTTGAAGACGATGATCGGCAGGTCGTTGTCGCGGGCCATGGAAATGGCGGTGGAGTCCATGACGCCGAGCCGCTTTTCCAGGGTCTCCATGTACGTGACGGTCTCGTATCTCACGGCGTCGTCGAACTTCGCCGGGTCCTTGTCGTACACGCCGTCCACCTTGGTGGCCTTGAAGATGGCGTCGCACTTGAGTTCCAGGGCGCGCAGGGCGGCCGCCGAATCCGTGGTGAAATAGGGGTTGCCCGTGCCTGCGGCGCAAATGACCACGCGGCCCTTGTCCATGTGCCTGAGCGCCCGGCGGCGGATGTACGGTTCGGCAACGTCCGCCATCTGCAGGGCGGTCATGACCCGGGTGTCGCAGCCGTTCTTTTCCAGGGCGTCCTGCACGGCCAGGGCGTTCATGACCGTGGCCAGCATGCCCATGTAGTCGCCCTGTGCGCGGTCCATGCCCTTGGCAGAGGCGGCCATGCCCCGGAAGATGTTGCCCCCGCCGATGACCAGTGCCATCTGCAGCCCGGTGGCGGCCACTTCCGCGATCTCCTTGGCGAACTGGCCGATGGCCTCGGGTTCGATGCCGAACTGCTGGTCGCCCGCCAGGGCCTCGCCGCTGAGTTTCAGTAAAATACGCTTATATTGTGTGCTGCTCATTGTGTTCCCTGCGTGTCGTTTGAATATGGTGAAACGATCTCGCCCAAAGGCGGTATCACATTTCAGGCCGCCGATAAAGGCCAGAGTGATGCGGTGCTCCAAAAAAACGGGCGTTTGAGGTCGGCTGCCTGCCTTGCGTCAACGCGGCTCGCAGCCCAAAAAAAACGGGCCGTGCGGCCCGTTTTTTTCATATCGGTCTTGGTCTTATTCGGTCTTGTCGCCGAGAGCCAGACGCTGGAAGCCGGCCACGGCGGCACCGCCCAGGATGTCCTTGACCTTCTTCTTGTCTTCCTTGATGAAGGCCTGCTCGATGAGGCAGACTTCGGAGTAGAACTTGCTCAGGCGGCCGGAGACGATCTTTTCGGCGATGTTTTCGGGCTTGCCCTCGTCCATGGCCTGCTTCATGTACAGGGCCTTTTCCTTTTCCAGGACGTCAGCGGGCAGCTCGTCGGAAGCGATGCACTGCGGGTTCATTGCAGCCACGTGCATGGCCACGTCCTTGGCCAGGTCCTCGTCGCCGCCACCGGTCAGTTCGACGATGACGCCGAGCTTGTTGTTGGTGTGGACGTAGACGCCGAGCACGCCGTCGGTGGTGATCTTGGCAAAGCGGCCGACACCCATGTTCTCGCCGAGCTTGGCGATGAGGTCGGTGACGTCGGCCACGTCTGCGGGCAGGTCGTCGGCGTTGCCGGTGGTCACGTCCAGACCGGCGATCTTCTCGGACAGGGCTGCGGCAAAGGCCTTGAAGTCGTCGCCCTTGGCAACGAAGTCGGTCTCGCAGAGCAGCTCGGAGATGACGGCGGTCTTGCCGTCTTCGGAAACGTAGGGAGTGACCAGACCCTCGGAAGTGGCGCGTCCGGCCTTCTTGGCGGCCTTGGACAGACCCTTCTCGCGAAGGTACATGACGGCTTTTTCGTCGTCGCCGCCGGACTCAACCAGCGCTTTCTTGCAATCCATCATTCCTGCGCCGGTCTTCTCGCGCAGGGCTTTCACTTGTGCAGCGGAAATAGCCATTCTTATTTCTCCTCAGCGGGGGCCTCGGCGGGGGCTTCGGCCTTTTCTGCGGTTTCAGCCTTGGCGGTTTCGGCCTTTTCGGCCTCGGCCTTGGCGGCAAAGTCTTTCTGCATGGCGGCGCCTTCGATGCAGGCGTCGGCCATGTGGGTGGCAAACAGCTTGATGGCGCGGATGGCGTCATCGTTGCCGGGGATGATGTAGTCCACCATGTCGGGATCGCAGTTGGAGTCGACCACGGCCACGACCGGGATGCCGAGCTTGCGGCATTCCTGGATGGCGATCTGTTCGCGCTTGGGATCGATGACGAAGGCGGCCCTGGGGGCGTCGTTCATGTCCTTGATGCCGCCCAGCGCCAGGTTCAGCTTCTTGACCTCGCGGTTCATGCCCACGGCTTCCTTCTTGGTGTACTTGGAGATGGAGCCGTCCTCGAACATCTGCTCAAGATTCTTGAGGCGGTCGATGGAACGCTTGATGGTCTGGAAGTTGGTCAGGGTGCCGCCCATCCAGCGATGGGTGACGAAGAACATGCCCGCACGCTCGGCCTCGGCCTTGACGGCCTCCTGGGCCTGGCGCTTGGTGCCGATGAACAGGACCTTTCCGCCCTTGGAAACGGTGTCGACGATGAAATCGTGGGCCGTGGCAAACATCTTGACGGTCTGCTGCAGGTCCATGATGTGAATGCCGTTGCGCGCGCCGAAGATGTAGGGGCGCATTTTGGGGTTCCAGCGGCGGGTCTGGTGGCCGAAGTGGACGCCGGTCTCCAGCATCTGCTTCATGGTAACGTAAGCCATGTGAATCTCCTGGGTTTTTCGTCCATCCCGCAGTCCACGAAGGAGCCCGTGCCATCACGGGCCACCCGGAGTTATGGGCGGGATGTGTGAATTTGAAGTCGCGGGTACTTAGCCCAATATTATATGGAACGCAAGCTTTGGGGCGATTTTTTTCCGATTTGCGACAGAAAGTCGGAAAGACCGGCTGATCCCCGAAGGTCTGATCCATGAGCCGGTTGCCCAGTCCGCCGAAATCCTTTGGCGCGTACCTGAAGACCTCGTTCCAGACTTCGGTGGATTCCATCCAGAAGTGGAGTTCCATGCTTGGCCGGTAAAAATGAGCCTTTCAGCGATTCGCAAAGTCTGGAGTTTTCGAGGCTGCTACCTCTCGATTAACGTATGAGCATGAATGAACAATATCGTGGGGTCGGTGTCGTACTCGTCGTCCGCCATGAGGCCCATGTCGAGCAGGTGGGACATGGTGGCGCGGGCGTCGTCGGAATTGCGGATATCGAATCGCATGGGGAGATGGCCGGTGGAACGGTTTCGGTCCGAACCTTCTTCCTCGATGCCCACGTTCCAGTATTGGAAAACACCGCCGTGGTGATTGATGTGGCGGACGATTTGTCCCACGACGGTTTTATTGACCTTGGGTTCTCTCATTTATTCTTCTCCGAAAGCTTGCGCCATGAGCCGGTTGCCCAGCCCGCCGAAGTCTTTTGGCGCGTATCCGAAGACCTCGTTCCAGACTTCGGTGGACTCCATGCAGAAGTAGAGTTGCTTGTCCATGCCGTGCTTCCTGAGCCGGTCCACCATGAACTTGAACTGGGCCACGCGCAGGGGGCGCAGGAGCCGCGCCTTGCCGTCCAGGCCGGGCACGAACTCGTTATATATGTATGTGGTGTCCGGGAAGTTGTTCTCGATGATCGGGGTCAGCTGGGGCATGCACCGGAACGACCCCAGCGACATGTAGGCGATCTGCTCCGGTTTCACATAGTCGAAGATCATGTCGATGGTCTCGGCGTAGCCTTCCTCCCAGCCGGGGTAGTGGATGATGGGGTCGAAGTGCAGGCAGACCCGGAACCCGGCCTCGGCGCAGGTGCGGGCCGCAGTCAGCCGCTCGCGCAGGGTGGAGACGTCGAATTCCTCGTGCTCGTTGATGAAGGGCGCGTTCAGGGACCAGGCGGGCAGGACGCGGTCCGTGCGCGTGGTCGCGTCCATCCAGGTCAGGTCCACCACCTTGGATTTCAGCTCCAGGACCACGTTGTCGTAGTCCTCCAGGAAATGGATGAGGTTGGCGCTGTACCCGGTCAGGTGTTCCAGGGCCAGGGAGTCGGTGAACTCGCCGGTGCCCACCCGGTACCGGGTGTTGCGGTCCGCGCCGAAGGCGTTGCCCAACTCGGTGAACAGGTCGTCCTGGTTGGCCCATATCTTGAGCACCCGGTCCTGGAAGTATGCCTGGAGGATGCAGTAGGAGCAGGCCATGGGGCAGTTCTCACCGATGTGGATGATGCGGTAACCGCAGCAGTGATAGGCGCGGGTGCCGGGGCAGAAGCGCAGGAACTTGCCCTTGTATTCCTTGAGGTAGAGCGCCTGGGTCTCGCCCCGCACGAATTCGATGCGGTCCTGTTCCGGCGGGACCACGGTCCATGGGATGTCGGCCCGGTCGGTCCCGGCCAGCTTGTCGCGGACGCGGCGAGCCATGGGCGAATCCTGCATGGACTCGTCGACGAACACGTGGCCGATCTTGCGCAGGTGGGAGGGGAGTCGCTTACTCATCCCGGCTCCCCAGCGACCAGAGTTTGTCCCATGCCGTGGAGGCGGCCATATTCTCAAGGTCCTTGACGGCCTGCTTGAGCTGCTCGCCGTTTTTGATCTGGATGGTCAGCTCGCTGCCGCCGGTTTCGAAACTGTCGGGCTGGGTCATGCGCCATTTGGTGCCCGCCGTGATTTCGGCGGCGACGGCGGCGTACCGCTCCTGCAAGCGCGTCAGCTCGGGGTGGCGGGCCTGTCGTGCAGCCGTGGACAGCCGGGCGATGGCGTCCTTGGGGGAAAGCCCTTGGGCCAGGGCGGCGTTCATGCCCGCCCGGTCCATGACTTCGGCCACGGCGACACCGTGCATCGTGGCGGTTTCGAAGAGCCAGGTGAGGACGTTGACGCCGCTGGAGCGCGACCAGGAAAGGCCCGTGAACAACGGCTTCACGGCGGCGAGGTCGTCTACGGACATCCGGGCGAGGGGACTGACGGCCGCCAGGGGGACGTTGCCTGCGGTCAGCAGGGCCTGCCACTCCTTGTCCATGCCGAGCCAGGCCAGGAGGAACCTGGCGTCCTTGGACTTGGGCTTGATGCCCAGCCGGGGCAGGATGTCCTGGCGCAGAACCCCCTCGTCCACACGCGGGGCGAAGTATTGCAGGGCCGCCAGGCGCATGCCGTCGTCGAGGGGCCGTTGCGCGTTGTCGGCCAGGTAGAGGAGGCCCGTTGACACGTCGTCGGCGTCCTCGACCATGCGCGCCAGCACAGGCTGCCCTGCTGCGGCCAGCGCTGCCAGCCGCGCGTGCCCGGCGACGAGGGTCAGCCCCGCCTCGGTTTCGCGGACCAGGACCGGGGATGCCTGCCCGAATTCCGCCATGGATTCCGTCAGTGAATCAGAGGGTTTTTCAGCCCAGAAAAGGTGTGCGCCGTCGGCCCGGATCGACGTGGCCGAAGCCGTGAAAATCTCGCTGGTGAGCAGCAAATTTCACTCCTGTAAGTTTCTCGATTGTTGAATGCAACCACTCGTAATATAAAGACAATGTCAGCAAAAAGCGGCGAAGCTGTCAAAAAAAGTTTGGAATAACAGGTGGATAGGATGGTGGAAAACCGACTCGGACCACTTGACAACCTCGCGTCGGTCTTCCTATAGGACTAAACCCGTTAAAAACCAAGTGCTGTACTTATCACGAGGGTTTTAGCTCCCTCGGAACCAATAAGGACAACCTGAAAAAACGATGTGGAGTGAAGTATGCCTGACCTGAAAACACAAAGAACCTATGCACTCGTCGGTCACGGCGGAAGTGGTAAAACCACCGTCGCCGAGATGCTTCTTTTCAATGCCGGAATTGTCAATCGCCTCGGCAAGGTCGAAGACGGAAATACCGTTCTCGATTACGAACCCGAGGAAATCAAGCGGCGCGGCTCGGTCCAGCCCGGTCTCGCCTGTTACAAGTGGAAAAAGAACGACCACTTCCTCATAGACACCCCCGGCGACTCCAATTTCGCAGGTGATCTTTCCTATTCCTTGACCGCAGCCGACGGCGTGGTCATGGTCATCGACGCCGTGGACGGCGTGAAGCCGCTGACCCGCAAGGTCTGGGCGCAGATTCAGGAACAGGGCCTGCCCTCCATGATCGTCATCAACAAGATGGACCGCGACCGGGCCGACTTCGATATGGCCTTCAACGGCATTTCCGAAGCCCTGGGTGCGCGCCCGGCGCTGCTGTTCTATCCCATCGGTTCCAAGGAAGATTTCAAGGGCGTGGTGGACATGATGTCCGGCAAGGCCCTCATGTTCGGCGCCGACGGCAAGGTCGAGGAGGGCGAGGTGCCCGCCGACATCGCCGACGAAGTCGAGGCCATCCGCGAGACCATGATCGAGAATATCGCCGAATCCGACGAGGATCTCATGGAGAAGTACTTCGAGGAAGGCGAGCTTTCCCCCGAAGACATCACCAAGGGTCTCAAGGCGGGCGTGGCCTCCGGCGAGCTGGTGCCCGTGGTGGTTTCCGCGGCCCTGAACTGCCAGGGCGGCCAGATGATCCTGGACACCGTGCAGAACCTGATGCCCGGTCCCCTGGACCACAAGCCGTGGGTCGGCGTGGAAGGCGAGCGCGAGTCCTCCCCGGACGCGCCCCTGGCCTGCTTTGTCTTCAAGACCATGGCCGACCCGTTCGCCGGTCAGCTGACTGTTGTCCGCGTCCTCTCCGGCACGCTCAATCCCGACTCCCATCTCCTGAACGCCAGCAACGGCGAAAAGGAACGCGTGGGCCAGCTCCTGGCCATGAACGGCAAGGAACAGGCGCAGCTCAAGGGCGGCATGGGCCCCGGTTCCATCGTCACCCTGGCCAAGCTCAAGAACACCCGCACCGGGGACACCCTGGTCGAGAAGGACAAGTTTGAGCTGGCCAAGCCGGAAATGGCTCCGCAGCTGATCACCTTTGCCCTGGCTCCGGTCGAGAAGGGCGAAGAGGACAAGGTCTACGCCGCAGTGGCCAAGCTGCTCGACGAGGACATCACCCTGACCCTGTCCCGCGACGAGGAGTCCGGCGACATCCTGCTGTCCGGCATGGGCCAGAACCACATCGAGATTTCCGTTGAAAAGGCCAAGCGCCGCTACAAGACCGAGATCGTCCTGAAGACGCCCAAGGTTCCGTACCGCGAGACCTTCAAGACCGGGGCCAAGGAAGTCCAGGGCCGTCACAAGAAACAGTCCGGCGGTCGCGGCCAGTTCGGCGACTGCTGGATCAACGTGACCCCCAGGCCGTCCGGCGCGGGCTACGAGTTCGAAGACAAGATTGTCGGCGGCTCCATCCCCCGCCAGTTCATCCCGGCCGTTGACAAGGGCGTCCAGGAGACCGCCGCGCGCGGCGTGCTGGCCGGTTACCCGGTCATCGACTTCCAGGTCTCCCTGTACGACGGCAGCTACCACAACGTCGACTCCTCGGAAATGGCCTTCAAGGTGGCCGGTTCCCTGGCCTTCAGGAAGGCCTGCGAAAAGGCCAAGATGGCCCTGCTCGAACCGGTCATGCTCGTGACCGTGGCCGTGCCCGATTCCTTCATGGGCGACGTCATCGGCGATCTGTCGTCCCGTCGCGGCAAGGTCCTGGGTTCCGACTCCCAGGCCGGCATCACCGAGGTCCGGGCCCACGTGCCCATGGCCGAGATGCTCAAGTACGCCCCGGACCTCAACTCCATGACCGCGGGCCAGGGCACCTTCTTCATGGAATTCGCTTCCTACGAGGAATGCCCGCCCCAGGAAACCGAGAAGGTCATCGCCGCCAACAAGAAGGCGGACGAAGCCGAGTAGGTTCCGATCAAGCGCAATGCGGAGGGCGGCGGGTTCATACCCGTCGCCCTCTTTCTTTTCCTTGTTTGATGCAGTGATTTGGTTTACTTATTCGGGAGTTTTGCTCAACAAGGATGGACAATGTTTCGACGCTTATTTTTCGTGCCGCTTTTGTATTTGGTGACGGTCTACTACAGCATCAGGATGATGCAGGTGGACCCCGAGAAAGCCACTCCCGAGGAATACGATTACTGGGGGCTCAAATGGGGTGACGCCGCCGTCAGACTCGCGGGCATCAGGATCGAGGCCGACCTGGGCGAGGTGGACCCCAAGGGGCACTACGTTTTCATCGGCAACCACCAGTCCAACCTGGATATCCCGGTGCTGTTCCGGGTGCTCAAGGGCAACCGCATCCGGTTCGTGGCCAAGAAATCCCTGTTCGACATCCCCATCTACGGCAAGGCCTTGGCCCATTCGGGACACATCTGCATCGACCGCGAGAATCGGCGTGCGGCCATGAAGTCCCTCAGTGAGGCCGTGGACAGGGCAAAGGAAGGCATCTCCCCGGTCATTTTCCCGGAGGGCACCCGCAATACGGAACTTTCCCAGCTCATGGAGTTCAAGGTCGGCGGCATGATCATCGCGCTGAAGGCCGGGCTGCCCGTGGTGCCCATCGTCATGACCAACACCGGCCGCATCATGTCCAAGGGCAAGCTGACCATCGACAACCGGCCTGTGGTCCGGGTCAAAGCCCTGCCGGTCATCGACCCCTCCGAGTACACCCTGAAGGAGCGGGAGAAGCTCAAGGACGACCTCTTCGACATGATGAACACGGCCTATCAGGAACTGCTCGCTCAAGGATAGTCATGGCAGGAAACGCAATCACTCTCTACCCCCTCGGCGGCCTCGGCGAGATCGGCATGAACTGCATGCTCTACAAGACCGACCGCTCCATGGTCATGGTGGACTGCGGGCTCATGTTCCCGGAGGACTACCATTTCGGGGTGGACGTGGTCATTCCCTGCTTCGACTTCGTGCTCAAGAACAAGTCCAGCCTGCACGGCATCGTCCTGACCCACGGCCATGAGGACCACATCGGCGCGCTGCCGTGGCTGTTGCAGAACGTTGACGTGCCGGTCTACGGCTCGGAGTTCACCCTGGGGCTGGTGGAGAACAAGCTCAGGGAACATGACCTGGACAGGTGGGCCGACCTGCGGCCCGTGCGTCCCTACGACCGGGTGCTGCTCGGCGATTTCCGGTTCAATTTCTTTCCGGTCTGCCATTCCATCATCGAGGGGTACGGGCTGGGCATCGAAACGCCTGCGGGCCGGGTGGTGCACACCGGCGACTTCAAGATCGACCGCAACCCGCTGGGCGGCCATGCAACGGACCTGGCCGCGTTCCGCAATTTTTCCGAGCCGGGCGTAAAGCTCATGCTATCCGACTCCACCAACGTGGGCAGCGAGGGGTTCGCCCTGACGGAGCGGGAGATCAAGGTCAGCCTGCGCGAGATTTTTTCCACGGCCAAGGGGCGCATCCTCGTTTCGCTTTTCTCGAGCCACATCCAGCGGATGCAGGAAGTCTTCGACCTGGCCGACGCCGAGGGCCGCAAGGTGGCCGTGTCCGGCAAGTCCATGGCCCGGAATATCGAGCTGGCCCGCGAGCAGGGGCACCTCAAGGTTCCCAAGGGCACGTTCATCGAACTGGACACCATTTACGAGTACGCGGACAACGAATTGGTCCTGCTGGTGACCGGCTCCCAGGGTGAGCCCCTGGCCGCCCTGTCCCGCATGGCCGCAGGCGAGCACCGCCAACTGGCGGTCAGGCCCGACGACCTGGTCATCCTCTCCTCCCGGTTCATCCCGGGCAACGTGCGCGCCATCAACCGGGTCATCAACAACCTGTACCGCCTTGGGGCCGAGGTTCTGTACGAGAAGATGCACGGCGTCCATGCCTCGGGCCACGCCCACGCGGGCGAATTGACCCTGATGCTCCAGACCGTGCGGCCCGAATATTTCATCCCGGTTCACGGCGAGTACCGCCATCTGGTCAAGCACATGCGGCTGGCCTGCGAGTGCGGCGTGGACGAGGACAAGTCCATGGTCGTGGAGAACGGGCAGCCCGTGACCTTCTTCGAGGACGACGGCATCAAGCTGCTGCCGCGCATTTCCGCCGAGAAGATCCTGGTGGACGGCAAGGGCGTGGGCGACGTGGGCCAGTCCGTGCTCAAGGAACGCCAGCTCCTGGCCGGCGAGGGCATGGTCATCGTGGTCCTGGTGGTGGACGAGGCCACCGGAGAAATCTCCATGGGCCCGGACATCATGTCCAAGGGCTTCGTGTTCGAGGAGGAGTACCGCCACCTCCTGGACGACGCCAAGTGTATCGTGCTCGACGTGCACGAGAACATCGCGCCCGGCGACACCACCAAGCTCAAGGAACGCATCCGCTCGGCCCTGCGCCGCTTCTTCCGCAAGGTGCTCGGCCGCGACCCGGTGGTCGTGCCGCTGGTTATTTCCGTTTAGGCGGTGCCTCCGGCGGCCGGGGGAAGGGGAAGGGAAAACTTTTGAGAAAGTTTTCCCTTCCCCTTCCCCCGGACCCCCAACCCCTTCCTTTTCAAAACTTTTTGTGGGCGCATTCGCGCGGGCTTACGGGTGAGGCGAGTTTGCTTTGCCTCATTCCGTGGGGCCGGGGAGAAAGGGCGTGGGGAAAGGCGGCTGGACAGGGTGGCCGTGTTCGGCTAATTGATTCGATTAGCTGGAAAACCCATGAAGCGAGGGTGCGGTATGCCACTCAAGGACTACTCCGAGATCGTCGAGCGTTTGCAGCGGGCCCTGGGCAGGGGCTTTGCCGAGGAGCCGTGGCTCCTGAATCTGCCGGGCAAGTCCGTTGCCTGCAAGATCGATCAATACTACTACCTGGCCGTGATGCCCGGCTTCCTCGACACCCTGGGCAAACTGGGCGGCGTGTTCCCGGACCAGGTCCGGGAGGCGCTGGTCAAGACCGGCAACCTGATCACCAAGGCCCCTGATCGCGATCCCATCCTCTCCCTCACGGTCAGTTGGGGCGGCAGGGGCGTGACCCTCAAGGGCGCGTTCGTGGACGCCGATTTCATCGACCGCGCAGTGAAGACCTACGGAGGCATGCCCTCGGTTCTCTCCGTTTCCGACCTCAAGGTCAGCGAAGAGGACAAGGACAAGGTCGAAGCCTTTTTCGAGGGTAAGACAGCCCCGCAGGGACTGGCCTACTACTAGCTTTTCCTGGCGCAAACCACGTCAAACTCTTTCAAGCTTGTACGGCTCTCGCCGAAGGCGACCCAAAAAGTTTCGGAAGGGAGTTGGGGATGGGGTCTGGGGGAAGGGGAAGAGGGGAACATCTTTTTAAAGGGTTCCCCTCTTCCCCTTCCCCCAGCCGCCGGAGGCTCTTACACGTCCGAGAACTGCTTCTGGAGCATGATTTCCAGGATGGTCTTGTCGGTCTGGATCATGCCGTCCACGGCCAGGGTGCCGACGTTGCGCATGGTGTCTTCGGGCGATTGGCCGATGATGCCGTCGGTGTGGTGGACGTTGACGCCCTGCAGGGCGAACAGTGCGGCCTGGACAGCGGTTCCGGCGGCGGTGGCCAGCTTGAGTGCGCAGCCTTCCTTGGCCCCGTCGCAGATGATGCCCGCCAGGTCTTCCAGGAGATTCTTGATCGCTCCGGCGATGTGCGTGGCCCCGCCGCCGAGCAGGAAGGTTATCCCGGCGGTGGCTCCCGCGCCTGCGGCCACGGAACAGCCGCAGATGGCCGAGAGGCGGCCGGTGTGCGCCTTAACAAAGGCGGTGACGATGTGCGACAGGGCGATGGCTTCGAGCACGGAACGGGTCTGAACGCCTTCCACGTAGTCCTTGACCGCCCAGATGGGCAGGATGGCGGTCAGCCCGTGGTTGCCGGACCCGGCGGAGCTCATGGCGGGCAGGGGAGCGCCGGACATGCGGGCGTCGGCTGCGGCGGAGGTCAGGATGCGGGCGTCCAGCATCATGTCCTTCTTGATCAGCCCCTGGCGCGCGAGGCGTTCGAGGGTCTTGCCCACGCCCAGGCCGAGGCCGTACTTGAGGCCTTGCTCGGCCAGCCGCATGTTCACGTCCACGCCTTCCTGCAGGAAGGCGAAATCATCCTCGTCCAGCTCGTCTGTCAGGGCGATGAGGTCGGTCAGGCTCAGGGACTTGAGCCATTCCTCCATGGCCGCCAGGGGGGAGCCCTTGTCCTCGGCCTGCACCCTGATCAGGGGGCTGTCCACGGGCCGACCGTCCAGGGACAGGGATGTGATGTTGTCGTGCAGTCCCTCGATGACGGACTCGGCAACATGGTCGCCGGAGGTGATCTTGGTGCGGATGAGCAGACCCTGTTGTTCCCTGAGCAGGGTGACCGTGATTTTCTTCTCGGCCAGGGATTTCCTGGCCAGGGCAACGGCGTCGTCGTCGATGGGCCGGAGCACTTCCAGGCTGAGGCTCGGGTCGCCGCCCGTGGCGCCGAGGGCCGAGGCCATGTCCAGGCCGACCAGGTCGGAGGGGCCGGGGATGGAGACGGCCAGGCCGTTCTTGTACACGTTGGGATCCACCGCCACCTCGATGTGGTCGAAGTCGGCGGAGGGGAGCAGGGACATGGCCGCCGCAGCGCCCAGGGCTATGGCCACCGGTTCGGTGCAGCCAAGGGCCGGGGCCACCTGGATGGTCAGGACGTCCTTGACCGAAAACCGCATCACTGCTTGCTCTTGGCCGTGGATTTGGGACAGGAGTCGCTCAGGTAGCAGACCTCGCAGCCGCCGGTGTAGGGGTAGGGCGTGAGCACCGCGTACTTGCGGTTCACGGTCCCTTCCTCGTTCCAGGTCAGGCCGAGTTCCTCGAACGCGCCGAGCACGCCTTCGCCCGGCCGGGGCAGGGGGGCGCACTTGCCGGTCTGCAGCTCGGGCACGAAGCCCTGGGCCGAGCTCATGACCATGGTAATGGCCAGGGCGTGGAAGAGCAGCCCGTGGGTCGGGGAATCCTGCCACACGCCCTCGATGATGTCTTCGGCGGCCTGGTCCAGGAAGATGAGCAAGAACTTGCCTTCGCCGTCGGGGTTCTTCAACTCGTACGCCTTGAGGCTCTCGGCGGCCCACTTGTCCCAGAACTCCTCGAATTCTTCCAGGATGTCGCCGTCTATGCGTGATTCTCCGGCGATTTCCATGTAGTACATCATGTCGAACTCGGGCTGCGGGGTCAGCGGATTGATCTCGAATTTGGCCATCCATATCTCCATGCAAAGAATGTTGTTGTCAGGGGAGGCTCTGCTTACCCTTTTTCTCGGTTCCCCTCAAGTTTTCCGCACGAGCCGTTGCGCTCGCCTTGGAGTCGGGGTATATTCAGACCTGATCGGAAGTAAATTCCACAGGTACGTTGTCAATGCGCCACCGCGAACACTGGAGACCCGATGACCGCTGACCGGGGCGAACCGCTCTTTCAGAAGCTCAAGCGTCCGAACGTCCGATACCTTTTCCTGGCCATACTCATCGGCGTCCTCGCCGGATACGGGGCCGTGCTGTTCAAGTACGTGCTCAAGCTCATGCAGTGGGCCTTTTACCAGAATTCCGCTGATTTCATTCAGTTTGCGGACTCGGTGCCGCTCTGGATGAAGTTCGTGGTGCCGACCATGGGCGGGCTTGTCGTCGGCATCGTGGTGTCCAACTTCGCCAGCGAGGCCAAGGGCCACGGCGTGCCCGAGGTCATGCAGGCCATCGCCCTGCGGGGCGGGCGCATCCGCAAGAGGGTGGCTGCGGCAAAGATATTCGCCTCGGCAGTGACCATCGGCTCGGGCGGATCAGTGGGCCGGGAGGGGCCCATGGTCCAGATCGGCGCGTCCATCGGCTCGTCCGTGGGCCAGTTGTTCAAGACCCCGAGCGTGCACATGAAGACCATGGTCGGGTGCGGCGCGGCAGCGGGCATCGCCGCAACATTCAACGCGCCCATCGCCGGGGTGCTGTTCGCCCTGGAGATCATCATCGGCGACTTCGGGGTCATGCAGTTCTCGCCCGTGGTCCTGTCCTCGGTTACGGCAACTGCCATTTCCCGCTATTATTTCGGCGACTTTCCGCATTTCGACATCCCTGCGTATTCCATCGTCTCCCTGTGGGAATACCTGCTCTACCCGCTGCTCGGCGTAGTCACCGGGCTGGTGGCCCTGTCCTTCACCAAGATCCTTTACTGGTTCGAGGACGGGTTCGACGCCATCCCCATCCCGGAGTGGATCAAGCCGGCCATCGGCGGCGCGTTGCTGGGCGGCGTGTTCGCCGTGTTTCCCCAGGTGTTCGGCGTGGGCTACGGCTCCATGAACCTGGCCCTGGTCAACCAGATGGAGTTCCAGCTGCTGTTCGTGCTCATCTTCGTCAAGATCCTGGCCTCCTCCATCACGCTGGGCTCGGGCGGCTCCGGCGGCATCTTCGCGCCGTCGCTGTTTCTCGGCTGCATGGCCGGCGGGGTGTTCGGCTTCGGGGCGCACGCCCTGTTCCCGGCCCACACGGCCCTGCCAGGGGCGTATGCGCTGGTGGCCATGGGCGGGGTGGTGGCCGGGACCACGTATGCCCCCATCACGGCCATCCTGATCATCTTCGAGATGACCTCGGACTATTCAATCATCCTGCCGCTCATGCTGACCTGCATCACGGCCACGGTCATGAATTCCACCATTGACCGGGCGTCCATCTACACCACCAAGCTGCTGCGGCGCGGCATCGACATCGAGGCGGGCCGGGAACGGCACCTTTTGAGTCACATGATGGTCAAGGAGGTCATGGTCAGCGACGTGGTCACCATCCCGCAGGCCATGCCGCTGTCGCGGATCATCTGGACCTTCAAGACCGAGAACGCGCCCTACCTGCACGTGGTGAACGGGGATGGCCGGCTGACCGGCATCATCTCCTTCCGCGACATCCGCACCGTGCTGAGGGAGGAGGGGCTCGACCAATTGCTCATCGCCCAGGACCTGGCCACGCAGGACCTGGTCACCGTGACCATGGACGACACCCTGCAGGACGCCCTGGACAGGATGACCGCGCGCGGCGTGTCCCAGGTGCCGGTCCTGTCCTCGGGCAAGGAGGGGAAATTGGTGGGGACGTTGACCGAATCGGCCGTGAACGCGGCCTACAACTCCGCCATAGTCCGGCACGAGATCGCCCATGACGACTGAGTCGGCGGGTGTTGTGGGGGGTAGCCCTTTGTGCTAGACAACCGGTGCCGGACGTGACCCGTCCCAATGTCAGCTCAAGGAACGCAGCCCATGAACGAAATCCGCATCACCGTCACTCTTTCCCTGGATGAGAAGCATCCCGAGGACGGCTACATCGATTTCAACCTGACCGTGGACGGCCAGTACCTGCACGAGGTCGGCGTGTACATCGACCCCGTGGACCTGATCACGTCGGCCACCATGTCCGGCGAGTTCTTCATCTACACCTGTGATTGCGGCAACCCGGCCTGCCTGGGCATCGACGACGGGGTCATGGTCTCTCACACCTCCGACAAGGTGGTCTGGCGGCTCAGGAACCCCATTGCCTGGCCCCCGGACGAGCCCCGCCCCGACTGGGAGCACGACGCCGAGTTCGCCTTTTCCCGCGAAAACTACCTGCAGGAACTGACTATCGCCCTGGACCACGCCAAGCGGCTGGCGCACGGCTTCAATCTCTCGGGCAATCTCTGGGTCGGCCCGGACCTGACCACCGAAGGGCTGATGGCCCTGGAAGTCCCCCGGGAAGAGGGCATCTTCTTCTCCCGCGAGCCCGAAGGGCGCACCGTTCATTAGCGTCGGCTTCCCGTATCCGAACCATTCTCCAAGGCCCGTTGGCGCGTTGGAAAGAGTTTGATCCAATGAGGGTTTGCGTTGTTGCGCGAATTGTCATATGGTTTATTCACTGCTCGGCTGTTTTTCCGGTAACCAACCGGAGGAACAGACATGTTTCAATTCAATCCAAACCAAAGTCGACTGCACCGTGCTCGCCTGTTGCGCGCGCCGCCTTTTCCCGTGGATGAGCATCAGCGCATTCAGGGGAAATGAATGACAGTGTCCGGGGCTCGGGCCTTGCGGCCCGCGGGAGGAGCGCCTTCTTTCGGGGCGGACGATGCGTCCGTCGCAATTCTTACCGAAAACAGGGTGCATCCATGTTGTACGTACCAATCAAAATCTATCCGAATAGGCGGAGTGTCCGCGGTTGCATTGTGCTTGCGGCCGTTTTCCTGGGACTGGCCGCAGCCGGTTTCCACTACCTTGAAAACGACAACCTGAAGCTTGCGATCTATTGTGTCAGCATGGCCGGGTTCGGCGTGACCATGATCAACGGTGTGGCGGTCATGACCCGCCAGCCCATGATCAAGATATTGGACGACCGGTTTTCGGTGTACACGCCGTTCGGCCCCGCCTTGATCCGTTTCGGCGAGGTCCTGTCCTTCAGAAAGGGAAGGATGCCGTTCCTGTCCACCATGCGCGTGGTCATCAACAGGTCGGCCCGGCCCAGGTTCACGTCCGGTCTGGGGCGGCTGCTCTACACCGTGGTCTACCTGAACTTCTCGAATTCCATCTCCATCCACGGTTTCATGCTCGGGGCCAACCCCGATGCGGTGATGGAGATGCTGGAGAAGCGGCGGCTGGCCGCAGCCAGGCTGGATGCCGTGGGCGACTACGATCCCCAGGCCGTGACCCAGGTCGGATGATTGAAATCGATAACCGGGAAGTCCGCGCTGTGCGGGCTTCCCGGTTGTATTTGGCGTGGGGTGTCGTCAGACCCGGACTTTCATGATCACCTTGTGCAGCTCGCCGTCCGAGATCATGGGCAGGTGTGCGTCCTCGGGAAAGAAGATGGCAAATGCGCCGGGAGCCACTTCGGCCCAGGCCGTGGGCGCGTCCTTGTAAAAGGCCACGTCGCTGCGCGGGTCGTACGCTTCCGTTGTCGGACCGAGGTCCCTGCGTGCTTTCCAGCCCATGGTGTCCGTGCCGCTGATCACGTATTGGAGGTCCAGGTAGTGGTCATGGGTCTCGATCAGTGCATCCTCGACCTTGCGGCCTTTGCCTCTGGCCACCACGGCATAGACGTCGTCATCCACTTCATGGCGTCCCGTCTCCAGTTGGGCCAGGTCGGGCCTGCGCAGGAAGGCGAAGGCCGTGGCCAGGTGCGGGTTCAGGGGAACGTAAAAGTCCGCGTTGTCGAGAATGTCGAGAATCATTCCACTTTCTTCCTTTCGGCTTTCAGGGCCATGAGCAGGGACTCGTCCAGGGAAGGGTGGGCGAACATGGTCTTGTGCACGTCGTCGCCGGTCCAGCCCTGCTGCACGATCATGGTGGCCGGGGTGACCAGCCGGGACACGTCGTGCCCCACGCCGGTGACGCCCACCACTTTGCCGCCGGACCAGACCACCTTCACGAATCCCTGGGTGGCCGCGTGGGCCTGGGCCATGGGGTTGGCCGCAAGCTGGGCCCTGGACACCTCGGTGGTGTCATAGTCGTCCAGGAAGGATTCGTTCTCGGTCTTGCCGACCCGCATGACCTCGGGCGCGCCATAGAGCACGCTCGGCACCGGGCCGGACGCATAGGGCCCGTCCGTCTTGCCCGCAATATGGGAAGCCGCGTACCAGGCCTGGTGGGCGGCCGCGTGGGCCAGCTGGATGCGGCCGTTCACGTCGCCGATGGCGTAGACGTTCGGTGCGGCCTGCAGATTTTCGTCCACCTTGATCTTGTTGAATTCGAGCTCGATGCCCGCTTCTTCGAGGCCCATGTTTTCGGTGACCGGGCCACGGCCCACGGCCACGAGGATCGTATCGGCCTCAAGGGTGTCGCGGGTGTCGAAGGTCAGCACGGCGCGGCCGTCCACGGTCCTGACGCCGGAGACGCGTTTTTCCAATTGGATGTCCCATTTCCAGCGCTTGAACATGGACTGGAGCGCCTTGGACACTTCCGGGTCCTCCAGCGGGGCCACGCGGTCCATGGCGTCCACCACGGTGATCCTGGCCCCGAAGCGATGGGCCACCTGGGCCATCTCCAGGCCGATGAAGCCTGCGCCGACCACTATCAGGGACTTGGGCATGGCCTCCATGGCCAGGAACTGGTTGGAGTCCAGCACGCACTGGCCGTCCGGCTCCAGGCCGGGGAAGAAGATGGGCTTGGACCCTGTGGCGATGACCAGATTCCTGTATTCCAGGACGGTCTCTCCTTCATTGCCGGAGACAACGACCTTGCCGTCGTCGAGCTTGCCGAAGCCTTCTACAAGCTCGATGCCAAGGCCCTTGAGCTGCATGGCCATGGCCTTGCGGGTGCCTGCAAGGTGTTTCCGCACCCGCTGCTGAAGGGCCTCGAAATCAACGATTATCTCGCCGGAGGCCACCTTCATCTTGGCCTGGTTGTGCAGTTCTTCGATGGCCGAGGTCGCGCCGAGCCAGAGCTTGGTGGGGATGCATCCTCGGTTGAGGCAGGTGCCGCCCAGGAAGTCCTTTTCCACCAGGGCGACGGACAGGCCGTGACCGGCGGCTTCCGCCGCGCAGTCGAAGCCGCCGGGCCCGGCCCCGATTACAACGAGATCATAGGTCATCGGTCAGCTCCATGGCGCGAGCGGCTCGGGTTTCGTCCAGCCGGGTCACGGGCAGGGTCACCGGGGCCGAGGTCAGGGCCTCGGGGTTGGTGTCCACCAGCCCGGCCAGCTCGATGAGGTCGTCGCAGAACGTGTCCAGGGTCTTCTTGTTCTCGGTCTCGGTGGGTTCGATCATGATCGCCTCGGGCACGATGAGCGGGAAGTAGACCGTGGGCGCGTGGTGGCCCTTGTCCAGCAGCCCCTTGGCGAAGTCCAGGGCGTGGACGCCCTTCTTGGCCTGGGGCGCGGCCGAGGCCACGAATTCGTGCATGCAGATGCGGTCATAGGGGATTTCGAAGTGGTCCGAGAGACGCTTGCGCATGTAGTTGGCGGCCAGGACCGCGTTCTCGGTGGCCCGGGTCAGGCCGGTGCCGCCCAGGCGCAGGATGTAGGCGTAGGCCTTCAGGTATACGCCGAAGTTCCCGTAGAACGGGGCCACATAGCCGATGGATTTCGGATAGTTGTAGTTGAGACGGAATTGGCCGTCCTCCCGTTTCTCGACGCGGGAGATGGGCAGGAACGGGACCAGCCGTTCGCTGACGCCCACCGGGCCGGAGCCCGGGCCGCCGCCGCCGTGCGGGGTGGCAAAGGTCTTGTGCAGGTTGAGGTGCACGATGTCGAAGCCCACGTCGCCCACGCGCATCTTGCCCATGACCGCGTTGAGGTTGGCGCCGTCGTAGTAGAGCAGGGCGTCCACCTTGCGCAGCATGCGCACGATCTCGGGCAGGTTCTTTTCGAACAGGCCGAGGGTGTTGGGGCAGGTCATCATCATGCCCGCCACCTCGTCGTCCAGGACCTCGGCCAGGGCCTCGGGGGAGACGATGCCGTCCACGGACTCCACGGACACGACGTCATAGCCGGCGATGGCGGCGGACGCCGGGTTGGTGCCGTGGGCCGAGTCGGGCACGATGACCTTGGTCTTCTTGTTGCCGCGGTCCTTGTGGTAGGCGGCCATGAGCATGACGCCGGTCAGCTCGCCGTGCGCCCCGGCCATGGGGTGCAGGGTGTAGGCGGCCATGCCGGTGACCTCGGCCAGCAGGTTTTCGGTCTCGTACATGACCTCGAGCGCACCCTGGCAGAGACCTCCCGCGCCCTGCAGCTGGGGCAGGACCGGATGGAGCCGGGTGAAGCCGGGCATGGCGGCCACGACTTCGGTGAACTTGGGGTTGTACTTCATGGTGCAGGAGCCGAGCGGATAGAAGTTGCCGTCCACGCCGAAGTTGCGCTGGGAGAGCTTGGTGAAGTGGCGCACCACGTCCAGCTCGGAGGCGGACGGCAGGCCGATGTCGCCGTCGCGCAGCAGGTCCTTGGGGATGTAGGCCTCTTCAGCCATGCCTTCGCAGGGCCAGCAGCCCTCGCGTCCGGCTACGGATTTATCGAATATGGTCTTCATTTGAGCGCTCCTTTGAGCATCTCGGCGAAGATGCCGATCTGTTCTTCACTGGTCTTTTCCGTGCAGGCCACCAAAAGGCCGTTTTCCAGGCCTTCGTAGTAGCGGCCGAGGGGGAAGCCGGGGACAAAGCCGCGCGCGGTCAGCTTGGCGATGGCCTCGAAGGCGTTCACCGGCAGGGTCACGGCGAATTCGTTGCCGAACGGGCCCCTGGTCAGCATGTCCACGCCGTCGATGGCCGTGAGGCGTTCGGCGCAGATGTGGGCGCGTTCCACGGACACGCGCGCGGCGCGCTTGAGGCCCAACTCGCCGAGCGCGCACATGTGGACCAGCGCGCGCAGGGCGCACAGGGACTGGTTGGAGCAGATGTTGGAGGTCGCCTTCTGGCGGCGGATGTGCTGCTCGCGGGCCTGGAGGGTGAGCACGTAGCCGGTGCGGTCGTTGGAATCCACGGTGCGGCCCACGATGCGGCCGGGCATCTGGCGGACCATCTTCTTGGTGCAGGTCATGATGCCGAGGTACGGCCCGCCGAAGGACAGGGGCAGGCCCAGGGACTGGCCTTCCGCCACGGCGACGTCGGCGCCCATTTCGCCGGGCGTCTTGAGCAGGGTCTGGAGCACCGGGTAGGCGGACACGATGGACACGGCCTTGGCCTCGCGGCAGGCGGTGAACAGGTCCGTGAAGTCGTTGATGGAGCCGAAGAAGTTCGGGTTCTGCACCAGCAGGGCGGCGGTGTCGGTGTCGATGGCCTTTTTGAGACCGTCGATGTCGGTCCGGCCTTCCTTGTGGGGCACGGTGACGAATTCGATGTCCAGGTTCCGGGTGTAGGAGCCGAGCATGACACGGTAGATGGGGTTCAGGGCCTCGGAAACGATGATCTTGCGCCGTTTGGTCTTGCGCACGGCCATCATCAGCGCCTCGTAAAGAGCGGTGCCGCCGTCGTAGACCGAGGCGTTGGCGCACTCCATGCCCAGCAGCCGGGTCACGGCGGTCTGGTATTCGAAGATCGCCTGGAGCGTCCCCTGGGAGGCCTCGGGCTGGTACGGGGTGTAGGCGGTGTAGAACTCGCCGCGCATGGTCAGGGCGTCCACTGCGGCGGGGATGTAGTGGTCGTAGAAGCCCGCGCCCAGGAAGCTCGTCCGGTCGGTGGCGTTCTTGGCGGCCATGGCCTCGAGCTTGGCGAGGACGTCCATTTCGGAGAGCCCTTCCGGGAGCTCGAAGCTCTTGGGGCGCATCTCCTCCGTGATCTCGGCAAAGAGGTCTTCCACGGAATCCACGCCGATGACGGCGAGCATCTCCCGGACCTCGTTTTCGGTATGCGGTACAAACGGCATGATGGAACCTACTGATTATAATGTAAATGAAAGGGCCGAGACGTTCGCCCCGGCCCTGGAAAACTCGCTTAGTGGGCTTCCGCTTCCACGACTGCGGCGTACCCGTCTGCGTCCAGCAGCCCTTCGGGCTCGCCCTTGATCCGGAACTTGATGATCCAGCCCGAGCCATACGGTTCCTCGTTGACCTTTTCGGGCGCGTCCTCCAGCTCCTCGTTGATCTCGATGACCTCGCCGGTCACAGGGGCGTAGATTTCGCTGGCGGCCTTGACGGACTCGACGGAGCCCATTTCGGAACCGGCCTCGAAGGTGTCGCCCACTTCGGGCATCTCAACGAAGGTCAGGTCGCCCAACTGCTCCTGGGCGAACTGGGTGATGCCGACAGTGGCCACGTCGCCTTCGACCATGACCCATTCGTGGGTTTTGGCGTACAACAGATCTTCGGGAATCATATTTTTGCTCCTTGTTGGAAAAATTGGCTTGACGAAGTGAATGAACGCTCTCTTAACATGGGAATTATGCCTTGAAAATAGTAAAAAAAATGACGCTTTCGCCATTATAAATCCGCCTGGACGAATGAACGTCGGAATTCGCCAAAAAGATGACGTCTGTCGTTCGTCGGGGGTCAAAGAAGGTGTGATTGCAGCGCGTAAACAGCGTTGAGGATGTGGGGAACGTTATACGACATTTATATATGTGATGCAAAAAGTATTACGAATGTTGTTGACGATAACACTGTCCGGGCGTACTTTGGGTATCAGCCATGCCCAACACCATTGACGCCGCGAGCCTTCGGGCCGATTTCGCCGTTCCCGACCCCGGCTCCCGCGTGGAGGTGGAGGTCGAGGGTCGCGTCTGGTTGCTCGACCGGGCCGCCGACATGGAGGCCCTCTGGGACGCCATGGACGGTGAAGACATGGGCGATGACGAGCGGCTGCCGTATTGGGCAGAGGTGTGGCCCGCCAGCGTGCTGCTGGGCCGCCATATCGTGCGCAACGCGGATCGGCTTCATGGCCGGGCGTGCCTCGACGTGGGCTGCGGCCTCGGGTTGACCGGCATGATAGCGGCCGGCGTCGGGGCGCAGGTGGTGGGGTTCGACTACGAGTGGCCCGCCGTGCGGTTCGCCCGGCACAACGCGGAATTGAACAGCGTCCCGCAGCCGCTTTGGGCGGTCATGGACTGGCGCGAGCCCGCTGTGGAGGCCGGGGCGTTCGAGTTCATATGGGCCGGGGACGTGTTGTACGAGAAACGATTTTTCAATCCGCTGATCAGGCTTTTTCGCCACGCGCTTGCACCCGGCGGTCGTATCTGGATCGGCGAGCCCGTGCGCACCGTGTCGCGTCCCGTGTGGGACGAGCTGCGTGCCCGGGGATTCGCCGCCGAGAAGCTGGCAATGGAAAAAGTGGCCCTGTGCGGCCAGAACGCGACAGTGAATTTGTGGGAAGTAACCATCCCCTAACAGGAGGATACCATGGGCAAGACCATCCGTTTCGGCGTGTCTCTCGATTCCGAGCTGCTGGAAAAATTCGACCAACTGTGTGAGGAGCGCAGCTACCAGACCCGTTCCGAAGCCATCCGCGACCTCATCCGCAACACCCTGGTCCAGCGTGAGTGGGAGCAGGCCGACGGCGACCTGGCCGGTACCCTGACCCTGGTCTACGACCACCACAAATCCGGACTGTCCCAGCGGTTGACCGAAATCCAGCACGATGCGCACCACGTCATCCAGTCATCGCTGCACGTGCACCTGGACCACTTCAATTGCCTCGAGGTCATCATCCTCAAGGGCGACGCCGAGACCATCAAGGAACTGGGCCAGAAACTCATTTCCACCAAGGGCGTGAAGCACGGCAACCTGGCCCTGACCACCACAGGCAAGGATTTGATTTGATGGAAGATGTTCAGAAGAGTCAATCCTCGATCGCCATGCCCATAGATCGTGTGGGCGTGAAGGGATTGCGCCTGCCGATCATCGTGCGCGACCGGGAGTCCGGCATCCAGCACACCGTGGCCCAGGTGTCCCTTTCCGTTGACCTGCCCGCCGAGTTCAAGGGCACGCACATGAGCAGGTTCGTGGAGGCGCTGGAGCACTGGTCCGGCGATTTGGACTACCATTCCTTCCGTACCCTGCTCGACGATGTGGTGGACCGGCTCCAGGCGCGGAGCGCCCACGTCCGGTTCGTGTTCCCTTATTTCCTGCGCAGGAAGTCCCCCATGTCCGGGGCCAGCGGCCTCATGGACTACACGTGCCGGGTGGACGGATTGCTCAAGGACGGCAAGCTGATCTTCACCCTCGGCGCGGACGTGCCGGTCATGACCGTGTGCCCGTGCTCCAAGGCCATTTCGGACGAGGGCGCCCATTCCCAACGGGCCGAGGTCCGCATCCGTACCCGCTTCAACGGGTTCCTCTGGCTGGAGGACCTCATCGAGATCGGCGAGCGGGCCGGGTCCTGCCCGGTCTATTCCCTGCTCAAGCGCGAGGATGAAAAGTACGTTACCGAGACCGCCTTCGCCAATCCGACCTTTGTCGAGGACGTGGTCCGCGAGGCCGCCAAGGGGTTGGACGAGCACCCCCAGGTCCACTGGTACAAGGTGGAGGTGGAGAGCTTCGAGTCCATCCACAACCATTCGGCATTTGCCGTGATCGAAAAAAACAATTCATAAGTTGGAGAGCGCCATGAAACGGTTTTTCCCGCTGGTCCTGATCGTGTTGTTGTCGCTTTGCGCCGTCGCCCAGGCGGCGGAGACCGTTCCGAGCTTCATCCATTTCGTGGTCGTGGACTCGGTCCTGCCGGACGGCACGGATTCCGCAGACGCGATCCGCGTTTTTGAAAAGGAAGTGATCGCCATGGCCAGCGGTTTCACGGAACTCGGCGACTCGCGCGGCGGGTCGCTGGTCAATGGCGCCGTGGAATATCAGAACAACATTTCCTTTGTGATCGCTGCCGACAAGGACATTTCCAAGGAGTTGAAGGCGCTTTCCATCAGGTTGTTCGGCGGGCGGGGAGCGTTTGTCCTTGCCTGGCCGGGAACCATGGTTCACTAGCGCGAGTTGCATAGTTCCCCCAAAGGGCGTATGTTTTATTCGGCTGCTTCCCCTGACTGCTCAAGGGAGTGATTCCGTATGTCCGACTCCAATCTCATGGCCCTGGATGCCCTCAGCACCGTCCAGGCCGTTTCCGCCAACAACATCGCCAATGTGAACACCGACGAGTTCAAGGCGTCTTCCGTTGCGCTCGAATCCGGTCCCGGCGGCCAGGGCGTGGAAGTGGCGGCCATCCAGGAATCCACCACGCCCGGCGCGTTCATCGACGGGGTGGAGACCTCCAACACGGACCTGGGCCGCGAGATGGTGGACATGATCCGCACCGGCCACGCCTTTTCCGCCAATACCGCCTTTATCAGGGCCAGCGAGGAAATGACCGGCCATCTCCTGAATATGGTCGCCTGATCCACGGCTTGACACTTCTTTCCCTCCTGTCATACGTTCCATCATGGCCCGTCTGCGCGAACCCTGTTTCCGGGTGCGCCCAGTGCGGGCCATACTTGCGTTACGTTGACAACCCCTTGAACAGGGGACGCTCTTTCGCGCGGACCCCACCCGCGCGGATGCGCATACAAAAAGCTTTGGAAAAGGATGGGGATGGGGGTTCGGGGGAAGGGGAAGGAAAAGCCTTTCCCGAAAGGTTTTTCCTTACCCTTCCCCCAGCCGCCGGAGGCAAATCATGACCGCGAAGACTTTGAAGACCGATTTCGACGTTATCATCGTGGGCGGCGGCCCGGCCGGGCTGTTCGCCGCGTACTGGCTGGGCGAGCATTCCGACCTGGACGTGTTGCTCATCGACAAGGGCAAGAAGCCCCTGATCCGCGATTGCCCGCTGTCCGGCGATCAGGAGTGCGTCAAGTGCCGCCCGTGCAACATCCTGTGCGGCGTGGGCGGGGCGGGGTTGTTTTCCGACGGCAAGCTCAACTTCATCCACAAGCTCGGCAAGACCGACCTGACCCAGTTCGTGGGCACGTCCGAGGCACGCGCGCTCATTGACGAAACCGAGGATATTTTCAACCGGTTCGGCATGGACGGCAAGGTCTTCCCCACGGACATGAACAAGGCCGAGGATATCCGCAAGGACGCCCGCAAGCACGGCATCGACCTGCTGGTCATCAAGCAGAAGCATCTGGGCAGCGACAACCTTCCCGGACACATCGCGGCCATGGCCGACTATATCCAGGATAAGGGCGTGACTTTCCACACCTCCGAAATCGTCAAGGACGTGGTGGTGAATAAGGGCAAGGTCACCGGGGTGGTCACCAATCGCCATGAGTACAAGGCGAAAAACGTCATCCTGGCTCCGGGCCGCGTGGGTGCCGAGTGGGTGGCCCAGGTGGTCAGGAAGCACGGCATCGAGGTCTCCCAGCGGGGCATCGAGGTGGGCGTGCGCGTGGAGGTCCACAACGAGATCATGCAGGACCTCTGCCAGGTCATCTATGACCCGACGTTCTTCGTGCGCACCAACAAGTACGATGACCAGAC
Organism: Pseudodesulfovibrio portus; assembly: GCF_026000375.1. Classification (NCBI taxonomy): domain Bacteria; kingdom Pseudomonadati; phylum Thermodesulfobacteriota; class Desulfovibrionia; order Desulfovibrionales; family Desulfovibrionaceae; genus Pseudodesulfovibrio; species Pseudodesulfovibrio portus. The sequence goes on from NZ_AP026708.1 coordinate 3,116,599, forward strand.
CCGCACCTTCTGCACCAATTATGGCGGGTTCGTGGCCCTGGAGAACTACCAGGATTTCGTCTGCGTCAACGGCCACGCCCTCATGAACACCAAGTCGGACAACACCAACTTCGCCTTCCTGTCCAAGGTGGTGCTCACCGATCCGGTGGAGGACAACCAGGCCTACGGGGAATCCATCGGTCGGCTGGCCACCCTCATCGGCGGCGGCAAGCCCATCCTGCAGCGGTTCGGCGACCTGCGGCGGGGAAGGCGGTCCACCTGGGACCGCATCGGCAACGGCTACATCGAGCCGACCATGAAGAACGTGGTGCCCGGCGACATCGCCATGGCCCTGCCCGAGCGCATCCTGACCAACCTCATGGACGGCCTGGAGCAGCTCAACAACGTGGTGCCCGGCGTGTCCAACGACGAGACCCTGCTCTACGCCCCGGAGATCAAGTTCTTCGCCACCCAGGTGGACACCCGCAAGCACCTGGAAACGGCCATCGAAGGGCTCTTCGTGGCCGGTGACGGGCCGGGCGTGGCGGGCAACATCGTGGGGGCCGCCGCCACCGCGCTCATCCCTGCCAAGGAGATTCTCAGGCGTGGCTAGGATGGCCCGCCATGAGGAAATGACGGCACAAGTTATGGTTCCATTGTCCCGGTCGGCGTTTGCGTCGGCCGGGATTTTTTCTGGTCTGCCCGCAGGTTTCTAGAATATTTTTAAAAAATACGATTAAACTCATTGACATAGCGTCATTATATTGACAGAGAGGATGTATAGTAAAGAAATAGACGCGGGCTCCCCATATCCCGCTCACCTGATATCCACCCGACTTCGGAGGAGAAATGGCGCTTAACCTGGACGGTATCATCGGGAACAGTCCCGCTCTTGCCAAGGTCTTCAAGGTTCTGGAAAAAGTCGCTCCCACCGACAGCACCGTGCTGGTCACAGGGGAATCCGGCACAGGCAAGGAACTGCTTGTCCGTGCCTTGCATCAAAACAGCGTCCGCCGGAGCAAGCCCTTTGTGCCCATCAACTGCGGGGCCATCCCCAAGGAACTGCTCGAATCCGAGCTCTTCGGCCATGAGAAAGGGGCGTTCACCCATGCCATCCGGACGCGACCGGGCCGCTTCGAGCTGGCCGACGGCGGCACCATCTTTTTGGACGAGATCGGAGAAATGGATTTGTCGCTCCAGGTCAAAATCCTTCGCGCCCTGCAGGAGAAGGAGATCGAGCGGGTCGGCGGCACCTCCATCATGAAGGTGGACGTGCGCGTGGTGGCGGCCACCAACCGCGACCTGGAGGGGGAAGTGGCTGCGGGTCGGTTCCGCGAGGACCTGTTCTATCGGCTCAATGTTATCCCCCTGCATCTCCCGCCCCTGCGCGAGCGCAACCTGGACATCCTGCTCCTGGCCGAGCACTTCCTGTGCAGTCACTGCACCAACAAGGATCGGAGAAGCCTCAAGCTTGCCGAGAAGGCAAAGGAGATGCTCCTGACGTATTCCTGGCCGGGCAACGTGCGCGAGCTGGAGAACTTCATGGAGCGGTTGTCCATCCTGTGCGACGGCAACGAGGTGCAGCCCGAAGACCTGCCGGGCAAGATTTTCGAGGACATTGGGGAGACGCCCCTGGTCAAGGTGGAGGAAGTCCAGCCGATGGCCCCGCTGGGCTTTGCCTGGCCCCAACTGAGGGACATGACCGACAAGGACATGAAGCTCAAGGAGTTCCTGGAAGCCATCGAGGGGCGGCTTTTGGAGGAGGCCCTGGACCGGGCGGACGGGGTCAAGAACAAGGCTGCGGAACTGGTCGGCATAAAGAGAACCACGCTCATCGAGAAACTGAAAAAACGGAATCTGCTGTAGATCCGGGGAAGCACGGGCGACCCCTTGGTCGCAGGATAGCACGACTATTGCATAACTACCCGACGTGACAGTGAAAAGCGCCAAAATTGCAGCCTGGCCGCTGGTGGCGGCCCTGATCGTGGGATGGATTTTTGTCAGTCCCGCCCATGCCCTGCGTGTGAATTTCCAGTCCAGGGGCGACTCTGACAGGCTGACATTCTCCTTTGATTCTGACCAGTTGCCGCAGTCGAGCGTTTCCCGTGTCGGAGAGCGCGAGATCACTGTTTCCCTGCCGGCCGGTGGCTGGGACACCGAGCCCAAGCCCACTGTCAAAGATTTCCCCGGCAAGTTGGTGGAATCCATTTCCGCCACCGAAGACGGTGTGCGCATCGTCACGAAAACCAATGCGTTCGGTTATATCCGGGTCCCGTCGTCGGGCAAGCCCGAATTCGTGCTCCAGATTTTCCGCGATCCCATCGGTGCCCGCTGGAAACCGGTGCAGGCCGCGCCTGTGCCCGCTCCCCAGCAGCAACCCGCTCCTCCTCAGCCGCCGGATCAGGCGGAACAGCCCCGGCCCGGCGCGGCCCAGGTGGCTCAGGCACTGGATGCGGCCGTGCTGGACAAGGAGACCGAAGCGCAGCCGCCCATCAAGGGCGAGGCCGACCTGCCGGTTGAATCCGCCGAAGCCGACCGAAAACCGTTTTTCGCCGTACCGTACTCGGTGCGGAATGAAGTCGACGCCCCTCCGGGCGGCGAGCCCCAAGGCATGACCCCGGCCCCGGCTCCCGTGTCGCCCGAAGCCGAGACCGGCAACTATCCGCCCGGCAGCGAGTTGCGCTTCAAGGCCGTCAACAAGACCGCCGAGGAAGTGAAATTCGCAGAATTGGCGGGCGAGGGCAATCAGTCCGTGCTGGTGGACCAGCCCGGCGCTCCTGCAGTGTCCGGCCCGGTGGTCGGCCAGGTGACCGGCCCGGTGGTCGGCCCGGTGGAGGGCGCTGGACAGGCCGGTGGCGTTGTGTCGCCGCCTGTTTCGGTGGAAGGCGAGGGACAGGCTGGAGGGGCCGTTACCCCGCCGCCCGGCGAGCCCGTGGAAGAGCGTCAGGCCCTGGCACCCCTGGTGACCACTCCGGAAATGTCCGGGCAGGGGCAGGTGGGCGGAGCAGTGGCCCCGCCGCCGCCCGTGGTGGTGGAGGGCGCGCCGCCGCCGGAACCCACACCCGAGGACCAGGACCAGGTGGACGCCGTGGTCAGTCAGGTTCAACCGCCTGCGGAGACGGCTCCCAAGCCCGATTCGCAGGTCGAAGCCGCCACAGAGCAGCCCGCCCCGGAAGTGGCCGAGATGGCCGAGGGGGAAACCCCCGCCGCAGAGGACCGGCAGGTCGAGCCCGGTGCGGAAGGCGAAGCGCCACCGGAACTGACTCCCGAGGAGCAGGCCGAGGCCCGGCAGAAGGAAATCCGGGACAAGCTGTATGAAGGCCAGTCCCTGATGTTCAACGGGGCATTGGACGCGGCCCTGCCCATCTTCGAGGATATCCTCAAGCAGGCCGACGTGCCCGACGATGTGCGCGAGGAAACCCTGTACGCCGTGGCCGACATCAAAAAGCAGCTTCATTCCGAGGACCCGGCGGCCAAGTTCGACGAAATTTCCCAGGCCTTCATCGAGGCCATGAACGCCAACCTGCGTTCCAACCGGGTGCCCAGGGCGCTCCTGAACCTCGGGCTGCTCAATCTTCAGGTGGGCAACTTCCCCGAGGCGCGGGCGTACTTCAAGATCCTCCAGGAAAAGTATCCGGACGACGACAACATCCCGTCCATCAGCTATTATTGGGGCGAGTATTTCTATAAGAAGCGCGACTACAAGAAGGCCGCCGACCAATTCCAGTATCTCATCCAGACCTACCCGGAACACCAGCTCGTCAAGCAGGCGGCCTACTACCTGGCCGATTCCCTGCATCGCACCGGCTTCCTGGAACAGGCCTTTCAGATCGTGGACTACATCGACAAGCGGTGGCCCGACTACTACATGGAAAACATGGAGTTCCTGCGGCTTGCGGCGGGCGTGGAGATGCAGCTCGGCAAGTGGGAGGCGGCCAAGGATCATTACTTCACCTATTTCAATCTCAATCCGGACGGAGAGGGGGCGGGCGTGGTCCTGGCCCGTCTCGGCGACATCTACCTGCGGCTCGGCTTGAAGGAGCCCGCCAAGCAGGTATACGAGAAGACCATCACCAATTATCCGGCCCAGGAAGGGGCCATGATCGCCAAGATGCGTCTGGCCGAGGAGGGCATCTACGACGACCCGGCCATGCACGAAATGGTGGATGTCTTCGACAGGCCCTACAACCTCAATCCGCAGAAGGTCTACACCGAGATCGTGCAGAAGCACCCGGACAGCGAGTTGGCGCCCATCGCCCAGCTCAAGCTGGCCATGTGGTACGCCTTCAACAAGAAGTATCCCGAGGCGCTGACTGCGGCCCAGGACCTGCTGGAAAAGTACCCGGACAGCGAACTGGGGTTCAAGGCCCGCCAACTCGGCGATTCCGTCTTTGTCCTGGCCGTGCCCGGCATGCTCGGCGAGGAGCGTTATGCCCGCGTGGTCCGGTACTGGGAGACCTATGATTTCATCGGCAAGGAAGGGTCCAAGGTCGACGACAAGACCCGGCTCGCCATTGCCACCAGCTATTGGAAGATCGGCCGGCCCGACAAGGCGCTGGAGATGATCGAGCCGTACCTCCAGGAGAAGCAGATACCGGGGACTTCGGACGACGCCCTCGGCCTGGCCGTGAACATCTACCTCGACCAGCTTGAATGGAAGAAAATCGCGGACCTGGTGGCCATGGCCACCAGGAACTGGACGCTCAAGGAGGCCCAGCAGCGGCAGCTCGACTACGCGCGGGCCATGTCCCTGCAGAACCTCGGCGATTTGAAGCAGGCCATGCCCATGTGGGCGGAGTTGGCCAAGGATACCACCGTGGACCCGGCCTTCCGCGCCTATGCCATGTATTACATGGCCAAGGACGCCATGCAGCGCCAGGACCTGCGACGGGTGTTCGTCTACTCCCAGGAAGCGCTGGCCCTGTTGCTCCAGACCGACGGCGACCCTGAAAAGATCAAGGACACCGTGCTGATGTCCATCTACGCCACCGAGCGGTCGGGCCGGTACGAGGAGGCCCTCAAGTGGGCCAGGGAGTATGACAAATACATCAAGGTGGAGAACCCGGAATGGGCTTCCACCCGGTTCAAGCTCGCCCGCATCTACCGCAAGGCCGGGGCCATGGACGAGTGGAGGCAATTGCTTGAGGACATCATCGAGAAAAAACCCGAGAGCCTTCAGGCCCAGCTCGCCAAGTCCGCCCTCGACACCTACGACCTTGAACAAAAGGCCTCCGAGTACAGGCCCGGTCCCTAGCGACCGGGATGCTTCGGCTCCTTTTCTCCCTCTCAAATCTTCTGTTGCCGTTCAGCGGGGGGTGGTTGCCGGTACAGTTTCGTGATACTGGTCGGTCAGTTGTTCGGAGTGCGATATTCGAGAGGTGATATATGGATAGGCCACCTGTTGTTGCCGGTCGGTTTTATGATGGCGTTGCCGACAACCTGAACGCCGTGGTGGACGGGTTCCTCGGGCTGGGTGCGGGCAGGCGCGAGGAGCCGACCCTGCTGGCCATGGTGCCCCACGCGGGGTATGTCTTTTCCGGAGCGGTCTGCGGCAGGACCCTGGCCGAGGCCAACCTGGCCGAGACCGTGCTCCTGTTCGGGCCGAACCACACGGGCCGGGGCGCGCCGTTCGCCCTGTGGAGCGAGGGAAACTGGATGGTCCCCGGCGGGCCTGTCCCCGTGGACACGGAACTGGCCGAGGAACTCATGGCCGCCGACTCCCACATCACTCCGGATATCGAGGCCCATCTGGGCGAGCATTCCATCGAGGTCGTGCTGCCGTTCCTGCAGCGGCTGAATCCGGCCACTCGCATCGCGCCCATGGCCGTTTCCATGCCCCATCTGGACGTTCTCAAGCAGGTGGGCAGGAACATCGGCCAGGCCCTCAAGGTGCTGGGCCGCCCGGTGACCATCGTGGTCAGTTCTGACATGAGCCACTACATCACCCATGAGGACGCCAGGAAGCGGGACGCCATGGCCATCGGCGAGGCGGTCAAGCTCGACCCGGCGGCCCTGTTCAATACCGTGCGCTCCAACAACATCTCGATGTGCGGCGTCATGCCCATGACCGTGGGGCTGTTCGCGGCCCTGGAGCTCGGCGCGACCAGGGGCGAACTGGTGGCCTACGCCACCTCCGGCGAGGTGTCGGGCGATTATGACCAGGTGGTCGGATACGCAGGAGTATTGGTGAGTTAGGAGGGGTGGATGTTCAGGATTCTGTTGGTTCTTTTTGCTGCATGTGTTTTTTCTCTGCCGGTCCGGGCCGGAGAGTACCCTATGAACGAGGTGCCCATGTACGGCGGCATCGAGAAGACTCCGGCCTTGTTGCAGGCGGATGAACATCTGATCAGCGACATCGAGGCCAAGGGATATACCAGAGAGCAGGGCGCAGTGCTCTTCGCCAAGCGGGGATGGGATTTCTTCCGCAAGGGCGACATGTCCACCGCGATCAAGCGGTTTAACCAGGCGTGGTTGCTGGACGGCGACAACTACCAGGCGTATTGGGGGTTCGCTCTGGTCTATCTTCTCAGGGACGCTGATATTGAGAATGCCGATAGGATGTTTGTGAAGGCCTTGTCATTGGAGCCAGATGCTGGGAACTTTTATATGGAGTACGGTCGGTTCACGGCTGAAAATAAGTCCGAAAACCCTGAAGAGGCTATTGCCCTATTTCAAAAAGGGTTGGCAATAGCCCCCCGGATTCGTGATGGCTATGTCGGCTTGATTTTGTCCTACGACGAAAAAAAGGATGTTGAATCGGCGTACTATTGGTATCGGCAAGGCAAAACGCATGGAGTATTTTCCGCCGATGAAGTGAAGCAGTTCGAATCGATGTTCCAGGACACCGGGATACAATAGAGAATCTGATCGAGAACGACAAAGGCCATCCTTTTGGATGGCCTTTGTCGTATTGTTCCGGCGACCTGCCGGGAATCATCAGACGTGTCAGGAGCCCCGATTGTAGCCGACCGTGGGCTCACCATCCTGGACGATGACAGGGACCTTGCGCTGTCCGTTCGAGTACCCGAGCATGTCCTCCATGTCTTTCGGATTCATCAGCACATCCCTGAATTCGGCTTCCGGGTAGGCGTCCAGCGCCCGTTTCGTATGCGGGCATCCGGCCTTCCCGTAGATGATTATATCAGCCACGACAATGCTCCTCATGTTTTCAATCAGCCTACTCCTGGACATAGCCCCTGTCCATGTTCCAGCCCTGTAAATCCCGCCACGGCCACCACCCCCGCGAAGCGGCGCCAAAAAGTTCTGGAGGGGGAGTCCGGCGGGGGAACCTCTTCCAAGAGGTTTCCCCGCCGGTCGCCGAAGGCAACAAAAAAACCGCCCTGTCCGGCTAGGCCGGGCAGGGCGGTTCATTTAATGCGTCAGTTCGCGACTAGCGACGTCCGCCGCCGCGGTTGTCGCGACGACCGCCACGGTCGTTGCGGCCACCACGGTCATTGCGACCGCCGCGGTCACCGCCGCGCGGGGCGGGGCGCTTGAAGTCTTCCAGGTTCACTTCCTGGCCGGCTTCTTCCATGAGCCATGCCTTGCGGGACAGGCGGATGCGTCCGCCGGGCTCCAGGGAGATGCACTTGACCCACACTTCCTGGCCGAGCTGGACCACGTCTTCCACGCGTTCCACGCGTTCGAAGTCGAGCTGGGAGATGTGCAGCATGCCTTCCAGGCCGGGCAGGATTTCGACGAGGGCACCGACTTCCAGCACCTTGCGCACGGTGCCGAGGTAGTTCTTGCCCGGTTCCGGCTTCTGGTCGTAGTAGAGGACCATTTCCTTGGCCTTTTCCATGGAAGCCAGGGTCGGGGCGAAGATGGAGATCTTGCCGGAATCCTCGATGTCGATGTCGGCTTCGGTCTCGGCGGTGATGGCCTTGATGTTCTTGCCGCCGGGTCCGATGACCGAGCGGATCTTTTCGGGATCGATGTGCACGACGGCCATCTGCGGGGCCAGATCGGACAGTTCCGGTCGGGGCGCTTCAAGGACTTCGGCCATGTGATCGAGGATATGGGTGCGGGCTTCCTTGGCCTGGTGCAACGCCTTCTTGAGGACGTCCTGCGGGATGCCCGCGATCTTGATGTCCATCTGGATGGCGGTGATGCCGTCACGGGTGCCCGCGACCTTGAAGTCCATGTCGCCCAGCGCGTCCTCGTCGCCGAGGATGTCGGTCAGGACGAAGTACTGGTCGCCTTCCTTGCACAGGCCCATGGCGATACCGGCGACGGGGTCGGAGATGGGCACGCCCGCGTCCATGAGGGACAGGGTGGCGCCGCACACGGATGCCATGGAAGAGGAGCCGTTGGACTCCATGATTTCGGAGACCACGCGGATGGTGAACGGGAAGTCGTCCTGGTTGGGCAGCACGGGCGAGATGGCGCGTTCGGCCAGGGCGCCGTGGCCCACTTCGCGGCGGGAGGTGCCGCGCAGCATGCGGGCTTCACCCACGCAGTACGGGGGGAAGTTGTAGTGCAGCATGAACCGCTTGGTGGCGTCGCCGAGCAGGGAATCGTAGCGCTGTTCGTCGCGGGTGGAACCCAGGGTGGCCACGGCCAGGGCAGAGGTCTCGCCGCGGCGGAAGAGCACGCTTCCGTGGGTCTGGGCCAGGATGCCGGTCTCGATGGACAGCGGGCGGACGGTGGTGGTGTCACGGCCGTCGATGCGCAGGCCTTCCTTGACGATGCGCTCGCGCACGATCTTCTTGGTCATGTCGCCGATGACGTCGGACACGGCGGCCAGCTTGGCCTCGTCATCCGGGAACTTCTCGGCGACGGCTTCCTTGGCCTTCTGCTTGGCAGCGTCCTTGGCGGCGTAGCGGACCATCTTCTCGGGGGTGGTCAGAGCGGCCTTGAGGTCGTCGGTGATGATGTTGCCGAGGAACTCGACCACTTCTTCGTCGCGTTCGGGAGCCTCGACCTCGATCTTGGGAACGCCGACCTTGGCGCGGAGCTCGTCCTGGAGGTCGAAGAGCGGGGTGACCTGCTCGTGGCCCCAGGCCAGGGCGTCGGCAACCAGATCTTCGGAGACGAAGTCGCCGCCGCCTTCAACCATGACCATGGCGTCGCGGGTGGCCGCGAAGACCAGGTTCAGGGAGGACCTTTCCTCAATGCCCTTGTAGGTGGGGTAGAGGACGAATTCGTTGTCCACGTAGCCCACGCGCGCACCCACGATGGGGCCGAGGAAGGGCATCTTGGAGATGTGGCAGGCGGCGGAGGCGCCGGTCAGGGCCAGGACGTCCGGGTTGACATGCTTGTCGGCGGACAGGACCGTGGCGATGACCTGGACCTCGTCGGCGAAGCCTTTGGCGAACAGGGGGCGGATGGGCCGGTCGATGAGACGGGAGACCAGGGTCTCGCGTTCGGACGGGCGGCCCTCGCGGCGGAAGTAGTTGCCCGGCACGCGCCCGGCGGCGTAGGCCATTTCCTGGTAGTTGCAGGTCAGGGGGAAGAAGCCCCGGTCGATTGCCAGGGGCTGGGTCACGGCCGTGACCAGGACGGTGGTGTTGCCGGACGAGATGGTCACGGCACCGGAGGCCTGGCGGGCGTATTTCCCGGTTTCGATTGTGATGTCGATGTCGCCGACCTTGGCGGTCAGGCTGGTGGCATCAAAAGGAATCATTGTCATAAGTGATTTCCTACCTTTTAAGGTAATAGGTGTATCACTTCCTGCGTATGACCCTCTGTCGGGTTAGCCGGCTTGGGGAGGAACTGTTGGGGCGATCCCAAAAATGCCTTCCGCAGCCAACTAAGCTGAACCTCGAGGTGTACGAAGCCAAGACGGCTCCGTCGCAGAAAGTGACGTAAACAGGCGGGGGAAGCTTGCGCTTCCCCCGAACACTAAACTTTCAAAGAACTACTTGCGCAGACCGAGGCGGCCGATGAGGTCGCGGTAGCGCTGGATGTCCTTGTTCTGCAGGTATTTGAGAAGTTTTCGACGTTGTCCGACGAGCTTCAGCAGACCGGTGCGGGAGTGGTGATCCTTCTTGTGGGTCTTGAAATGGTCGGCCAGGTACTTGATGCGTGCGGTCAGCAGGGCCACCTGGACCTCGGGGGAACCGGTGTCGCCTTCGCAGGTCTTGTACTCTTCAACGATTTTCTTCTTGTCTTCAGCAGTCATGACCACAGCGTTATCCTCCTAAGTTGGATGTTGCTTTCTATTTTTTGCCTTCCGTGCGGCGGAGGCGGTTCAGTCCCTGTTCCAGAGACCGCGAAGAATGGCCCATCTGGGCTTGTCGTCCTGGAGCTTCGCCTCCACCAGAGCCAACGGCTCGTCCTCGGGATCGAGCAGCATGGCCCGGTCGCCGAGTTTCCCGGCCAGCAGTTCGCCGGGCTGGGAATTGACCGGCAGCCAGGCCCCGTTCGTAACGAGTCCGGCCAGCGGTTCGGTCAGCCGATATCTCGGCCAGTGGGGCAGGGTGTCCTTTAGGGGGATCACCTTTTCCGGAAATGTTTCCGGATTCTCCAGGACGTCTTCGAGGTCGTGAGCCTGGGCGAGCGTAAACGGCTCGCTCGACTCCCGGACCAGGCTGGTCAGTGTCGCGCCGCACCCCATTCGAATCCCCAAGCTGTGGACCAGGGATCGTATGTAGGTTCCGGCGGAGCAACTGACCCTGAAGGATGCCTCGGGCATCCGCACGTCCAGCGTTTCCACATGAGAAATAACAATGGGCTTGATTTTGACCGGTGTTTCCTTGCCCTCGCGGGCCAGGGCGTACAACGGCTTGCCCTCGTGTTTGGCAGCGGAATAGGCAGGAACTTCCTGCTCTGTCAACTCTTTCCAATGATAAACTTCGCGTTCGACATCGTCAACGGTCGCCTCGACCGGGGCTTCTTTGACCACTTCCCCTTGAATATCAAGGGTATCGGTAGTGATTCCGAGCCGGAACGTGCCGGAATAGGTCTTGGTGCCGCCGGACAGGTACGGCGCAAGTTTGGTGCCGTGGCCGAGGAGCACCAGGAGCACTCCCGTGGCCATGGGATCGAGGGTGCCGCCGTGGCCGATCTTGTACTGCTTGAGCTGATGCTTGATGTCGTTCAGGCAGGCGGCGGATGTGGGGCCGGACGGCTTGTTCAGGATGAGCAGCCCGTCACGCTGTTCCGGGCTGCGCTTGTTTCGCTTGCGACCCATCTATGCGATCCCCAGGCTTTCGCCGATGGCGGTGATGAGCATGTCGCGGGCTTCCTGCAGCGGAGCGGCAATGGTCCCGCCCGCGGCGTTTCGGTGGCCGCCGCCGCCGAATCTCGCGGCAATGGCCTGGACGTTGTCGTCGCCGTAGGAGCGCAGGGAGAATTTGTACAGGTCCGTTCCTTCCTCGCGCAGGATGGCGGCCACGCGCACGGCCTTGAGGCGGCGCACGAAATTGATGATGTTCTCGGTGTCTTCGGAGGTGGTGCCGGTGCGGGCGAACATCTCCCTGGTCACGGCGGTGGTGGCCACCAGTCCGTCGAGGTGGAGTTCCACGTTGCCCATGGTCTCGGTCCACAGCCGCATGCGCTCCTCGCTCCATTGTTTGGTGATGAGCATGTTCAGGCGGGCGATGTCCAGTCCGTCGCGCAGCATCTGCGCGGTCAGTTCCAGGGACTCGGGCGTGGTGTTGCCGTAAGTGAAGAAACCGGTGTCCGTGGACACGGCCAGGTAGATGTTCTCGGCCAGGGGACCGGTCACCGGGACGTTCAGCTCGGCGGCCAGGGCCGCGACCATGGTGCCCACGGCGGGTTGGGACGGGTCCACCCAGTTCACTTCGCCGAATTCGTCGTTGCCCAGGTGGTGGTCGATGTTGATGACCAAGGTCTCGTCCAGGCGGCCCATGAGATCGTCGCCCATGCGCGGGCCTGCGCCGCAGTCCATGACGATGGTCCAGGCGGGCAGCTCGGACGGCAGCTCGGTCCCTATGGGGGCGGGCTGGTCGGCAAAGGCGTACCGTTCGGGCAGGCCGGACGGGTTGTACAGGGTGAACTGCTTGCCGAGCGCGGCCAGGATGTGTCCCATGGCGCAGATGGAGCCGATGGCGTCGCCGTCCGGGTTGGCGTGCGAGGTCACCAGGAAGGCGTCGTTTTCCCGGATGATGTCGCTAATCCGTTTGCGTGGATTTTCCATAGACCACATCCTCGAGAAAATCGTCGAAAACGAACCGCAACTCCGGGGTGAACTGGAGCTTGAGGTTTCTTCCCAGCCGGGACCGGAGGAAGCCGGTGGCTTTTTCCAGGCCCGTCTGGACCTCTTTGCGGTGCTCTTCGTCGCCGGACACGGTGTAGAAAATCTCCGCGATACGCAGGTTGGCGTTCATGCGCACTCCGCTCAGGGTGACGAGCTGCAGCCGGGGATCGGCGGCCTCTTCCACCAGCAGGGTGCCGACTTCGCGCATGATCTGGTCGCCCATGCGTACGGCGCGGCGGGAGCTTGAAGCTTTCATATGTCTGTCCTTACTCGGTATCCGAAAAAATTTCAGTATTGCACCTGGTCAGCTCCGCTGGGGAGATGGCCTCGATCATGGCCAGGGCCTTGGCCAGCCTGCTTTCCACCCTGGTGGTCTCGTTGGCGGTGGTGACCACCCCCAGCACCAGCTTGTCATGGACGTCCATGGCCTCGATCTCGGCAACGGCCACATTGAACTTGTTGCGCAGCTTCTGCTTCAGGCTGAGCGCCACCTTGCGCTTGCCCTTGAGGGAGCGGTTGCCGTGCAGCCTGAATTCCAGGGTGAGTACGCCGATGATCATATCGTCATAAATAAACACGGGCGGCCCATTGTACATGGGCCGCCCGCGATTTGATATCCATTATTTAGTCAATGGTACGGGCAATTTCCTTGGTGTCGAAGGCCTCGATGATGTCTCCGGCCTTGATGTCGTTGAACTTTTCGAGACCGATGCCGCACTCAAAGCCCTTGGTGACTTCGCGGGCGTCGTCCTTCTCGCGCTTGAGCGAGGAGACCTGACCGGTGTAGATGACCACGCCGTCGCGGAGCAGGCGGGCCTTGCAGCCGCGGGTGATCTTGCCGTCCGGGACGTAACAACCGGCGATGATGCCGATCTTGGGCACGGAGAAGGTCTGCCGTACTTCGGCCTGGCCGAGGTAGACTTCCTCGATGTCCGGGGTGAGCATGCCGGACATGGCGTCCTTCACTTCCTGCACCAGCTTGTAGATGATGTCGTAGAAGCGGACTTCCACGCCTTCCTGTTCGGCGATTTCCTTGACCTTCAGGTTCGGGCGGACGTTGAAGCCGATGATGACGGCTTCGGACGCGCTGGCCAGCAGGATGTCGGATTCGGTGATGGCACCGGCACCGCCGTGGACCACGCTGATCTTGACCTCGTCCGTGGACAGCTTGTTCAGCGCCTCGGTGACGGCCTCCAAAGAGCCCTGCACGTCGGCCTTGAGCACCAGGTTCAGGGTCTGGGCCTCGTCGTTCGGCTTGGATGCCAGGAAGGACTCCAGGGTGACCTTGGACTTGGAGGACAGGATCTTCTCGCGCTGCTTCATGGCGCGGCTGTTGGCGATGCGGCGGGCGACCTTCTCGTCGTCCACGACAAACAGCTCGTCACCGGCTTCGGGCAGGCCGTCAAAGCCCTGGATTTCCACGGGCATGGCCGGTCCGGCCGTTTTGAGCTTCTTGCCCTGGTCGTTGAACATGGCCCGGACCTTGCCGAAATGAACGCCGGACACGAAGGAGTCGCCCTGGTTGATGGTGCCTTCGGAGATGAGCATGGTGCCCACCGGGCCGCGGCCCTTGTCCAGGCGCGCTTCGACAATGTGTCCGCGTGCGTGCTTGTCCGGGTTGGCCTTGAGCTCCATGACCTCGGCCTGGAGCAGGACCATTTCAAGCAGCTCGTCGATGCCTTCTTTCTGCTTGGCGGAAACGTGGGCGAAGATGGTGTCGCCGCCCCAGTCTTCGGGGGACAGGCCCAGCTCGGCCAGTTCGCGCTTGACGTTGTCCGGGTTGGCCCCTTCCTTGTCCATCTTGTTGACGGCCACCACGATGGGCACGCCGGCAGCCTTGGAGTGGGAGATGGCCTCGCGGGTCTGGTCCATGACGCCGTCGTCGGCGGCGACAACGAGGATGACGATGTCCGTCACCTGAGCGCCGCGCATGCGCATGGTCGTGAACGCTTCGTGGCCCGGAGTATCCAGGAACACGACTTCGCCGCGATTGGTCTGCACGTGGTAGGCGCCGATGTGCTGGGTGATGCCGCCGGCTTCGCCGTCGGTGACGTTCGACAGGCGGATGGCGTCCAACAGCGAGGTCTTGCCGTGGTCGACGTGGCCCATGATGGTCACCACGGGCGGACGCGGCTTGAGATCCTCGTCCTTGTCGGCCTCCACCGGAATCAGGAATTCCTGTTCGTCGAAGGAGACGTTTTCCACGTCGTAGCCGAACTCGGTGGCGAGCAGGGAGGCGGTGTCGAAGTCCAGCGACTGGTTGATGGTGGCCATGACGCCCATGCCGAACAGGGCCTTGATGAGGTCCTGGGCCTTGACGCCCATCTGGTGGGCCATGTCGGCCAGTCGGATGGCCTCGTCGAATTTGATTTTACGCTTGGCTGCCTTCATGGGCTGGGCCTGCATGGCCTCCTGCTGCACGGAGCCTCTGCGGCCTTTCTTCTTGCGGCCCTTGCCTCCCCTCGGGAAGGGATCATTGAAATGACGGGTCTCGTCCTTGCGACCGGCAGTGCCGAATTCCACCACGCGGCGGTCCTTCTTGCCCTTTTTCTTCTTGCTGCGGCCATCGGGGAGGGCCGGATCGGGTGCGGGGGCTCCCGGACGGGGTCCGCCGGGACGGGCTGCGCCGGGGGCACCGCCGGGACGGGGGCCGCCGGGACGGCCTCCAGCGGGGCGGCCGCGACCGGCGGGACGGCGCTCGGGCTGTGCCATCTTGGCGGCTTCCCGGGCCTGGACCTCCTCCTGCGTGGGCATGGAGATGATCTTGACCTTGGGAGCTTCGAGCTCTTTCTTTTTCTTCTTCTTTTTGGCCTTGGCAGGCTGCTTCTCTTCGGCCTTGGGCTCTTCGGCCTGTTCCTCCGCGACGGCAGCGGCGGGTTCTTCTTCGGCTTTGGGAGCTTCTTCGGCTTCTGCGGGTTCGGCAGCTTCGGTGGCTTCGGGCGCGGGTTCGGGGGCGGCCTCTTCAGCCACGGCTTCCTGGACCGGAGCTTCGGGAGCTTCGGCCTCTGCCTCGGGTTCTTCGGTCTTCACCTCGGCGACAGCGGGCTCAATGATCTTGACCTTGGGCTTGGTCGTCTTGGCCGCCTTCTTTTTGGCGGTCTTTTTCTTCTCCGGCTCCACGGTTTCGGGAGCGGCCTCTTCGGCCACGGGAGTTTCTTCGGTCGGCACCGGAATCTCAACCGGCTCTTCGACCGTTTCCACGGCTTCGGGAGCGGCTTCTTCCTGGGCCGGTTTGGATTTGACGCGGCGGCGTCGGATGACAACGCCCTTTTCGCCCACGCGGCGGACTTCCCGTTTCCGGGTGCCGCCTTTCTTCATTTCCGCCTTGAGGCGCTCCACATCTTCGTCTTCCACGACGGTCTTCTGGCTTTTCGCCTGAACGCCGATTTCACGAAGCTGCTGAATGATCTCCTTGTTGCTGAGCTTGAACTCGGCAGCCAAGTCTTCTACCCGAACCTTTGCCGTCATTGAATCACCTCTCGCGTTTTTTCATCAGGCCCTTGACCATTTTCGGGAATCGCTCCCGGCATCGGGCCTGGCCGCATACGTAATATCCGCGCCCCGGCATCGTCTTGTCCGGGTCGTGGACGGGAATCGTGTCCCGTCCATCTGCGCTTGCCGTTGGCACGTACCGCTCAAGCTCTTCCTTGGGGAAGCGTTGGCGGCAGGCGACGCACATGCGTACAGGGGAGTCTTTTTCTTCCCGTCCGGTCATGCGTCGCCGTGCTCCGGCTGTTATTCAGTCTCCTCGCCTTCGGCGGGAGTTTCGGTATCGTCCGTTTCCGGGGCGTCTTCGACAGCTTCAGCAGTCTTTTCCGTCTCGGCATCGGTTGCTTCTTCTTCGACCGTCACGTCCTCGGTCTCCACTTCTTCGGCGGAGTCCTCTTCCGTGTCGGAACCGAGATCAAGCATGTTGATGGCCATCCTGATCTCGCTGATCTTGGACTCGTCCAGGCCGTTCACTTCCAGCAGTTCCTCGTCCGTTGCCTGGACGATGGCGTCCACGGTTTCGAACCCGGCGTTGATGAAGGCGTTCATGTCGATTTCGGCCACGGACGCGATCTGGTCCATGCCCTTGCGGCCCGCGTTCATCTCGCCGTAGCGGGATTCGGTGAAGATGTCGATCTTCCAGCCGAGCAGCTTGGCGGCCAGTTTGACGTTCTGGCCCTTCCGGCCGATGGCCAGGGTGAGCTGATCGTCGGGGCAGACCACTTCCAATGCCTCGTCCTCGTCGTCCACGGTGATCCGGGTGATCATGGCCGGGGACAGGGCGTGCTGGGCGTACATGGCGATGTCCGGGGACCAGACCACGATGTCGATGCGTTCGCCCTTGAGTTCCTGGACCACGTTCTGGATGCGGGAGCCGCGGATGCCGACACAGGCGCCCACGGGATCGACGTCGCGGTCGCGGGACATGACGGCCACCTTGGCGCGCAGTCCGGGATCGCGGGCCACGCCCATGATCTTGACCGTGCCGTCGGCCACTTCGGGCACCTCGCGCTTGAACAGCTCCACCATGTAATCGGGGTGGGAGCGGGACACGATGACCTGCGGGCCGCGGGACTCCTTCAATACATCAATGATGAACGCCTGGACGCGGTCGCCGCGCTTGTAGCGCTCGCGGGGAATCTGCTCGTCCTTGGGCAGCAGGGCCTCGGTGCGGCCGAGGTTGATGATCCAGCCGGTGCGGTCGCGGCGCTGGATGATGCCGCTGGCGATCTCGGACACGCGGTCCTTGTATTCTTCGAAAATGATTTCCTGCTCGGCATCGCGCATGCGCTGGATGATGACCTGCTTGGCACTCTGTGCAGCGATGCGGCCCAGGTCCTCCACCTTGAGCGGGAAGCCCATCTCATCGTCCAACCGGGCGTTGGGATCGTGGGCCGTGGCGTCCTCAAGCGAAATCTCGCTGATGGGATCATGCACCTCTTCCACGACCACCTTGAACTCGAAGACCTCGATCTCGCCGAGCTCTTCGTTGAAGGCCACTTCGATGTCCATGGTCTCGCCGTATTTGCGGGCCACGGCCGAACGGACGGCCTCTTCAAGGGTGTCGATCAGGAGGTCGCGGTCAATGCCCCTGTCCTTGCTGATCTGGTCGATGGCTTTTTTCAGCTCCGACATGTGTTTTCCTCCGCTTGTGCCGGGAGTATCACCCGGCTGATAGTCGCTTCTCGCTAAAATTCGTGGACCAGGGTGGCTTTCTTCACGGAAAGCCAGTCAAAGTCCATGGTATCGTCTTCGAGGGCCAGGGTGAAGGTGTCGCCGTCGACGCCCTTGAGTTCTCCCTTGAATTTCTTCCGCTCGCCCACGGGTTCGTTCAGGACCACCTCGACGATGCGGCCGACGTATGCTGCCATCTGTTCGGGCCGGAAGAAGGGCCGCTCCAGGCCGGGCGAGGAGACTTCCAGGGTAAAGGCACCGGGAATGACGTCCTCCACCTCGAGCATCAATCCTACCTGTCGGCTGACCTGAGCGCATTGGTCGATGGTCACGCCGCCTTCATGGTCGATGTAGATGCGGACAACGCGTTTCTTGCCGGAAGCGGGCGACGAGAGGCCCCAGAAAACGTACCCGAGGTTTTCCACCTCGGGACGGATTATGTCCGACAGCATTTCTTCGAATGTCTGGCGCATTGCCGTAAACTCCTGCGGCCGCCCGGGCGGCTTTTGCCAATAAAAAAGGTGAGCCCGAGCTCACCTGCGCGAACCCCGCAAGGTCGATCAAAGCACACCTTGCGAAAGGCGTTGGAGCGGGTGACGGGGGTCGAACCCGCGACACCAAGCTTGGGAAGCTTGTACTCTACCAGCTGAGCTACACCCGCTTGGAAACGAGCCTATTTATACATATATGAAATCCTTGTCAACAGGAAGCAAGGCATAAGTGCCGCCGACCGTGTTCGATAAATTGATGCGTGCACGACCGGGGGTGCCGAGCCCGGGGCGTCTGAATGTTCTTGAATGCATCACCCTCAGGCGTCGCCTAACCAGCGTCCGGCCCTGGTGTTCTCCATCCGTTTCCGTGACCGGTCCCATGGCGCATCCCAAAGTGCGGACATGAACGCGGCAATGCCCGCCCGGGATTGGCATGCATAGTGCAAATCCACCTGCGAACAGGAGGATCGCCCTATGCGGGACAGTACATACAGCGCGCTATTCGGTGCTTTATCCAATGAAATGAGGATGTCATCGATCGCCAATAATTTGGCGAACGTGAACACGTCGGCATTCAAAAAGGACAAGTTGGCCTTTCATGACGCCTTTGTTCGTTTCGCCCATGACTACCTGGTTGACGAGCGTACCAACCTGCGCGGGGACAAACTCTTTCCCGAGGCCCAGATCATGGCCAAGCCGCGCCTGGCCGCCCAGCAGACCGATTTCTCCCAGGGCAGCCTCCAGCAAACGGGAAACCAGCTCGATTTCGCATTGAGCGGCGAGGGGTTTTTCTCGGTCGAGGCCGGTGGAGAGACCCTCTACACCCGGGCCGGCAACTTTCTGGTGGACGCCACGGGCACGGTACGCACCCAGGACGGCAACACGGTCCTGGTGGAAGGCGGCCCCCTGGTGCTCACGCCCGGTGCCCGCGTCGTGGTCGACGGCACCGGCAACATTTCGGTCAACGGCGAGCTTGCCGGTTCCTTCGACGTCGTGAATTTCGACGCCCCGACCCAGTTGGAGAGGGTGGGGGCCAACAACTTCCGGGCCAAGGATGGGGCCGCTGCCGTCCCGGCCGAGGACATGACCGTGGAGCAGGGCTTCCTGGAAAAAGGCAACGTGGAGGTGGTCACCGAGATGGTGGCCATGATCGAAACACAGCGCGCTTTTACCATGTATACCAAGATGATCCAGGCTTCCGACGAGTCGGATTCGAAACTGATCACCCAGGTTGGACGTCCAACCATATAAATGAGGAGGCTTTTGCCATGATGCGTTCCCTTTGGACATCCGCCACGGGCATGATCGCCATGCAGACCCACATCGACACGCTGTCCAACAACCTGGCCAACGTGAACACCACCGGCTTCAAGAAGAGCCGGGCCGAGTTCGAGGACCTGATGTACCAGACCCTCAAGATCGCCGGTACCCAGAACGAGGCGGGCAACAGGACCCCCGTGGGCATGCAGATCGGCATGGGCGTCCGTCCCGTGACCGTGCACAAGTTTTTCACCCAGGGGGATTTCCAGAATACCGGAAACCCGCTGGACATGGCCATCGAGGGCGACGGGTTCTTTCGCGTCCAGATGAACGGTGAAGACGTCTATACCCGTGCCGGTTCGTTCAAGCTGGACAACGAGGGCACGGTGGTGACGGCCGGAGGCCATCCGCTGCAGCCCGAGTTCTCCGTGCCTGCGGAGACGGCCAGCGTGGTGATCACCGAGACCGGCAATATCGCCGCCCTGGACAAGGACGGCGTGGCCCTGGCCCAGGCAGACATCGACCTCTACCGGTTCCAGAACCCGGCCGGGCTGATCGCCACGGGCCGCAACTTCTACCGGGCCAGCGAGGCCTCCGGCGCAGCGGTCGCAGGCACTCCGGGCGACGACAACTACGGCACCATCGCCCAGGGATTCCTGGAAGGGTCCAACGTGGAGATGGTGGACGAAATGGTCGGCCTGATCGTGGGCCAGAGGGCCTTCGAGATCAATTCCAAGGCAATAACAACGTCTGACGGCATGCTGCAGACGGCCATCAACATCAAGCGCTAATCGGTGATTCGCCGTCGCCGGTTGCAAGGCAGGACAGAGGTCATGACGCACAGACAGGACACAAGGCTGGGGAAGACGCTTCTTTTTTGGATCGCCGGGTTGACGGTGATTCTGGCGGCGTATCTGGCCATGCCCGTGCTGGCGTCGGCCGCATCCGGGAACGGATGGCGGGCCATTGTCAAAAGCGAGGCCTGCGTCAAGGGGCCGATAGTGCTCCTCGGCGAGATCGCCGATCCCGTGAATGATCTGGCCCGGAATCAGTGGAAGACGCTTTCGCAGATCAAGCTGTGGGAGGCGTCGACGCGGGTCGGGCGGCCGGTGACCATTGACCGGGACAAGCTCAGGAAAGTGCTCAAGTACTATCTCGGGGACATGGCGGGCAACCTGGTGCTGCCCAGTCAGATGGCCGTGCAGACGGGGGGACGGGTCATTTCCGGCGAGGAATTGAAGGCCCGCGTCGTCGCATTTTTGACGCCGCGCGCAAAGGCGCTGGGCGGCGAGGTGGAATTCAAGAACCTCCAGTTGCCCATGCACATCTTTTTCCCGAACACCTATGACAAGCTGTCCATCCGTGCGGACCAGGATCTCAAGCCCGGTCACAATCAGATCAAACTGTACGGCGTGACGCCCGACGACCGGATTCTTTCCCGCCGGGCCGGATCCGTGTTCCTCAACGTCTGGAAGGCCGTTCCCGTGGCCGCCAAGCCGCTCAACCGCTATGAGCGGGTGAGCAGGGACAACGTCACCTTCCGGCGCGTGAACCTGGCCCACAAGTCCGAGGTCTGGGACGGCACGGGCGGACCGTGGCGCATGGTCCGGACCCTCGGGCGCGGACAGGTCTTCACCATGTCCCACCTGGAGCCGGTGCCGCTCATCGAAAAGGGCGAGACCGTCTATCTCAAGTACATCGGCAACAATGTGCAGTTGACCATCAAGGCCAAGGCGCAGGGCGAGGCGGGCATGGGCCAGGAAGTGGCGGTGATGAACATGCAGAGCAAAAAGACGATAATGGCTACCGTGATCAGCGACGACACGGTGGTTGTCAGGTAGCCGAGGAGATTGTCATGAGCAGGTATTTTATCTTGATCGGAGCATTGGTTCTGCTGGCGGCGGGGTGCGCTCCCACTTACAAGGAGCAACCCATGCCTCCCCTGACGCCGCCGGTGTACGAGCAGGATGATCCCACTCTCAATCCGGGGTCCCTGTTCGATTCCAACCGGTCGGAGTTCCTCTATGACGACAACCGGGCCAGCCGCGTCGGCGACATCGTCCTGGTCAAGGTGGCCGAAGAGGCGAACACCAGCCTGAAGTCCGAGACCACGGCCGACAAGGAGAACACCCACAATACCGGCGTGACCGCCATGCCGACCACCGGCCTCATCGGGTCCCTCCCGCTGACGGGCCAGCTGGGCGCGAAGGTGGGGACCTCCATCCAGGCTTCCCAGTCTTCCGAGTTTTCCGGCAACGGAGAGACCAAGCAGGAATCCTCCTTCGAGGCCACCGTCGCCACCCGCATCGTCCGCCGGTTGCCCGGCAATCTGCTGCAGGTCGAGGGAGCCCGCCGCATCAGGGTCAACGCCGAAACGCAGTTCCTGGTGGTGCGCGGCCTCATTCGGCAGCGGGACATCGCCTCGGACAATTCCGTGTCTTCCGCCAAGCTGGCGGAGGCCCAGATCGAAATCTATGGCCAGGGTGTGCTGGCGGACAAGCAGAAGCCCGGCTGGCTGTCGCGTATCCTGGATAACATCTATCCCTTCTGATCAAGAGAATGAGCAAAATATGCAAAGGGGTTGAGGAGTGAGCGTCATGCAGATCAATCAGCAACGGCAACACGTGAACGCGGGCGAAATGGCCAGGACTCTTGTCCTTGCCCTGCTCCTGCTCGCGAACATCCTGTTCCTGGCGGTGGTGCTGGCCCCGTCCGACGCGGATGCCGCGCGACTGAAGGACATCGCCAGTTTCAGCGGCGTCCGCAACAACGAACTGGTCGGGTACGGCCTGGTTGTCGGCCTTGCCGGCACCGGGGACGGCACCTCGTCCACCTTCACCATGCGCTCCATGTCCAACATGCTGGAAAAGATGGGCGTCGAGACCGACCCCACCGACCTCAAACCCAAGAACGTGGCCGCGGTCATGGTCACGGCCAAGATGCCGGTGTCGGCCAAGCCCGGCTCCACCATCGACGTGACCGTCTCTTCCCTTGGCGACGCCAAGAGCCTGCTGGGCGGCATCCTGCTGATCACGCCCCTCAAGGGACTGGACGGGCGGGTGTACGCCGTGGGCCAGGGCGCCCTGACCATCGGCGGGTTCTCCGTGGCCGGTGCGGCTGCGGATGCCCAGAAGAACATCCCCACCGTGGGCCGCATCCCCAGCGGGGCCGTGGTCGAGCGGGGAGTTCCCTTCAAGTTCAACACGCAGGACTCCATGACCCTGAACCTGTCGGTCGCCGATTTCGGCACTACCATGCAGGTGGTCAACAAGATCAACGCCAGCATGGGCGGCGAGTTCGCCAGCGCCAAGGATATTTCCACCATCGACCTGCGGTTGCCCGACCGCTTCCGGGGCAACATGGTTCCGCTCATGGCCTCCCTGGAGAACCTGGACATTTCCCCGGACGGCAAGGCCCGCGTGGTGGTGGACGAGAAGACCGGCACCGTGGTGCTCGGCCAGGACGTCCGGCTGAGCAAGGTGGCCGTGGCGCACGGCAGCCTGCAGATCGTCGTTTCCGAGGATCAGGAAGTCAGCCAGCCCGGCCCGTTCTCGGACGGCGAGACCGTGGTCGTCCCCAGGACGGACATCCAGGTGACCGAAGCCAACAACCAGTTGATGCTCATGGAGGGCGCGACCCTTCAGGAGCTGGTGGACGGCCTCAACTCCATAGGCGCGTCGCCGCGCGATCTCATATCCATCATCCGGGCGCTCAAGGTGGCCGGTTCCCTGCATGCCGAAGTGGAGGTTATCTAGCATGATCGAAAGCACGGTTGATCCCCGTCTGGCCGCGCAGCAGGCCGACACGTCGGACCTGGTCCGCTTCAAGCAGAAGATGGACGGCCTCAAGGACCGGTTGACCACCGGCGAGACCAAGGAGGCCCAGCTCAAGGAGGCGTGCCAGAATTTCGAGGCGGTCTTCATCTCCAAGCTGTGGCAGCAGATGAAGCAGTCAGTCCCCAAGGAGGGGTATCTCCACTCCAAGCAGGAAGACAGCTACATGGCCATGTTCGACCGCGACTTCGCCGAGAAGATGGCCAAGGCGGGCGGCATCGGCCTGGCCGACATGATTTACGCGCAACTCAGCGAAAAGCTCAAGGAAGTGTCGAAGACCACCCTGTCGGGCGGCGTGGACATCCGACCGCTGGCGGCGCAGCCCATCCCCCTGGACAGGGGGGGCGCTCCCCTGGTCAAGGAGTCCAAGGGCATGACCCTTGAGGACTGGGGCGGCGAGGCGAGCATGGATGTTTCCAGCAGCTCCCGGATCGCCCCGGCCGTTCGTGACGTGGCCGCCGCATCGACCGGCAGCAAGGCTGCGCCGAGGCGGATGACCGATCTCGAGGTCCGGGCCCGCCTGGACTCGCTGGTCCGCAGGATCGAAGCCGAGCACCTCGGCAGCACCGTGGCCGAAGCCGACCTCGCCACCGAAGGTGACGGTTAGGACAGCCCTTTGGCATGGGAGGGGCATCGTTTGGCCGGATATTTGCAAAATTCGGTTGTGCACAATCACTCAATAAACAGCGTGGTTGGTGAATAGTTGCAATATGTCAATTGGTTAAGGTTGAAAGGGGAATGCGATGCTCCGTCTGGTAGAGGAAAATTTGGTCCGGCAGAACAAGGCTATGATGCTCATGTTTTTCCTTCTTGAGGAAGAATTTGCCCGTCTCACAAAGCTGAATCCCCAGGCCGTATCCAGAATCGAACTGTCCATCCAGGAATTGATGCGTCAGGTGGCGGCGGAGAGGATGTCTCTGCGCAACATGGTGCGTCAGGTCGAGCCTTCGGGCAAGAGGGTGCGCGATTTGTTTCCGTCCCTGGAGCCCGGCATGGTCGTGACGTTCCGGGAACTGCTGGGGCTGCTGGATCAAACCGAGCAGAAATGCGCGGTCCAGGCCTCCAAGAACGGTGAGATGGCCCGCGCCCTTTTCGAACAATCCAAGGGATTGCTCGACTTCATGCACAATCAGATCAAGCCCAAGAACACTTCCGCCTACGCCCGGTCCGGCCGGTTCGCCCAGGCTCCCAGCAACGCCAGGCTCCTGAGCGGGAGGTTGTAGATGTCATTCGGCGCCAATTCCATCCTGGACATGGGACGGTGGGCCCTGTTCGCCTCCCAGGTGCAACTGCAGGTCACCGGCGAGAACATCGCCAACGTCAATACCGAAGGGTATTCGCGCCGTTCCGTGGTCATCGAGGACGGCCCGTACATCAATTATTCCCCCGGCCAGTTGGGAACCGGCGTTCGCGCCAAGGAAGTCATCCGCCACTTCGACTCCATGGTGGAGCAGATGTACCTGCAGCAGTCCGGCCTCAGGGACAAGTGGGGCAACCTGTGGGAACAGCTCCGGGGCGTCGAGGACCTGCTCAACGAGGCCAGCGGAACCGGCATCAGCAGCTCGCTGTCGCAGTATTTTAATTCCTGGAACGAGGTTTCCCAGCGGCCCGACAACTACGGCGCCCGGCAGTCCGTGCTCAACGACACCGCCACCATGATCGCCGCCCTCAAGCAGGTGGACACCGACCTCGCCCTCATGCAGGACCGGATCAACAGCGAGGTCACCGCCCAGGTGGCCGAGGCCAATTCCCTGATGGCGGACATCGCCGCCCTGAACAAGGAAATCCAGACCCACGAGATTCCCGGCGAGAACAATACCAACGGCCTGTACGACGAACGCGACCGCAAGGTCCGCGCCCTGGGGGAACTCCTGGACGTGCGGACCATCGACAACGGCGGCGGCGATTACACCGTCATGACCACCGCCGGGCACACCCTGGTCGACGGCACCAGCCATTTCTCGCTGGAGTTCAGTGATTCCCGCAAGACCGCCGACTACCGCGACGACTCCACCTTTGCCGGCAACATATATTTCGACGGCAACGACGACTTCGAGTACACCATCGAATTCGTTGCCTCCAGCGCCGGTTCCACCATGGCGGGCCAGGTGACCTCCACGGCCAACGCGGCCCAGTTCCGGGTTTCCCTGGACGGCGGCGTGACCTGGATGACCGATGAGAACGGCGACCAGCGCCTCTTCTCGGCCAGGGCTTACGATGATCGCGTCAATGTCGAGGAATTGCAGATATGGTTCGGTTCCGAGACGAATTCCCAGGGGCTGGCCAGCGGCGATTTCGTGGCGGGGGACCGCTTCGTCATCAGCCCGCACCAGGGGTTGTACTGGGTACAGAACACCTCGCACGCCGAGGAGATCACCCCGCAGCTGCACTTCAACGGCGAGGAGAACTCGCGGCGCATCACCGGCGGCAGCCTGTCCGCGCTCATGACCTTCCGCGACAGCTACGTGGGGTCCTACCGGGCCAAGCTCGACGAGCTGGCCGAGTCCATCATCTGGGAGACCAACCGCCGCCACAGCCAGGGGGCCGGGCTTCAGGCCTTCACCTTTGTTCAAGGCACCTACGGCGTGGACTATACGGACAAGGCGCTGGCCAGCGACTCCACGGGCCTGGCATTCGGCGATCGGCTCCAGTCCGGCAGCTCCTTCATGTACGTCTACAACGAGTCCACCGGGTTGCTGGCGTCGTCCGCAGCCCTGGATTTCGACGGCAGCGGGGGAACCTTCAACCCGGCCATCCACACCCTGGAAGATGTGCGCGACGCCTTCAACCGGACCTATGCCGGGGCGGTGAGCGCCACCATCGTCAACAATAAGCTGATGTTGGACGCCGAACCCGGCTACACCTTCGCCTTTGGGACGGACACGGCGGGGTTGTACGCGGGCCTGGGCATCAACACGCTGCTCAAGGGCGAATCGCCAAGCGACATGATGATCAACGAGAAGGTGTCCGGGGACCTGGATTATCTGGCGACCGGCCACGTCAACGGGGCCGGCGAGATGAACGCGGGCGACAACACCACCGCCTTGTCCATGTACGACCTGCGCGAGGTCGACGTGACCACGCGCACGGCCATGGAGGGAACCACCACCCAGTCCATCCTGGACTACTACAACGGCATCGTGGGCAATGTCGGCTCCGACACCAGCCGGTCGGAATTCAATTACAATTTCTACAGTGCCCTGTCGCAGGATCTGGACGAGCGGCAGCAGGAAATTTCCGGTGTGAACCTCGATGAGGAGATGAGCGATCTCATCAAGTACCAGGCGTCCTATACGGCGGCGGCCAAGCTCATCACAACCGCCGACCAGATGCTGCAGACGATCTTGTCGCTCAAGTCGTAGGTGGAGGAACCATGCGCGTAACGCAACAAATGCTTTTCTCCAGGTACGTCAACAACCTGAACAAGTCGTTGACGAGCCTGATGGACCTCAACATGCAGGCCCAGACGCAGAAGCGCATCAACCGGCCCAGCGATGACCCCACGGGCATGACCCGCATCCTGGACCACCGCGACACCCTGCGTTCCCTCGAGCAGTACAAGGAGAACATCTCCACGGCCAAGGGGTGGCTCGGCAGCGCCGACGAATCCCTCATGCAGGTGTCCACCCTCCTGACCAGGGCCAAGGAACTGGCGACCCAGGCGGCCACCGGCACTCTCGATTCCGACAACCGCGAGCAGGTCAGCTACGAGCTGCGTTCCCTGTTCGAGCAGATGGTCGGGCTGGCGAACTCCAGCTTTGAAGACAAGTCGATTTTCGGGGGGCACAAGGTCGACAGCCCCGCCTACAAGCAGATCATGTGGCTGACCACGAACGACGACACCTTTGCCGCCAACGCGGACTTTGCCGTCAACGGCTCGTCCAATACCACGGTACTCGTGCAGTTCTACGACACCACCGGCGCCACTGCCGTGGGCGGCAACATGAACCTGTCCGACGCCAACCTCGGCGTCCGCTATTCCACCGACGGCGGCGACACCTGGAAGACGGACGGCTCCGTTACCTTCGTGGCCGGGCAGGGCACGTTGAACCTGCCAAGCAGCGGCACCAGCGTCACCTTCATGGCCGACACGGCCATCAAGGTCAACGACCCCAACGACGAGTCCACGGCCGACGGCACCTGGCTCTGGATTCGGCCCTCGGCCCAGTATCTCGGCGACGACGAGGACTCGCCGCCCCTGGTGGACTCCATGGGGCCGGGCGTGGGCCTGCTCTCCGCCGGCGCATCGGGCTCGTTCCTCGATTCCAACGTCACCATACGCATCGACAACGACACCGCCGTGACCATGGCCGACGACATAGAGTATTCCTACTCCATGGACGGCGGCATCAACTGGGTGACGGGCAACATCGCCCCGGCGGACACCACGTCCAACGCGGCCGTCCTGAGCGTCGCCAACGGCGGCATCCTGAGCCTGGCTTCCAACGGCTCGAATCTGATCCAGCCCGGGCAGCAGTTCGTCATCCGGCCCAGCTCGGCGGCCATCAATCTCGACGTGTCGTCCAGCGAGCAGGTCCAGGTCAACAGCGTGGGCAAGGATATTTTCGGCGGCATCTACATGGACCCGGACGCGGTTCTGGCGGCGGGAGGCTCCGTCCTGACGCTGGATTCGACGAACGGGAACCGGGCGTTCCAGTCAGGCGGTGCAGCAGGCATGGCCGTGACCATCCAGGGGCAGGACGAATACTCCAAGAACCTGTTCGAGGTCATGGGCAATCTGGTGGCCTTCACCGAAACCAACAATCAGACCGGCGTGCAGCAGGCCCTGGCCAACCTGACCGAGGCCCAGGAGCACATCCTGAACTCCATCGCCGAGATCGGCGGCCGCGAGAACCGGCTGGACGTCGGCGAAACCATTATCGACGGGCTTGTCCTCAACGAAGAGACGCTTGTCAGTTCCATCGAGGACGCGGACATTTCCGAGTTGATGACCGATCTCGCCCAACAGCAGATCATCTATGAATCCGTGCTGCGGTCCACGTCCATGATCATGCAGCTCAACCTCGGCAAGTTCATTTAGCCATCGCGAGCGGGGCATGGGCAATGGACTGCATCGCCGGAGCCCTTGGTTGGGTGCTCCCGATTTCTGCAATAACCCGGCTCAGACGCTTTACTTGCTGACAGCGTTGATGTAGTCGGCATGGATACCGTGTAAGTCGCGGAGAAGTCGAAGGAAATATTTGGTAACGACATGTTGATTTTGACCCGGAGACCGGGAGAAAGCCTCTACCTGGGCGATAATATCAAGCTGAAGATCCTGAGTGTTCAGGGCAAGCAGATAAAGATCGGCCTGGATGTACCCGAAGACATGACCGTCTATCGGGAAGAGGTGTATTTGAAAATCAAGGAACAGAACAGGCAGGCGCTGGAAACAAGCCAGCAGGACCTGCTCGCGGCGGCGGCGTTATGGCAAAAGAAAGATCGCGAAAAATAATGACGAGGCTGGGCCAGCGTGAAGTGAGCCCGGACGGTATCATCTATTTCCCCCGGGGATTGGTGGGGCTTGAGGACAAACGCGAGTTCGCCCTCTTGAGCGTGCGCGAGGACGATTCCCCCTTCCTGCTCATGCAGTGCATCACCGATCCGGGACTCGGCCTGCTGGTGGCCGATCCCTATTCGTTCATCGACGACTATGACGTGAAGATCGAGAATGCGGACCGGAGGGTCCTCAAGGTGGACAATATCAGGCAACTGGCCGTGCTGGTGACCGTGACCATTCCACAAAACAAGCCCGAAGACACCACCCTCAACCTGCAGGGGCCGATTGTCATCAACACCCAGGCGAGGATAGGTCTTCAGATTCCCCAGACGGAAGCGGGCTATCCCACGCACTTCCGTCCGATCGGCACATAATCCGTCGGTTACTTTCCCCTGCTAAACAAGAAGATCCAGGTCTTCGCGAAGCAAATTCGCGGCGGCCTTTTTCAGGTCGGGCTGGTACGTGCCGTCCTTGACCTTGCGCTTGAGCTCGTCCACCTTTTCCCGGCGGACGTCAGGCGCTTCCGAGGCGGTCTGCAGGGCAGCGCCCCGCAACCTGGCTTCGGAGGACAGGACGACGCGGTCTGCCGATTCGCCGGAGCTCTTGGCGGCTTCCTGCGTCTTCTGCGGATCCTTGACCTCGGGCCTTTCGATCTTCTTGTTTGCGTAAGGGTTGGTTTCCCCTACTATGTTCTTGATGACCATGTCGTTCCTCCCGTTTTGGACGGGTTATCAAAGCATGGTTCCATCCACCTTTGACAATGCTATTTCCCACAGCCGCCGCATGATCTTGTCCCGTTCGGGACCGGTCACTTCCTGCGGACCGGACTGTGTCTCCCTCAGTACCTGAACGTCGCCGCCTTCGATGGGATATTCGAAAACGAGATGTTCTCCCATGTCCCGCTCCAGTTGGCCGAGGACTGCCTTGACCACGGGAGAGGGGGAAGCGTTGACTATCAGGTTTTCAATGACCTCGTGCGCAATGCGCTGGATCAGTTCCCGACGCTTCGCCTGCTTGGCGATGTCGTCCATGGGCTCCAATCCGCCGATCGCCTGCCGAAAACGGGCCAGACGCTTGGCGCTCGAAAGCTGCTTCCCGTAGGTGCGCAGCATGGTTCGAACATTGGCGGAAGTTGCACTCATGGTATTTCCCCACTCCTTGATTGTAGTGATCGACCCGCCTGGAATTAACTTTAGGGGTAAATCGGAAAAAAATCTAGAAAAGTGCAATTAATCATCGGGTCCGGGGATTGGAAATTTGAAAAAGGTTGAATGTTTTTCTAAATTTAACTACAAATTTGAACCATGACCGTTCCATTGGGAAAAATTCTCATCGTGACCAAGCCGGGCGACGAATCGGCCCTGGCCCTCAAAGACCGGATGCTGTCGTTTCTGCGTTCCCGGAACGTGGACGCCGAGTGGTGCGAGCACCGGCTTGACGGGTGTGTCGGAGAGACCGTTTCCGACCGGTGCGACCTGATCATGATTCTGGGCGGGGACG
The DNA here is from genome assembly GCF_026000375.1 of Pseudodesulfovibrio portus. NCBI lineage: Bacteria > Pseudomonadati > Thermodesulfobacteriota > Desulfovibrionia > Desulfovibrionales > Desulfovibrionaceae > Pseudodesulfovibrio > Pseudodesulfovibrio portus. Next base: position 3,146,488 of record NZ_AP026708.1, read on the forward strand.
GGACCTTCATCGGCGTTGCCCGGCTGCTGCATTCTTTCGGCGTGCCGCTCATGGGCGTCAACCTCGGGCGGGTGGGTTTCCTGGCCCAGCTCCACAGGGACAGCTGGCAGGAGTGGCTGGACAACGTCCTGGCCGAGGGGTTTCCCGTGGCCCGCAGGCTGGTTCTGGAGTATGATGTCCTGCGTCGCGGCGTACCGGTTCACCACGGGCTGGTCGTCAACGACCTGGTTGTCAGCAGGGGAGAGTTGGCGCGGCTCATACGGCTGAGCGTGTCGTTCGACGGTATTGACATCTCCACCCTGCGGGCGGACGGTTTGATCGTGTCCACGCCTGCGGGTTCGTCCGCTTACGGCGTGTCCGCAGGCGGGCCCCTTGTCCACGCAGGGCTTGAGGCGTATTGCGTGACCCCGGTCTGTCCTTTCCTGAACTCCTTCAAGCCCATGGTCTTTCCCGCCGCCGGCGTGGTCGGAGTCAGGGTGGAGGAGGCGACCGGCGAGGTCAACCTGACCGAGGACGGCCAGGCCGTTGTCAGGCTCGAGCATGCAGACGAAATCGTCCTGCGCCGGGCAAAGAAAGACCTCCTGGTGGTGGATTTCGGCCAGCGGGCATATTTTGAAAAATTGAAGAAGAACGGCTTCCTGACGGAGAAATAGATATGGGCCTTGCCAGGAAATACAATTCGGTGTTGGACATCCGCTACGGCCGGGACGCGGCCCTGGATGCGCTGCTGCTCCATTTCATGACCGAGAACCATCTCGAATACACCATCGACCCGCACAAGAACGCCTCGGGCGAGCAGCTCCGGTTCATGCTGGCCCTGGACGAGGGCGAGTTCTACGCGCCGTGCTCGGACTGGATGTTCCGCATGCTGCTGGAGGAAGGGCTGCCCGACCGGTTGCTGGCCAAGTATATCGAGCAGTGGAAGCGGTTCATCAGCCTGTCCCGGAATTTCTGCTCCGACCGCGAGCAGGCGCGGCGGTACATCCAGCTCGCCCGGCACAAGTTCCGCATGATCCTGGCTTCGCCCATCATCATGCCCTCGCGGCTGATGAAGCGGTTCATCACCATCTTCATGACCCAGTCGGGCATCGATGACCCGTACCGGTTCATCCGCAAGGCGCTCAACCGGCGGGCCGCAGAGATCGTCGAGAGCACGGGGTTTGACGAATTGGTCAACCACGGCCTCCCGGACACGGCGTTTTCCGGGCGCATCGATGATCTGCGCTTCACCCTGGACATGCTCGAAATCGAACGGCTGATGCGCATCTCCACCACCACCGATCACTGGACGCCCGAGAATCTCACCCTGGAGGCGTTCACCGCCTCGAACCTGGGCGACGAACTCCGGCAGGGGTCAGACCGGTTCCGGGAGGTCTTCGAGCGGCTCGGCAAGAGCGGCGAGACCCCGCACCGCATCCTCTACCTGCCCAACCGGGCGGGCGGCATCATCTTCGACCTCAAGGTGGTGCGGACCCTGCTCAGGCTGGGACATCGCGTGGTCATGGCCCTGAAGGAGGGCTTCTTTTTCGAGCAGGCCACCTTCTGGGACCGGGACAGCGATCCGGTCCTGGCCAAGGCGTTCAACGGCGCGCATTTCGTCAGCGAGGACCGGCTTTCCAAGAACGAACTGCTGTCCATAATGGCCCATCATTCCTTTGTGGTCATTTCCGACGGCACGCGCGAAAAGTTCAACCCGTATCGGGTCTCGGTTACCTTTGCCCGCGCCTGGAAGGAGTGCGATCTCATCCTGGGCAAGGGCAAGGGACTCTATGACCGGCTCATCGACAACAGCCACGAGTTTACCCGCGACGTGGTCAATTTCTATCGGGACGGGGAGGGCGAGTTCCATCTCCACTTCCGGCCCCGGTCCAAGCGGGCCCATTCCTTCAGTGAACGGTATATCACCGGCAAGGCGGAGCAGATCATCGCCGAGATGCGCGAGGCCCGGTCACAGGGCCGGACGGTTATGTTCTACTCCGGCATCATCGGGTCCGTCCCCGGCCAGACCAAGGAGGCCATCCAGGTCATCTCCACCTATGTGGAGCACCTGCGCGCCCAGCTTGACGACGCCTATATCATCAATCCCGGCGAGCACTTCGAGGAGGGCATGGACGCGGACGACCTGATGTTCATGTGGGAGAAGGTCCAGCGCAGCGGGTACATCAATGTCTGGCGTTTCCAGACGTATTTCGATATTGAAAAGAGCTTCGAGTTGATGGGGAAAAAGGTGCCGCCGGTCTGGACCGGCAAGGACGCCACCTACTCCACCGGCTGCACCAAGGAGATGCATATCGCCCTGGACGTGCAGCGGACGTCGCCGGAACTCCAGATCATCGGTCCCAATCCGGAAAAGTTTTTCCGCAGGCGGGAGTATGGAGTGGGCAAGTTCTGCGACGTGGCCATCGACTCCTGCGGATAGAGGGACGGCAACGGGACATTATGGCACAGACGCGGGCAATGACGACGGATTTCAGGGCACTCTTCTGGCGGACGGTGCGCATCCTGGCGGCGGTATTCTGCCTCCTGGCGCTGCTCTCCTGCATGAAGGACGGCTCGGTCTTCCGGGGCGAGGCCGACCCGCCGCCTGCGGAGGAAGCCGCCGTCTGCACCGGCAGCCTGTGCCGACCCGAAGTGACCGAGACCTTGACGCTCCGGCCGGTGCGCGAGCCGGACTCCGTGCCCGTCTGCGACATGTTTTTCCCCCTGTCCCGGGACGAGGGCTTCCAGAACATGGCCCGCATAGACATCCGCAGCCAGGGGTTGAAATCATGGACCGCCCTGGAAGGCCCGGTCCATCGCAGCCTGGAATACGCCCTGAATCAGGATCAGGACAAGCCCGCCCTGGTCCGGCCCGGCATGACCCTGACCTGGGCGCAGGTGGTTCGATCCCTTGAGGAATTCCTTGATCTTCTGCCCCATCTGGACGCCGACCCCGAGCTGCTGGCCCGCCGTTTCGTCTGGTACGGCATGAAGAACAAGCCCATGATGACCGGATATTACACCCCCGAGATCGAGGCCAGCCTGGTCCGGATGCCCGGCTACGATTTTCCCATCTACGGCGTGCCCGGCGACCTGCGTTTCGGCAAGGTGCGCGGCTACGATCAATTCTATCGGGTGGAGAAGGGCAGGGTCCTGCCGTACTACCAGCGGCGCGACATGGACGTGCGCAAGGTCCTGGCCGGGCGCGGGTTGGAGATAGCCTGGGCCAAGGACCCGGTGGACGTCTTCTACATGCAGGTGGAAGGATGCGGCAGGCTCAAGCTGCCCGACGGCACCACCCGCAACGTGCTTTACGGCGCCAAGAACGGACACGGCTTCCGCAGCCTGGGGCGCATCCTTCATGCCAGGGGCCTTTTGCCCAAGGGGAAGCTGTCCAAGGATCATGTCAAAGAATATTTCTCCAGGCATCCCGGAAAGATGTTCGATCTGATGGCCGAAAATCGCAGCTATGTTTTCTTCCGGCTGGAGAACTCGCCGCCCGAGGGGACCATAGGAAAGCCGTTGACGCCGATGGTTTCACTGGCTACAGACCGAAAGCTGTTGCCGCTCGGGAGTCTGCTGGCCTTTGAAGCCGAGATTCCGGATGCCCGGGACGGTCGGCCTCTGGGCACGCGCAGGGTGGCGGGCATCGGGCTGGCACAGGACACCGGCACCGCCATTCGCGGTTCGCGTGTGGACTACTACATCGGCGAAGGGAACGCGGTGGAACCCATCGCCAACAACATCATGACCGAGGCCACCGTTTATCTCCTCATAAGCAAAGAAGCACTTATCAATGGCTGACATCACCATAGAGATTGTTAAAGAGACCATCCAGGACGCCGTCAAACATCAGCTCCGGTCCGTCATGGACTGGCATTACGGCGAGCCCGTATACGACGGCGACCCCGAGGACGATTTGGCCGGGATTCCCGGTTTCCGGGAGCTGGTGGGTCGCCAGCACTGGACCAACTTCCAGCTTTGGCACGTCGAGGACCGGGCCCGCCGCCAGGACGTGGACGCCAAGGTCATCGCGGACTGCAAGTACGCCATCGACAAGCTCAACCAGAAGCGCAACGACCTCATCGAGCGGGTGGACGAGTGCCTCATCGGCCTGATCGATTCCCTGCTGCCCGAAGACGGTGTGGAAAAGTACAACACCGAGACCGTGGGCGCGGCTCTGGACCGGCTGTCCATCCAGGCGCTCAAGATCTACCACATGGACGAGCAGTGCCGGCGCAAGGACGTGGATCAGGATCACAAGGAGGCCTGCGGCGGCAAGGTGCTGACCCTCAAGCAGCAGCATGAGGACCTGGAGCAGGCCATTCTGGAGCTGATCGACGAGTACGCGGTCGGCGTCAAGAAGCCCAAGGTGTATTTCCAGTTCAAGATGTACAATGATCCGAAGCTGAACCCGGAACTCTACGAAACCAACAAATAGGTGAGCGACATGTCCCGCTATGAAACCGTCATCGGGCTGGAGGTTCACGCCCAGCTCAAGACGCAGACCAAGATTTTCTGCTCCTGCTCCACCAGGTTCGGAAACGATCCGAACGAGAATGTGTGTCCGGTCTGTTCCGGTATGCCCGGCGTGCTGCCCGTGCTCAATGAAAAGGTGGCCGAGTATGCCGTCAAGGCGGGGCTGGCCACCGATTGCGAGATCAACCTCAAGTCCGTGTTCGCGCGCAAGAACTACTTCTACCCCGACCTGCCCAAGGGGTATCAGATTTCCCAGTTCGAGCTGCCCATCTGCGAGCATGGCCATGTCGACATCGAAGTGGACGGCGAGAAAAAGCGCGTTGGCCTGACCCGCATTCACATGGAAGAGGACGCGGGCAAGAACATCCACTCCCCGGCCGACAACGCCAGCTTCGTGGACCTGAACCGAACCGGCGTGCCGCTCATCGAGATCGTTTCCGAGCCGGACATGCGCTCCGCCGAGGAGGCCGTGGCCTATCTCAAGGAGCTCAGGTCCACGTTGCTCTATCTCGGCATCTGCGACGGCAACATGGAGGAGGGCAGCTTCCGCTGCGACGCCAACGTTTCCATCCGGCCCTTTGGCCAGGAGGAGTTCGGCACCCGCGCGGAACTCAAGAACCTCAACTCCTTCAAGCACATCCAGAAGGCCATCGAGTATGAAGTGGGCCGCCAGACCGACCTGGTCGAGGACGGTGAGCAGGTGATCCAGGAAACCCGGCTGTACAACGTGGACAAGGGCACCACCCATTCCATGCGCGGCAAGGAAGAGGCCCATGACTACCGTTATTTCCCGGACCCGGACCTGGTCCCCCTGGTGCTGGAGGAAGCCTGGGTGGAGAAATGGCGGTCCGAACTGCCCGAGCTGCCCCGCGCCAAGCGCGACCGGTTCATGGCCGAGTACGGACTGGCCGATTACGACGCGGCCCTGATCACCGGCGAGCTGGCCGTGGCCGAGTACTTCGAGGCTGCGGTCAAGGCCTACGGCAATGACCCCAAGAAGGTCACCAACTGGGTGGTGGGCGAATTGCTGCCGTACTGCAACGACACCGAGGCCGTGGCGTGCGACATCCGGCTCACCCCCGCCAAGCTGGTCGCTTTGCTCAAGCTGGTGGACGACGGGACCATCTCCGTCAAGATCGGCAAGGACATCTTTCGCGATCTGTGCCGGACCGGCGACGACCCGGGCGAATACGTCAAGGCCAAGGGGCTGGTCCAGATGTCCGACACCGGCGAACTGGAAGCCATGGTGGACAAGGTCATCGCCGAGAATCCGGACGAGGTCGAAGCCTTCATGGGCGGCAAGAAAAAGCTCATGGGTTTCTTCATGGGCCAGGTCATGCGGCTGTCCAAGGGGCAGGCCAATCCCGGTGTCGTGACCAAGTTGATCAACGAGAAGCTTTCGTAATGAAGACCGGGGGGAAACTCTTGAAAGAGTTATCCCCCGGCCCCCCTTTCAGAACTTTTTGTCGCCACGCCGCCAGGGAGTTCAAAGGGGAAGCGGGATAACCGAGGCGGCGTGGGGTGCGTACTCCGCACCGCCTTTAATTTTGACATTTGACAATGGTTTGGTGCTACCTCCACACGGCGCATACGGTGTGTAGCGATTCCCTTTGACCAGCCAGCGCCGAGACAAGAAGTTTTGGAGGGTCCAGGGAACCTTTTTCAAAAGGTTCCCTGGCCGCCGGAGGCAAAAATGACCGAGCATATTCAGTATTCACCGGAAAAGGACGCCCTTATTCTTTTGGACCAGCGGTATCTGCCCAACCGCGAGGACTGGTTCGAGTGCAGGACCACGGACGACATCTGCTTCGCGCTGGTGGTCATGGTCGTGCGCGGCGCGCCCGCCATCGGGGTGACCGCAGCCTACGGCTGCTACCTGGCCGGTCGCGAAGTGCAGTCCATGGACGGGGACTGGAAGGCCAATCTCCAGGCCAAGCTGGACCAGATCCATGATGCGCGGCCAACAGCCGTGAATCTGCGCTGGGCCGTGCGCGAGATGCGTCGGGTCTGGGACGAGGCGGGCGACGTCTCCCTGGAGGAACTGCTCGGAATCTGGCTTGAAAGGGCCAAGGAAATCCATCGGGACGACATCGAGATGTGCGAGCTGATCGGCAAGTTCGGCGGCGAGCTGATGGACGACGGCGACACCATCATGACCCACTGCAACGCAGGCGCCCTGGCCACCGCCGGGTACGGCACGGCATTGGGCGTGGTGCGCGGGGCCATCGACCAGGGCAAGAAGGTGTCGGTCATCGCCAACGAGACCCGCCCGTTCCTGCAGGGCGCACGCCTGACCGCCTACGAGCTGCACAAGGACGGCATCCCGGTCAAGGTGGCCTGCGACAACGCCTGCGCCCTGCTCATGAAGCGCGGCCTGGTGGACAAGGTGGTGGTGGGAGCGGACCGTATCACCGCCAACGGCGACGCCGTGAACAAGATCGGGACCTTTGGCGTGGCCATCATCGCCAAGCGGTTCAATATTCCGTTCTACGTGGCCGCCCCCCAGTACACCATCGACATCGAGACGCCCACCGGTGACGACGTGCCCATCGAGGACCGCGATCCCAGGGAAGTGACCCACATCGGCGACCACCGCATCCCGCCCGAAGGCGTCGAGGTCTACAATCTGGCTTTCGACCCGACCCCCAACGAGCTGATCGCGGGCATCATCACTGAAAAGGGAGTGCTCTATCCGCCCTACACCGAGTCCATCAGGAAGCTGTTCGAGGATTCCTGATCGGGTTCGGCCGATCCGGTTATTCAAGGCAGGCTTTACACCCTGCCTTTTTTCTAACCGGGTTGCAGTTGTCATTGAATCCGGTTAAATATTTATGAATATTGAATCTGTTTTCGGTCACCGGACTTGGTTGTCCTGCCGGTTTACTTGATCCGTAAGGGGATGAAATGGAATTCAAGAGCATCAATACGGCTGTCACGCTATTGATCGCGGTGATTATCGCCGCGACGGTGGTCAGCGGCGTCTGGTGGGTGGGCGGCAATACTGCCCAGACGGTAATAGAAGGTGAGAAGCAGGCCATGAACAATATGGTCGAGCAGTCCATGACCGCCCTTGACGACTACATACTGCAGACCGGCGCAATGGCCAGGATGATCGCCTCCCAGCAGGTGGTCATCGACGCCCTGGGGGGCCACGACGCCTTGGGCGCGGATTGGATGTTCCAGGATCTGCTCGACACGACGGAGGGATATTGGGCAGCGTTCTGTTTCGACACCAACGGCAACGTCGTGGCCGGGTACAACGCCAAGGGCGACCGTATGGCCGGGGCGGACCGGAGCAGCCGTGAATACGTCAAGGCGATACTCTCGGGCAAGACGGAAAACTACCTCTCCGACAATATCCTGGTGTCCAAGAGCGGTGGGGGCATCCTCATCTTCGCCGCCGCCGCCGTGGTGCATGACCACAACGGCGACATCATCGGCGGGGTGGGCATCTTCCCCAAATGGGAGCATTTCACCTCCCGGTTCATCGATCCCTTCAGGGTGGCCGAAAACGGCTACGGGTTCATGCTCGACGGCAAGGGACGCATCATCGCCCATGCCGTGAACAAGGAATTGTATCTGAAGGATTTGTCCGAGTACGATTTCGTTCAGACCGCCTTGAAGAACGAGAACGGGGGGACCTGGTACGACTGGCAGGGACGGAAGAAATACATGGTGTTCGAGACCATGCCCGCTACCGGCTGGGTCATGGTCATGAGTGCTTACGAGGACGACATGGAGGCCGCAGCCCTGACCCAGAGGAACACCCTGATGGTGGGCGGCGCAGCGGTCGCGCTGTTGCTGATCGGGGTCATGGTGTTCAGTATCCGCAAGCTCGTGACCACTCCGGTCAAGAACATCCTGGGGTACGCCTCCGAGGTGGCCCGGGGCGATCTGCAGGCCACGCTCGAAGGCAAGTACAGGTATGAGTTCAGGGGATTGGCCCGGCAGATCGAAGCCATGGTCCGGGAACTCAAGAACAAGCTCGGATTTTCCGAAGGCGTTCTCAATGGGCTGGCCCTGCCGTGCAGCCTGATCGGGCCTGACCACAAGCTGTTGTGGACGAACCAGTACATGCTGGATCTCATCGAGCATGAGGGAGCGCCCGAGGACTACGTGGGCTACGGCTCCGGCCAGTTCTATTACAATGATCCGGACAGGGAGACTTTGTCCGACAGGGCCATCCGGGATCGGCAGCAGCTTGAGACCGAAGTGGAATACACCACGCCGAACGGGCATGTGAAAAACGTGCAGGTCGTGGCCACGCCGTTCTACGACATGGACGACAACCTGCTCGGGTCCCTGGCCGTCTGGATAGATGTGACCGAAATCCGTAACCAGCAGAAGCAGATCGAGGAACAGAACGAGCGCATCTCCAGCGCCGCCACCGAGGCCGAGGAGGTCTCTCAGAGGCTGTCGAGCGCCGCCGAGGAGCTGTCCGCCCAGATCGAGCAGGCCAAGACCGGTTCCGACACCCAGCGGCACAGGGCGCAGGAGACTTCCACCGCAATGGAGCAGATGAATTCCACTGTCCTCGAGGTTGCCCGCAATGCCGGTTCCGCTGCCGAGGAGGCCGACACCGCCAAGCGCAACGCCCAGGACGGCGAGGAAATCGTCAGCCAGGTCATCGGTGCGGTCGGCGACGTGCAGGTGCAGGCGGACAACCTCAAGGTTTCCATGGAGGAGCTGGGGCGGCAGGCTGCGGATATCGGCAAGATTCTCGAAGTGATTTCCGACATCGCGGACCAGACCAATCTTCTTGCCCTCAATGCCGCCATTGAAGCGGCCCGCGCGGGTGAGGCGGGACGCGGTTTTGCCGTGGTGGCCGACGAAGTCCGCAAGCTGGCGGAAAAGACCATGACCGCCACCAGCGAGGTAGGCGGGGCCATCACCAAGATTCAGAATATGACCCAGGAAAACGTGGTCGCCACCGAGAATGCGGTTTCCTCGGTTTCCCGCAGCACGGAGCTGGCGAACCAGTCGGGGCAGGCACTGGCGGAAATCGTTGGCCGGATCGAAGCCGCTGCGGATCAGGTCCGGGCCATCGCAACGGCCGCCGAGGAGCAATCCGCCACCAGCGAGGAGATCAACCGGGCCACGGACGAGATCAACCAGATCGCCCTGGAGGCTTCCCAGGTCATGGACCAGGCCACCAGCGCCATCCAGGAGGTGGCCGCCATGGCGTCCAGGCTGAACGCCATCATCGAGTCCATGGGAGGCAGTTAGGCCGGTTTCCCGAAAGCCGTCGGGAACAATGGACTCGACATTCGATTAAAGATAGGCTAATCCCGCGCTTCCTTGAACGGAAGTGCGGGATTTTTCAAGAGTCCCGCAACACAACACCACCCTGGAGCCAACCATGTTGCCAATCGTTGCCCTTGTGGGTCGCCCCAATGTGGGCAAGTCCACGCTTTTCAACCGATTTTTGAGAAAGTCGCGTGCCATTACCCATGATATGCCGGGGGTGACGCGAGACCGCATCTACGGTGAATGCGTCATGGGCGACGTGCGCTTCGACCTCGTCGATACAGGCGGCATGGTCCTGGAATCCGAAGCCACCCCTGAACTGTCCAAAGATTTCGAGGATGAAATCTTCGAGCAGGCCCGGGAGGCCATCGAAGAGGCCGACGGCATCATTTTCGTCGTGGACGGGAAAGAGGGGCTGACTCCGCTCGACCGGCAGGCCGCCGAGTACGTGCGCAAATCCGGCAAGCCGGTGTTCATGCTGATCAACAAGGTGGACGGAAGTGAGTTCGCCCCCCAGATGACGGCGGAATTTCACGAGATGGGCATCGAGCAAATGCCCGTTTCCGCAGCCCACGGCTACAACCTCCACGAAGTGCGCGACTATGTCCGGCGGTTCGTACTGGACCTGGGCATCCCCGAGGAGACCGAGGAGGATCGTGTCGAGGCAGGGCTCAAGCTGACCATGCTCGGCCGTCCCAACGCGGGCAAGTCGTCCATCATCAATGCCGTCATCGGCAGGGACCGGCTCATCGTGTCCGACGTGGCCGGGACCACCCGCGATTCCATCGACGTCACCTTCGAGAAGAAGGGCAAGCGCTACACCTTCGTGGACACCGCAGGGGTGCGCAAGCGGGCCAATATCCAGGACCACCTGGAAAAGATCAGCGTCATCCGGGCGTTGAAGAATTCCAAGCGAAGCGACGTGACCGTCCTGACCATCGACATCACGTTGGGGGTGGGGCGTCAGGACAAGCGGCTCATCGAATTCCTGGCCAAGGAGAAGACCCCGTTCATCGTGGTGGTCAACAAGTGCGACCTGATTCCCAAGAGCGAGACCAACAAGGCGCTTGAGGCGTTCCGGCGCGAACTGCGGGTCATCCCTCATGTGCCCGTTGTCATGACCAGCGCACAGAAGGGCGTGGGCATCGGAAAGCTTCTTCCCCTGGCCGAAACCCTGCGCCGGGAGTGCGAAATCCGCATCGGCACTGGCGCGCTCAACCGGGCGCTGGCGGCCGTGCTGGAAAAGCTCCAGCCCCCGGTGGTCAAGCGCAGGCGGCCCAAGTTCTATTACGTGACGCAGGCGGACGAGCCGATTCCGACTTTCGTATTCTTCTGCAACGACCACACCCTGGTCAAGCAGTCCTATGTCCGTTACCTGGAAAATCAGTTCCGCAAGTTGCTCGGCATCTCCGCAGCCCCGGTGAATATCGTGTTCCGGTCCAGCCACGACAACAAGGAATGGGAAAAGGCCCGCGGCATTTCCTCCATCGGCAAGCGCGGCCCCGGACGGGAGCGCATCGGTGGCGCGAAGACCCGGCGGCACGAGACCAAATACAAGGCCCTCAAGCGCCGTCGCCGCAAGGAAGCCGAAAGTGAAGCCGGAAAAGGCAAGGCGAAAAAGGGTAATAAGGGCGATCGTCATTGACAATGACGGGCTGAATTGTGTAGACGTTTTTTCCGCCTCGCATCGGCATCGTCCGGTGCCCGGCGATCCCAGGAGAAGTGGCCGAGTTGGCTGAAGGCGCACGCCTGCTAAGCGTGTAACGGGTGTTAAGCTCGTTCGAGAGTTCAAATCTCTCCTTCTCCGCCAAAATCACGGGCTTACGGGTAACACCGTAAGCCCATTTTTGTTGTGATTGTGAATTTGTGCCCCCTCTTTGTGCCCCCTTTGAGTCTGACAAGAGGTTTGGGACTAATATTAGGCGACATTCCGTAGACGTGGATTAAAAGATGAGGAGCGCGGGACGGAAGGGCATCCATGAGCGTTCAAGTCATATCAGTTCAGTTAGGTTTGAAAAGGGAAAGCGATTGGGCACGAAAGAAAAAAACCCTGCGAGCATTCACTTGCAGGGGTTCAATATATCAGGTCAAAAGGGTCAGCTGCGGTACTTCTTGCGAAGGCCGACAAGGCCGACCAGGCCGGAACCGAGCAGCCAGACAGCGCCCGGAATCGGAGTGGCTGCCGGGGGGGCCGGGTTTGCCTCGAAATCGGAGAATGAGACACTCGCGAAACCGTTCGCGTCAGCACCAGCGGAGAAGCCGATGGTGATGTAGTCGCCCGCCAGGCCGAGGGCGCCGAGGTCGAGGACGTCCAACACATTGAAGACACCGTCCGCACCAGCCCAGGAAGTCGTCAGTTGAAGTCCCACTTTTTCGAGTTTGAGGGAACCTGAAAATTCATCGGGGAGAGGCAACGGAGCCTGATTTCCGCCGGCTATCGGCCCACCGGCACCCGTCTGTTCGTTGTAATATGCGGTTGCAAAGCCACGAAGAGATGCCTCAGGATCGGCAAAGTTGTGGTAGATGCCTGCATAAATACCAACACCGGCATTGTTGTCACCAGTCTGGGCATCCAAAGGCTCGCCTGCCAGATTCCAACCCATTTCAAGACCAAAATGCCCCTGAGCGAGAAAAAGATTGCTGTAACTGATCTGGGCCGTGAAGTTCAGGTTCTGGGCGGACACGCCGGGTTGCATGATCGCATACCCAAGGTCACCGCCCGCTTCCTCTGTAGGCCCGGCTGCGACGGCAAATCCGTTGGGCTCACCGTTGGTGCCGAATTGGAGCGTCGTCCCGCCAAGCGGGTTTCCCCAATCATCGTAATGGAGATTGTATCCCATTGTGTTGTAAAATGTGCTGGCAAATGCCGCTGGAGCAGCAAAGGCGACGATGAGCAATGCGATCACCAGAATCTGAAACCGTTTAAGCATACGAGCCCTCCTTCTTGAATTTGAACCGCATTGTACCGAAAAGCAAAATTCATTCCATCTCCGATAGGCGTTGGCCTGCAACGACTTCAGGAACTGCCGCCAGTTTTGTCTGATAAAACTATACATTTCTATAGCTATCTTTGTCCGTGTTTCCCGGACGAGCTCGGTCTTATTCGACACATTATCACAACAAAAGCATGGCGGCGTTACGTATGTCGGCTCACCCCACCTCTTTTTATTTCCTGCATGGATCAGGGTAATCAATGTGTCCGGAATTTTCAGAATGAAATTACGGCGTTCCCGGTTTTGTGGGCAACTTGTCGACATCCTTACTTATGAATGTTTTTTGCAACAAGCCAATATAGTTTGCAATTTCTTCAGGGGGAAACATGAAAAGGTTAGTTGTCTTGTTTTTTGTGGCTCTATTCGTCGTGGTTGCGAGCTACTCGGCTCAGGCGGCCACGTTTTCACTGGTCGACACTTGGGGGGGCAGTGTCTGGGACGCCAACAAAACCCAGGCGAATACCGATGACGATCTCATGTGTTGGGCTGCGGCCGTTTCCAACATGTTGACCTGGACGAATTGGAGTGCCCCCTACGCAAGCAACAACTCTGATGCGGTGTTCAGCTATTATCAATCGCAATTCACCGATGTCGGTGGCAATATGTACATAGGTGCGGATTGGTGGTTCGATGGGACGAACAACAAGCAGGGCGTGTCCGGCTGGTCCCAGGACGAGGACCCAAACGATGGCGGTGGTGGATTTTATCCCTCTCTCGACATCGATGCTTACTACTCTTTTTTCTCGATGAATTCATATGAGTCGGATGGCAAAACTTTGTACTACAATGATCCGAACATGGCCATGAACACCGTTGCCTCATACATGGGCAGCGGGATGTCTGTCGGCCTGGGGCTCGGTGGCTCCGGTTCCCATGCGGTGACTGCCTGGGGGTACAGCATGGATGACACCGGCCTGTTTTCAAAGCTGTTCATTTCCGACAGCGATGATGGCGAGACCGGGCTTATGGAATACACTCTGACGCTTTTAGCCAGTGGCTATTGGGAGTTGACCGGATACGGCAGTGAGGGTGATTCCTGGTACATCACGGAAGTCCATGGTTTGGCAGCGAATCCCACGCCTATCCCCGGTGCTATCTGGCTGCTGGGGTCGGGTCTACTCGGTTTAGCCGGTATTCGTAGACGATTTTTGGCCTAGTGTAGTTTGTGAGTCCTATGAGATTTATAAGCCTGCCGATTTGGCGGGCTTTTTTAATCAATCGGGAACTTTGAGTTAGTTTTTATCCGTTTTTGATTATGGGTTGCTATGGTGCCGGACAAAGGGTAACTAATCTGCATAGCTCCATATCCTCTAACCAGCGATAGCATATAATACATGACTCGTTTCATCCTCTACGCTCTGGCTTTGGTTTCCTGGGTAGCGATTTTCTGGGCCGACTTTCCCGTCCTGGTGCATTTTTGGAATGGTGAAGATTACTCCCATTGCTACCTGATTGTTCCGATCATCATCTATCTCGTCTGGAACAACCGCAGCCGCATAGCCGAGGCTTCGGGCGGGAGCGGGTTTTTTGGATACCTGCTGCTTTTAATTTCCATTCTATTCCTTTTCATAGGCCGCTTCGGCTCACTGCGCTATTTCGTCAACCTGTCCATGTGGTCGTCGTTTTGCGGCATGGCATTGGTGGCCCTTGGGCAACGGTCCTTCCGTGCCCTGTGGCTGCCCATGGTGATCGGTGTTTTTGCCATCCCGTTCCCCGCTTTCATCGACCGCTTGGCGAGCTTCCGGTTGCGGTTGATTTCATCCTATCTGTCCGAGCAGGTGCTGCGGTTGCTGAATATCCCGGTTTTTCGGGAGGGCAACGTCATCGATCTTGGTGTGATTCAACTTCAGGTAGTGGATGCATGTAGCGGCTTGCGTTACCTGTGGCCTTCCATACTCATGGCGTTGCTTGTGGGCTGGTTTTTCCTCAAGGCCCCATGGAAGCGGATTGTCCTGCTGCTTGCCTCCATACCGGTGACCATCTTTTCCAATGCCTTCCGCATCGCCCTGACCGGCATCCTGACCAAGTTCATCGACCCGGTTTTGGCCCAAGGGTTTTTCCATGATTTTTCCGGCTGGCTGGTCTATGTGCTTTCCTTAGGCATTTTGTGGGGCATCACCATGCTGCTGGCCTCGGAGCGGGACAAGAACTCCGGCGACGACGTCAAGCCGGTTGATGTTGCGCGATTCAACGCTGTTCTGCCGGGAGCATGGAACGGAGCCGTAGTGTTGGTCTTGTTGGCAACGTTGTGGGCCGGGCCGTTTTTCCTCAAGCAACAGCAGTACACTCCCCACCGCCACCGATTTACCGGGTTGCCTGTGCAGGTCGCGCAGTGGCAGGGCAAGTATTCGAAATTGTCCGAGCCTGTGCTCAAGAGCCTTGGTTTGGACGATTACATGAATGGACAGTTCTCCACTCCGGGTGAACGCGGTGATATCTGGGTCCTTGTTTCCTGGTATGCCCATCAGACGGTGGAGCATGCAGCTCATGCGCCCACTTCCTGTCTCCTTGGTGGCGGCTGGGATATGTTGTCCAAGCGCGTTCTTCCGCCCGTCAGCGGTGGGCGAGCATTCCCCGTCACTCAGATGGTGCTGGGAAAGGGCAGCCAGAAGCTGATTTCGAATTTCTGGCTGCTACAGCGCGGTCGTGTGGTGACAAGCGAATGGCGTAACAAGTGGTATCTCGTGCAGGACGCCCTGTTGCAGCAAAGAACCGATGGTGCCTTGGTCCGCATCGAAATGGCCGTGCCCCCGGGCAAGACCGTTGAGCAGACCCAGGAGACACTGAATGATTTTGCCGCGGCGTTACGACAGGAGTTGAGTGTCTATCTCCCCGAAGATTATTAGATCTGCTTGGTTTGCTTTATTCCCATTTGATTATGTTTCCCTATAAAATTGGGAAACTCAGCTCACCAGAGATCAAAAATGTTCCTAGGGTGTAAAGTCGGCTAGTCGTGGGCCGAAGAAATTCGGTGCCATCGTTCTAGGAGCGCGGCGATGAAGATCAGGATCAGACCGGCGAGAGCCCCGAGTAGAGTGTAGATCATTTTGAATTCCTCCTGAGGAGAATATAGCACATTCCCAGGCACGGCCGGAAATGGTATCTATGGTTGATGAAAATTATAGTTGTGGGCGATCTTCATGGAGATTTCGAATCGCTCAACTCATTGATTCACGATTAAAAGCCAAACATCCTCCTCCAGGTTGGCGACTTCGGCTATTGGCCAACAAGAGACGGTTGGCCGCCTACCGATCCGGCACTGGAGCTGCGCGACACGCTCGTTTATTGGTGTGAAGGAAATCACGAGGACCACGAGGCGCTGGCCCAATTTGTGAAACAAGACACCTGTCAAATCGCCCCTCAAGTTTGCTACCTTCCGGCCGGATCTGTGCTTATTTTGCCCGATCATCGCACGGTGATGTTTTACGGTGGCGCATACAAGAACGATACGCGCCGGCTAGAAGAGCTACCGGCCCTGGAAGAGCTGAACCGCAATCATGGAGGTCACGTTGATATTGTGGTGAGCCACACGGCCCCGGCCAGCTTCCAGATCCGCAAGGAGCCGCCGCAGGGTATGCCAGGGAACCGTGGCTGGCGAAATTTGCGGAGGAAACTCCTCAACTCCTGGACCGACTTCTTAATCTGGTAAAGCCAAAGCAATGGTTTTTTGGGCACTACCACATTCACCAGGTTGGCCAGGATCGTGGGGTGAAGTGGGCGGCTCTTGCTGCCTCAGGGGGAACGGATAGATGGTGGGTGGAACTGTGAATTCCGGCGGGGTGATAGGCGCATTGACCTGTCCTGTCGCCCTGTCGTAGTGTCACCCGTCCTGTCGCTCTGTCGCTCTATCGGGCGTTCTATCGCTGTCGCACTTTTGCCCTTTTCTGCTCAGTTCTGTTCGGTTCTGTTCCGGTGTGCCGGTGTTCCATCCGATGTGTCGGTATGTCGGTGAGTCGCTGAGCAGGGCCAAGGTGAACCAAAGCAAACAACCGGACAACCGCCCGGCGTATCTTCATCGTGTCACGGCTGACCCTCGCAGTATGCCCAGAAATCACGCCCAGGTCCCTCCAGGCGTTTTTTGGGTCTGAAAACATTATCGGGCTGCGGGGGGAGGTGCTGGAGGACTTAGGAGGGGAGCGGGGAAGTTTACATATCGTCCCAAGTGAGACCGGCAAGGGGAGTAACACGCTCAAGGGCCAGAACTAAACCATAGAAGATCGCCCAGGGGAAAAAGAAAGAGACCGCTTGCCGGCGGTCCCTTAGTGGGGTGAACGTGGTGATACACGTTCGAAGCTTTGTCCCAAAGCTCATTGAGAATTTCAAAATATCTCATTCGCCCTCCGTCGTCCAGAACGCAAAGAGGCTGCCGTTTGTGCGTCAGCCTCTTTGTTCCAACGTAGAGTGTTGGCAACACTTTTTTCTAGTATCCGAATAATTTCTACTATCGTGGGGAGAGCTGCTGGTCAATCCAGATGATCATTTTAAGATTATCACGTTAACCCACTGCCGCTCCATCAATTTTTTATCGATCAAAGGCCGAGACAAAAGAAAAGGGACCGCTGAACGCGGTCCATACATGAGAGGGGCTGGCCTTTCGTATTGTCTATTGGATTTTCGTCCGGCCGCTTGCGGCAGTTGGTTTGGACTTTTCTGCCAGACCTTCGTCCAAAAGGGACTCGAGGATGCCGTTCAAATGTTGCATATCCGGGACGAGTGATCGGATATAATTATCGGTCGTTGTCAGGCGCTGGTGGCCAAGCAACTTCTGGATGTCCACCGGGTTGGCTTTTCCCGAATCGATGACTCGTTGGCTCACATAGTGGCGTAGAGAATACATGTCGAAGTAGGGAACCCCTGCTTTGTCACAAAGACGCCGTGTCATCTCTCTGAGTTCTTTGGCCGAACGTTCGTACCTATCGCCGGTTGCAGGATCCGTGAACACCCACGGACTGTTTTTGCGGTCCTTCCAACGACGGTCCAATATCTCGCGCATTGTGGGCGTCATCAGGGCCGGGCGGGGGGTCATACCCCCGCCCTTGCGTTTTCTTGTCCATAGTCGAATCATTTTACGGTCAAAGAAGACGTCTTCCCATTTGAGTTTACGTATTTCGCCGGGTCTCGCGGCAGTCTGGAGGAGGAGTTGGAGAAAGTCAGCTTGAAATCTGTCAGCTGCCATAATCACCGAGACCACATCTTGCGTTGAAGGCACTTTCTTTACGTAGACCTCTTCAGGGTACTTCTCGATCTTGCTAAACGGGTTGCCGATGTTCTCACCCTGCTTGATGTTCCAGTTCCAACAGGCCTTCAGATTTCGCAGATACCTGTTGGCGGTCTTGTTGGTTTTGGCCTTTTGAATATGCGCTATAAAATTTCGCGCCAACTCAATTGTAACTTGCTCAACAAGTAGTTGCTCCGGGGGGTAAGATTTGGCGACATATTTCGCAAATTTTTTTATATGCCGTTTCTTTTCCTCAACCGTTTGCGGCTGCATCCTAGCCGCGCAGTCTTCTAAATACTTCCTAGTTATCGTTGAACACATCAAATCGGCGGTCTCCCTCCTCTCCATTTTTTTGAGTTGTTTTAAGGTTTCCACTTTCCACACCTCGCCTTCTATTTTTGTTTTTACAACGTGACTGTAAGTTCTTCCTCTGTGTTTGAATTGGACGCGGTACTTCCCTCCCTTTCCTGTGTATTTCCGGAATGCCATTGTTGTTTTCCTTTAAGTATTCGATCACTTCTATTATATCAAAGCGAGCTGATTTAAGATTTCTTCCATCAGTTACAAAATAGTGTGGATATATTCTCCATATTTTTTTAATGGTAGATTTCTTAAGACTAAGAATTGAAGATAATTTTTTGTAGTCTGCGCATTTAATTTTCATTTTAATAACTAAACTCCTTTGGTAAAAAGATTAAATTTTGTTTAATATTTGTATATAATGTTACTATGAACCACTATATACAAAAAACAGGCCTTTTGCTTCGAAGCTGTGTATCTTTATACGCCACTTAGCATTTTTTGCAAGCTTTTTTATCAATTATTGTCCGTAGTTGATAACGAACTACGGAGTTTCTCCACAGTTGATAACGAATATTGTAGTTCCCCCCAGGGTTGATAACGAATATTATTAAATTGTTAATTATTTTAAGCCTGTAATCGTTTCGTATTACTTTTAGTAAATATATTTGTTAATTTAAATGTAGTATAAAAATGGCGGATCTTTCTGTGTTGGTTGCGAACACGGAACCCTCCAGTGTTGATTGCGAACACAGAGAGGGTTTCTGGTGTTGGTTTCGAACACAGATTCGTCTCCAGAGTTCAGATCGAACTTTGGAAAGAGGTGGATTCAGTTGTTTGGACAGTTCGGTGGGAGGATTAATGTGGGATTTTGGAGATACGTTTTTGGGGGAGGCATATTGGTCCGACTGGTCCAAGCTGGCCCAACTGGTCCAAAATGGGCCAATTTGGACCAGTAGTTAATGTGCATAAATCAACCCTTGTTTTGAGGCCTTTTCAAAACGCGTTGTTGTATGACAAGACAAGGTCAAAAATTCTAGTCCGTATAAGATATGACAAGTGAAGGGTACTTCCACTTTCATATCTGTGGCCGTTTCTTTTTTGGCCTTAAAATCACCTTTTCACATGACAATGATTTTTCTTCACTTTGCCTCCAGTCTGTGTATGTCAGGGGGGCGCGATGTCCCAGGAGCGCCATCGGCTACGAGGGGCACATGGTCGGCTTTGAGGCCGGGCTGGATTATTGTCTGCCCCCCCCCATTTTATGGGGAATACAGGATTATCAAACTTGATTTCACGGGTTTCGATTCCGTGAAATACTACATCAAAGATTCAGGCATGGTTATCCTGGCATGATTGTATGAGGACTGGGGGGGGCTTGGCGGATTACAGACGCACTGAGCGTCAGTTGGGTGAAATGCGTCAGAATCGCCGCTGAGCGCTTTTGGTCCTTCGCCGCGCCCTTTCCCTGTCCTTTTTTAAGAAATCGCAGCAAGGGGGGCTGGGTGCAAAATTTTGGGTGTCTTGACTCCAAGTGCGCCGATGATTTTTTTGAGGCACTCGAATGTAATGATTTTCCTCCATATTGGAAGGAAATCTCACTCCCTTTTCCCGATGCAGGTATAGAGATTGGTGGTGGTTTTTTTACTCAAGGGCAATCGGCTTTGCCGTGTAGCGCTGTAGAGCCGTTTTCAGGCAGGCCTTTGTCTTGAGTGAAGGGGCTATGTTTGGGGTGGGTGCTTTGGCTGACGGGGTTGGTCGTGCTGGTGTCGAGGTCGTCAGGCCGTTTCTGTAGGATGGACGTGGTTGCGAGATGTCTTGTCCGTTTACGAGGCGTGCGCGGGGCGAGATCGATGCTCCATAAGTTTTAAGCGCAATGTAAACAGGCGGTTTAAAGTTTACGGTAGGTATGTCTTGACAATGTCGGACACGACCCCTTCACGTTTCAAGTCGGCTAGTACCGCCTCGATTTCGGGAAGCAAAGAGGAAACCCATGACTTTCGACTGACTGCAATTCTAAGCTCCCATTCAATAAACGCCTTGCTTGAATGGAGGAGTTTGTCCTGCAGTTCGGGGTGGCGTTTGATGAG
This sequence comes from Pseudodesulfovibrio portus, assembly GCF_026000375.1. Lineage (NCBI taxonomy): Bacteria > Pseudomonadati > Thermodesulfobacteriota > Desulfovibrionia > Desulfovibrionales > Desulfovibrionaceae > Pseudodesulfovibrio > Pseudodesulfovibrio portus. Next base: position 3,166,794 of record NZ_AP026708.1, read on the forward strand.
TGAGTCAACAACCAGTTCATTGCCGGGGAAGATGTCAATTCTGTTTTCCAACAATTTGAGCATGTTGGAGTAGTCGCTGTTTGCCGTTTCTATCTGCATTGTTTGGAGAAAATCGTCGAACTCCGGACCATAGCTGTAACCGCGGGTGACACCAATCTTGTATTGTCGCAGGTCGTCAAGTGCTTGAAACTGAATGGCTCCTCTGTGGGCCGCTGACCATATTAATCCTCGCACTGTGATGATTGGTTCGGTGAAGTGTAGGAACTTCTGACGCTCCGGCGTTTTAATCAAAATGAGCGTGCAGTCCGCCTCTCCATTTTTCAGCATTGATAATGTTCTCTTCAACGGGAAGATAGCAACAGAACACTCTCGGTTCAGTCGAGAAAAAATTGCGTTGGCCAAATCTACGGCTATTCCCTCGGGGACTCCACTTTGTGTTTGGTAGAACGGGGGATAAAGAAATCCTGCCACTCGAATCTTGTCCGTTTCTTGCCCGCTGGCGGTTGACACGAAAAGAATAGGGATAAGTGCAATCAACAGGATCAAAGTGCCGAGCGTCCTGGCGCCCGGTAAGACTGGCCGCAAACATGCATTGTTTTTGATAAAGATTGGCATATGTTGATCGTATTTAATGATTGGCTAAGTTCTTTTTTTAAGGTGTACTGCTATTCTACCATAAATTCATATCTATTACATGCCCAAAATGATTCTTAATATCGGTGTGTTATGATAATGATTTCGTTGGTCTGCTGTGTTCAACACAACAGCAATGATTTGGACAAGGCTATCCGTTGGAATCGGGCTGGTAATCCTGCTATGAGAAGTTGATCAAGTAGTAGGGCAATCTGTGAAAAAGGAGAGGGAGTAGGTCTATAAGCAGACCTACTCCCTCTTTTGTTTTTTTGCGGAGCGCGCGTTAGCTTTTGAACCGTCTGCGCAGGCCCACCAAGCCGACCAGGCCGGAGCCGAGTAACCATGCTGCACCAGGGATCGGAGTCGGGGTCAGGGTGAGGCTGGCTTCCATGGTTGAAGCACCATCGGTTACACTGAGCCATTTGGCATCAGAGGAGATGGATGCGGGGCGATTGCCCCATGCCCCGGTTCCGTAATCGTATTCAACGCCATAATCGCCTGCAACAGACCAGTATTGATCGAGTTGTGAGGTGAGTTCCCATCCAGGGGTACCGTCCAGATCAACCTGGGCAATGAAGCCGATGGGGTTTCCGCTGGTAGGGAGAGTGCTAGAGCCCTCAGTCCCAGCCTTGCCGCTCGTGTCATAGTTTTTGATGGACCAGGTGAAGAGATAGGATTGGCTTGGGTCATATTCAAAGTTGAAAGACTTAACCTCACGCCAGTCATCTAAATTTCCAGTAATAGTGGCGGTTGGGATAATGCTTTTACCGTTAAGAGTGAGTTCGGTTAATTGGTTGTCTGTGGTGAATTGAATGGTCGCGGTCATGGCAAAGGCCATGGAAGATGAGAGTACAGCGGTGAGCAGGGTCAGAAGAAAAAGCTTTTTCATTGAGATATCCTTATGTTGCTAAAGGTCGAGTGATGGCTGCTGAGCAACATTTGGGCCTTTTTTATAATGTCTAGCAATAATAGTTTGTTGGCCGACGGTTGTGTTGGTAGGGATTTTCAGTGTTTTAAAATTCTGATTTTATTGGACGGCTGCCGACCATGGTGAATTGGCTGCTTGCGCCTCAAATCCTTCGTAGGCACCTTGGAAAAGCTTCGAATTTGTCATCGAATTTTTCGCACAACGATCCTTTCTCCTGGAAGGTTGTCGTAACACTTTCAGCTTGCATAGTCCAAAAAACTAATCTATATATTAGTCAAAGCGATTTAAAATAATATTTATATTAGTATTGAGGTCCGTATGGGAAATGCTTCGCTTGCAAGTAAGGCTTTGTCTCCCGACGCAACAGAAGCGCTAAAGTCGCTGGGCGCGAATATTAAGGAAGCGCGCGTGCGCCGTGGGATGACGCAGGTCGAACTGGCCATGCGGGCATCGACCAGCCACGCTACACTGATTCGACTGGAACGCGGCGAGCCGTCGGTGGGCATCGGCATCCTGGTTCAGGTGCTGGATGTACTTGGGTTAGCTGAAGGGCTAGGCCAGGTGGCCGATCCGGACATGGACAAAGTGGGGAAGTCCCTCCAGCAGTTGAAAAGCCCGAAGCGGGTTCGTGCGAAGAAGCGTGATGATCTCGACTTCTAGTGTCGTGTCCATCAAATCTTTATACCAAAAATCGGACGCGGTACAATGGCACCCGGCAGGGGGGCGCGCCGATGAAAGCGGCGGAGCGAGCTGAAAACCGTATTTTTCAGCGAAGTGATTTTAAGCAGAATGCAGGTAAAGGTGTTTCGCGGAAGGTACAATAGGAGAACCCTATGCCCACGGACAAGACTTACGTCTATCTCTACCTAGACGGTGCATTTGTGCCCGCCGGATTGTTGGTCATGCACCAGGACGGTCGGGAGGTGGTTTCCACATTCGCTTATGGCCGTCGCTACCTTGAACGAAGGGATGCAGCTGCCGTTGATCCGCTCCAGTTACCGCTGGGGCAGGCCGAATATCATGCTGTAGGCGTATTTCGGGCATTCCAAGATGTCAGCCCGGACGGCTGGGGCCGCCATCTGCTGGATAGGGCTGCAGAACGGGACGGGGTCGTTCCCTCGGAATTCGATTATCTCACCGTCCTGAACCAGGAGGACCGCATAGGAGCACTCGCCTTTGGGCCGGACCTGAGCGGCCCAAGCCCAGCTAAGCCCACCTGGCGGCCCGAGGAAATCCCCGGAGACCGCATCGATTTGGCCACCATGCTCCGGGACGTGGATGCGGTCCTCAACCATGAGTCTTTGCCCGCCGACCAGCGGCGCTTCCTGATTCGCGGTTCGTCCGTGGGCGGCGCGCAACCAAAGGCGGCCGTGGTGTACGAGGGAAGGCCCTGGATCGCCAAATTCTCGCGGGAACTGGAACAGTGGCCGACCTGCCGTATTGAGTTGGCGGCTATGCGGCTGGCTGCGAAGTGCGGCATTCGGGTTCCCGAGTGCCGCGTGGTTGACGTTGGCGGACGGGATGTCTTCTTGACCGCCAGGTTCGACAGAGAAGGTAGCCTGCTCATGCGCCGCCACTTTCTTTCGGCCATGACGCTCACCGGGGCGGACAGCCTGACCGACGGGACTTACGGCGACATCGCCTTGGCCATTCGTCGGTTCGGGGTGGCAGCCCACCTCAAGGCCGATCTTGAGGAGTTGTTCCGCCGCATGGTCTTCAACATCCTGTGCAACAACTGGGATGATCACCTCAAAAATCATGGATTCCTTTACGATACCACAAGCGGTAAGTGGCGACTATCGCCCGCCTACGATATCGTGCCGCAACCCCAGCGCGAGGGTGATGAAGCGAGCCGTTTGACATTGGGTGTCGGTAAGCTCGGTCGAGTCGCCACCCTTGAAAATGCACTGTCGAGATGTGCTGATTTTGATCTCGACTTGCCCAAGGCACGGGAAATAATCCACGGTATGGCTACACTGGTCCGTGAAAATTGGCGGGAAGAAAACAGGCAGGCAGGTATACCAGAAGTAAAATTGCGGCTGATTGAAGAGGCATACAAGAGCTCCTTGAACAAGGAGAAAAACATATGAGTTGCAAACGTCAAGATGACATGGACATTCTTCGCCTCATCGAGGACGCTGCTGGGAGCATTTTCAAACATGAAGATATTGGCATGTCCCGCCCGTAGCTGTGTAGAGATATCCGGGAGTACGTCACTTCGGACTCCTTTTTGTCGAAATGACCGGCATTATGTAGCTGTTGTACATTGACCGTGTAGAAACCATCCCCCAGACATGGCTATGCTTCCCGAAATAAGGAGGCACCCCATGTCCATGTCACACGTTGTATCCGGCTTGGTGAAAAAGAAGTCAGCACTTCTCGGTGAAGCCGACCACATCAAGACTCAGCTCAAGGCATTGAACAAGCAAAGCGGAACCACTTCTCTGGGTAAAGGATTGGAACCACCTCTGAGAGGGATGCGCCTTCCCCCGTTTGAGTTAGGTCAACGTTTTCTCTAGGACATTCTCCCTATTTTGGATTTGTTGTGGGAGAATTTCTCATTTTCCCTATCAAACCATTGGAGAATACCTTGGGCTAATAGCTTTTTGGTGTCTGGTATGCTAGTTGATTTCGTAATTTTGAATTGTGTGAATAGTCGCTTTGGGAGAAAGTACGGGGCGAATCCTAGATTAAGCGCTGCCGATGTTTTATTATGCTTTTTTCATGGCTTGGCAGTTTTCACGCAGTTTATGGCGAAGTGTGGAAATGTGAATGGGAAATAAGTAGAGTCCAGTATGGAGAGGACGCATGAAGTTTAGATTGTTCTTGTGTTTGTTGATTGGCGCGTTTGGGGTGTTTGGGTCTGCGATGGCAGGCAATTTAGAAACATGGGAAGGAACCTCCAGGGGCGAAGGTTATACGGGAAATATAGTTTGGGAGATGACTCCAATTGATATTGACGCTGAACGATATGAATTGTCTGGCACTCTGAAAGCTAAATTCAATCATCGTGACCATGGCAAAGGCCAAGTTAATATCCGACTCAAAGGTGAAGTCCGTGACGGCATGCTTCAGGCTTCGGGTAATGGCCGGGGGCGAATTATGGCACGAAGCTTTAAGCTGCGGGTGAGCCTTCAGGGGACAATGGACGGTGAAACCGGAAATGGAACCCTGGTCAGTAACGATGACTTCAAATTGATCCACGGAACGTGGGAAGTCTCTAAGACGCAATAGGCTGATTGATGAAGAAATTTGTGCTTCATGCTGTCTGTCTTAGTGTATTGCTGCTGGCCACGAATGCCATGGCCTCGACGTATACCATTTCCAAGGGCCAGAAGCTTTACTTCCAGAGTGATTATGTTGGTGCCCTGCAGGAATTCAGAGCAGCTTACGAAGAACATAAAGACAATCCGATGATAAATTATTTCATTGGGTTGTGTTTTGAGCGTCTGAGGCAGGATCAGGAAGCCATCGAGGCGTTTGGCCACGCAATAGCCTTGAAGCCGGATTACAAGCTGGCGAAACTCCATCTGGCCAGAGTGTATTATTCATTGGGGGCAATGGGGGAGTGTGCCGAGCAGGTCAATTCGCTTATTATACTTGGCTATCGGTTCAAAACGCAGGACACGGCCATGCTTGAAGACGTCATGGAAGGGGCCAGCACCCCGTCTCATGTCCCGCAATCCCAGATACGGCTTGAAAAGCAGTTGGGCACAGTCCAGCCGAGGCCTGTTGTTGAACCCAAGGAACCTGAGCCGGTCATCCCTGTCATACCGGATGAGAGGCGGATCGCGCTCGTTGTGGGGAATTCTCATTACGGATTTGCGCCTTTGGACAATCCGGTCAATGACGCGAATGATGTCTCTGCGAAACTGCGGCAGCTGAATTTTGAAGTCCAACTCGTGACCGATGCTGACCGCAAGGAAATGGTCAAGGCCATCAATCGATTCGGCGACGCGTTGCGTACTGCTGATGTGGGCCTTTTTTATTATGCGGGCCATGGTATACAGGTGAAGGGTGTCAATTACCTTGTCCCAGTAGACGCGAAGATGGCGTCTGAAGGCGATGTCGAATTTGAAACGGTTCATTTGGGCAGGGTGCTTGCCAAGATGGAGGAGTCTCAGAGCCTGAATATCGCGATCCTGGATGCATGCAGGGATAATCCCTTTGCGCGGGGTTACAGAAGTGTGAGCAGAGGGCTTGCAAGGGTTGATGCTCCCATGGGGTCGATTGTCGCTTATGCCACTGCTCCCGGAGCGGTGGCTGCCGACGGAGACGGGAGAAACGGCGTCTACACCAAGTTTTTGTTGAAGAATCTCTCGGTTCCGGGGCTTCGCATAGAGGAAGTGCTCAAGCGCGTCAGGATCGATGTCCTGCAGGCGACCGGGAACAAGCAGGTTCCATGGGAATCAACCTCCCTAGTTGGGAACTTTATGTTTGTTGGGACCAAGGCTGAAAGCGTACAGTAACGCTTGCTGATATCGTATGTGATTGGAATAACTTTGGAGGACGAACTGATGAAAAAGATCATGTTGTTGCTTATCGTGGCTGCTTTTACCGTGTGGGCTGCTGGTGCATATGCCGGGCAGGCGAATACGGGCGACATCACCATTGAGTCTGATGTTGAAGATGTAGAAAACACTGCCAGCGGCATCAATTCCAAGGCGGAAACGAATATTCATTCCGTCAATGTCAAAGAAGGCAAGACCGGCGACATCGTCATCAAGGGCAAGGCCGAGGACATCGAAAACACTGCCAGCGGCTTTAATTCCAAGGCAGAAACGAACGTCGGCAGTGTGAAAGTCGGGGACTAATATGCATGTTAGTAAGGCGATGCTGTTCGCTTGTGGAGTGGCCATGTTGCTGATGGTCGCTCCACTCGTTTCTTTCGCTGGAGATATGGATGACAAGATTCCCATGGGGGATGGAATCCATTATGATAATGATTTGAAAAAGATGCATAATACCAGCTTCTCCAAAGTAAAAGCTCGTGCCGCAGCCAAGAAGTCCGGCAATGTCAATGAGTCATCCGGGGGAGATATCAACATTAACAGTGTTGTCATCGGCGACGATGCCCGTGTTGGTGACATTATCATCGCGCCCGAAGGCGATGTGGAAGACGTCAACCAAATCAATCAGTAATCAATCCTTCGTCGAAGGGGGTTGTTTCAGGTGTGCCAATGATGAATAAGTTCCCGATTGCCCTCTCCTGCCTGATTTTATTGTTGCTGTGTGCGTGCGTCAGCAAGACGATCGATTATAATCTTCCGAAAGAAGCTCCGACTGTTAAGAAGACGGATTATTCAGATGCATTGCGCAAGCTCGGCAGAATGACACGGGTATTCAATTCCCCGAAGATCAAAATCCAGACCGTTGGCGTGGTCGATGACACCGGAGCAGCCCAGGCCACTGGCGGCGAGATCCCGTACGATATCACGGAGATGATCAAAAGTGCGGTGAATTCCATTGGTGGAAGCGTCGTTTTCATTCCCTATGACCCCCACTATCTTTCCAACATGTACAAGCTGAAGTACACGACGCTTCAGAACAAGGTAAAACCCGACATCCTTATTTCAGGGGGCATAACCGAGTTTGATCGCTCGCTGGTGGCAACCGGAGATTCCTATGATTTCGGCGGCGAGTTCGGCATGGGCTCCAATGCGCCGTCCGGAGATCTTAATTTTCAAGATCGGAATTCTATATCCAGTGTTACGCTGGACCTGAACCTGGTCGACATCGAAAGCATGGCCATGGTTCCTAGGATGCAGGCTGTCAATTCCGTGCGTGTTTACAAAGGAGCGCGTGATACGGAAATTGGATTTTCGATTCTTGGAGTGACTTTCGGGGTGAAAGGTAGCGTCAAGAAGATTCAGGGACGCCATGCAGCCGTCAGGACACTCGTGGAATTGAGCATCCTGGAGGTCGTGGGCAAATATCTCGGTCTTCCTTACTGGAAGTGTCTGGATGCGGGTTCGGCCAAGCCTGACCCGGTGGTCCTGGAAACCATCAAGGATCGATACTATTTTGCTTCCAAGCAAGAAAAGATCAGCATGGTCCAGAATCTGCTGCGTATATACGGGTATCCGGTCAGGCAGAATGGTGTGTTGGACAAGACAACCGTATCCGCGCTTAAGGACTGCAAGGCGAAGTATACCATTTCCGGGAACAAGCTTGATGAAAAGTTTTACGAGCAGCTGTTCATCAATGCACCGGCGATAACGGGACGGGCAGCGGGACCGGCGGCCGTAGAGATCAAGTCCGGCAAGAACACGGAGCAGTCTTCTGCTGCATCCCGACCAGAGCGACCGGCCACAACGGTGGCGACAAGCACTGTTGAAGTTCAGAAACATGTCCAGGCGTCTTCCGGTACGGGCAAGAAGCTCAAGGTGGATGTGTGGACGGACAAGCGCGAATACACCGAAGGCGACAATATTGTTATCAATATTAAAGGGAACACTGATTTCTTCGCCAAGGTCGTGTACGAAACCGCAAGCGGTGATCTCGTTCAGTTGCTCCCCAACATGTACAGGCAGGTTTCCTATTTCAAAGGAGGCCGGGTGTATTCCATACCGGATACCGGTGACAAGTTTGAAATGGAAATCGCTCCTCCGTTCGGGAATGAGAAGATCATTGTATACGCCAGTCAGCAACCGCTTGGCGGCGTGAAGCTGAAAGGCACCGAAAGCGGAATGGGGGTGTTCAAAGGTCAAAAACAGGAGCTTGATGCCCGTGTGCGTGGGATCAAGGTCGGCAGTAAGACTGGCTCCAACACAGCGACCACAGTTGTCGAATCGTCATGGAGCATCAATACGGTTAGGTGATTCCCCTAATTGCGGCGAGTGCGGCGGGTCAATTCAAGAACATGAGGTTGTCATGAGGATGGTGTCCGTGAAAGTTTCCCGTGTGGCTGGCGTGTCGTTTGCCGTTGCATTTCTGTTGCTGACGTCGACGCTTTGTCTTGCCCAGTCTGGGGGCGACGTTGTCGGCGCATTCCTCCAGGCCGCCGGACAGAAAGAGTCTCGCGGTGATTTTGACGGGGCGTTGGTCTTGTATGAGAAAGCCCGCGCCTTCAAGCCTGCTGATCCACAGGTGCTGAACGGCCTTGGTCGTACCTATCTTGCCAAGAGGAACTACGAAAAAGCGCTCAGCTTCTTCAGAGAGTCAGTTGCAAAGAACAAGGACAACGTTGCCGGGTATTGCAACTTGGCGCAGTTGTTCGAGGCAACGCAGCGGTATGATGACGCAATGTCCTTTTATAAGGCCGCTCTCGCTATCGCGCCTCACGACCCCAGAGTACTCAATCGCGTGGGGCTGCTGTGCATCAAACGCAATCGCCCTCACGAGGCCATGGATTTCTTCAATCTCGCGATAAAGAGCGATCCCAAAGCCTACTACGTATACATGAATAGAGCCAGGCTCCTGATAGGGATGCGATCTTTCAAGGGGGCTATCGTCAATCTCGACTATCTAATTACTCAGGGCCGCAGGAGTGCCGATGTTTATTTCTCGTTGGGCGTTTGTTTCAACGGACTTGGCAAGCCTGAGATGGCGCTCAAGTTGTTGGCGGAAGCCGAAAAATTGGGCAGACCGAGCCATGTGATCTGGGGCGAAATGGGGCGGGCTTATTTGCAATTGCCCGATCCGGAAGGCGCGCGCAACGCAAAGAGAATGTATATACGTGCTCTGCAAGAAAAGCGGCTGGCCACGTATCATGCAAATCTGGGATCGGCGTTGTTGCGGCTCGATGAAAATGGCCAGGCCACTCGACAATTCGAGAAGGCCCTGCAGCTTGATTCGGCGAACGGCATGAATGTCAATAACTTGGCCACGGCCTATTTCAAGAGCGGTGAAAAAGAGAGGGCGTTGGCGATCCTTGACCAGGGTTTGAGGGCGTCGCCGTCCCTGATGACCATGCATTACAACAAGGCAATGATTCTTAAGGAAATGGGGCGGGCCCAGGAAGCTGCAGCGATATTTGTCGACTTGGCGAAGCAGCGGAACTCAAAAAGCATCGCAGAGCTGGCAGAGCTCCAGCTGCAAAAGGCGGAATAGGAGGGGGGAGCAATGAGTATGTCCTATCGGTTGTTCTTCGCTCTGCTGGTTAGTTTGTTGTTTGTACTTCCGGCACAAGCGGGCCTGGATGAAGATATTCACGACTACACCCAGCAGTTTATCCGGCAGGATCCTGCCATGGATGACCTCGAATTCAGCGTTGGCACCGATGATGCGAATATGTGGGGCCAGGCCGGGATAACCTATGCAGGAATGGGGGCATATGACTTTGACATGCCTTTTGTGACCCATTCCCCCTATGGCGAGCACTACTTTGAATCTCCGTTCGGCGATAGCAAGACGGTACAAGGCATGCGGACTGACTGGGCGTTGAGCTTCGACACCTTTAAAGCCGGGGGAGAGGTTGAGTTTGGTGCCGAGCTGATGGGAGTTGAGGGCGAGTTGGAATTAAAGGGGGCTGAGCGAGTCGGTTTTGTTGAGGCAGAAAGCCGTCAGACGGTAGGCTTCACTGAGGATGGACAGTTCGTCGTCGCAACCGAGGTGGGGGCCGGTGCCGGCCTCATTGCCCTCGAAGGCCAGGCGGTGTCCTCGTTGAATTTGGGAGATCTTATCGAGATCGAGTTGCTTGCCAAGAAGGGAACCGGGCTACTTGAGGATTCTGTCGGAGGGTCTTTGTATTTTGAAGGCGGAAGGGACAAGACGGCCTTGGCTATCGGATATTCACTGCCGGTCAAGATACTTGGCGATCTTGCCGCCGGAGGCTCTGCCGCTACCGGAGTGGGGGCCCCCTTGGCGCCGGTCGTGAAATTCGCTGTGGATACTCTAGGAAGCGGGACGTACGGCATTTCCATAGACACATCCGGCTTGAACGCAGCCATCGACACCAAATATACGGCATTGATCGATACCTTGGATCCCCATGGGGACAGGAATCTTGATCCGATTCTCCAACAAGTTTTCAAAACAGCCCCGGTGGGTGTGGCCACTCCCCAGCACCTTGGCAACATGGGAGGGCAGGGCATCAACACCGGAGATATCCTCATTGATTCCACTGCGGAGGACATCAGCACAAAAGCGGACAGTTTCAATGCAGAAGCCGAAACCAACGTTCATAGCGTGATCGGCAATGGTGGCGGCTCGACCGACGATATAATAATCGAAGGCGAAACCGAAGATATCACCAACATGTCGGACTCGGCAGGCGAGAGCGAAGTCAATGTAGGCTCCGTGAAACTTGGCGATGAGTCTGATGATTAACGAGGGTGATGAGTATTCTGTGCCGATAGTGGAACCGGTTTTCGTGGAGTCTTGATTGGGGACGGTCGGAAAGTCGTACTTTCCGAGTTTTTTGAATAACGGAGGCAGAGATGCGAGTGAGGATGGTAGGTGTTTTGTTTTTTTTTCTGGCACTGGGAATTGGAAGTGCTTTTGGGGATGATCAGGGCGTATTTCTTGATAAAGAGCCGACAAAGGAGGATCTGGTCAAGGCCCTTTCCGTCAGTCCCGCAATCAAGACGCGAGGTATCAAAATCGGATCATCCAAGACGCCCGTTTCTACTCCTCCCAAGGTGTTGTTGAACATTCAGTTCAAGTATGACTCCGCTGAACTTACGGACAAAGCCGTTGCGACTTTGACGACCGTTGGGCAGGCCATATCCGAATCATCGCTGCGGCATTTCACCTTCAGAATCGTGGGGCATACCGATGCAGCCGGGCCAGCCGGATATAATTTGAACCTGTCGCTGAAGCGTGCGCAGGCTGTCCGGAATTTCCTTGCATCGGAATTCGACCTGAGTGACAACATGTTCGAGGTCGACGGGATGGGCGAGAGAAAACTCCTGAGACCGGCAGCCCCACTCGATTCACGCAATAGAAGGGTTGAGATCGCTAACATTGGCCCTTAGGCAGAGGCAGTAAACAGGCCCAAGCGGGATGGACTCTCCGCTTAGGCCTGTTTGATTCGTCCAGAGAAAGCTGAATGTTAATTCTTGGTTATTTCAATGGCTTCGGATGCCTTGATGATGAATCTTTCAGCCCGTTCCGGGTAAAGACCATAGAAACCTTCAATGTCGTTGACGGTGCCGCACTCCGAGGGGGACAGGGAGCTGTTATCGAGATAAATTGCCAGCAACATCTTGTCGTTGAATTCAATGGCGTTGACCAACCCCAAGGCACATCCTCCCTGGCTTCTGTCAATGTAAGGGAAGTTTCGGATGTCCAAGCCTGTGGTTTGGATTTTCAAGGCTTTGACCAGATTCGGGTCCTGTGCCTGGGTGTACATGGATGTCTCCATGAACTGCTGGGTATCAGTTACGCCAACCAAGATATAATCTTTACCTTTCTCGTAAACGAATGCTTTCATTCGGATGCCGTTTATGGGTCTATCGATTTTGCCCAGAAAACGAGCTCCCTTGGTAATGGTAGTCAGTTCCTGCTGCATTTCGTTGTCTTTCAGGACCACCTTGTTGCCGTATTGCGAAGTGGAGTAGCGGGATACACAGGCGGTCAAAAGAAATAATAATGTAATGGTGCATGTAATCTTCAAAGCGCGGATCATTCATCTCTCCTTGGTGTAAAAGTTGGTATGGCAATTTCTAGCTGTTCTCCACTAATTCAAAATGGTAGTTTTTGACAATGAAAAAAAAATGGTATTGGAATAAAATTATTGTCTTTCTTTTGCTGTGTACGTTCTTTCAACCCAATCTGGCCATTGGTTTGGATGTGGCGGCCCTTTATAACGGGAAGTCATCAGTAAAGTTGATCACCCGACTGAATACTCCCATGCATAACGGGATGCTGACCGGAGGCGGAGCGAGTGATAATTTGCGATATTTTGTGTCAACATCCGCAGACCGGACCTGCAAAGCGTGGGAGGTGAGCACGGGCAAGCTCTTAGCAACTTTCAGGGTGGAGATGGATTCTGAGGTACTCGGCACGCTCATCAACCCTGCAATAACGAACGATGGTGATCTTGTTGCCGCCCCGCATTTGTCTCCTGTCAACGGGAAGCAATTCGTCTATCTGTTTTCAGTCGAAACAGGCAGGATGATTGGCTCTGTCAGTTTGCCTTTTTTCATGTCTGGAACATCATTCCCAATGCCTTTCTGTGCATTTTCGCCCGATGGGGAAGTGCTTGCTTTTGCTACCTCCCGTACAATGGCTTTAATAGATATGAAGACGCTCAAAGTTATGAAGCGGGTGCTTCTTCCTGGCTTGATCGAGGGGGTGCATTATGCAGAAAATGGAAACCTGTTGGCGCACCATAATAAAGGGTTCGTCGTCTTGGATAAAGATCTTAACGAGTTGTTTTCCTCCCATGACAAGTTGGATCTTAGAAGGGCCTGTTTTTCCCCCGATGGAAGCAAGGTCGCGTGGGTCGGCGGGCGAGAAGACAGCCTCCTGCATCTTGTCGAAGTCAACAACGGCAGGTTGAAGGATTTGCATATTCCCAGTGGGTTGCATCGAAAACGCTTGTCGTGGGGGCAGGAAGACACATTGCCGACAATCTATGCTTTGAAGTATGACGTCATACAGATTCTTCAAGGTCAGAAGCAGTATACCATAGATCGGCTTAATACAAATGACCATGCGCTGGAGGCCGCGTATTGCCTGGAGGGTGACAACCACCTGGTCGTCACCCCGAATGGTTTCTCCCTCATCCATGAGAAGTCGTCGGCTGTTTACGAAAGAACGGTACCTGCGCTTACTTTGTATACAGAGGATTACAAGAAGAATGTGCTGTTTGCCGTTAAAAACGATGGGTCCGTTTTTTTCCTTGAGGACGTCAATGGGCAAGGCCTCATTGTTGACATGGTCAGTGACACTGTTGCTGTGGCGAAAACAGCGCCTTCCGGATTCCAGAAACCAATTCGAGTTCTGAACTCCTCCACTGTTGAAATCCCCGGGGGGCAAAGCCGTAATCCTGTGATTAACGGAAAGCGTGTGCGGTTCCCCCTCAATAACCCAGCTACATGTTATACTATTATGCCCAATGGCGATGTCGCCTTTGGATCTTTCTTTTTTCTTGCCGGCTATTCATCTGATGGGACGATCAAGTGGGTAGATATAACGTTTGCCCCAACCTTGGCAGTGGTTCCTATTGATGAGGGCAGGCGGATAGTTTCCCTTTCGGCTGATGGCACTGTCCGTTGGCATGACGGAACAAACGGGGAAACGCTGTTGGCGAGTTATGTCCACCCTGACCTTAAGCGGAGGGTGACGTGGACTCCGGAAGGTTTTTTTGATCATTCTGCAGGGGGAGAATCTCTCGTCGGGTTCCACCATAACCAAGGGGCAGGGCGACAGGCTCGATTTTACAGCATAGAACGGTTTTACGAGAACCTGTATCGTCCTGACCTGGTCCGGGCTCGGTTGTTGGGCAAGAGTGAAGACGGGATTATCAAGGCCCGTAAAGAGGTTGGAGAGATATTGGACATGCTTGAAAAGGGGCTTCCTCCGGAGGTCAGTGCGAGTTGTGTTGTTCGGGATGGCGTCTTGAACGTAGATGTGTCGATAGAGGACGGAGGGAGTGGAGTTGGGCCGGTTTCCTATTTTTTGAACGGGGTCAAGGTGGCTGAAGACGCACCTCCGGCAGTTTCGCCTGTCAAAGGCAAACGATACGCATTGACGAAACAACTGGTCACAGCCCCGGGAGAGAACGTGATTGAAGTACGAAGTGAGTCGCCTTTGAGTCACATTGAGTCGAACACGGCCCGGGTGGTCCTGACCAATACTTTTGCTGCCGAGCGAAAGAAGACGCTCTATGTGTTGGCTGTCGGTATTGATAAATACGCGGCAAAAGAGTTCGTGTTGAACAATGCCGTAAATGACGTTCGGTATTTCTCAAGTACAATAAGTGAAATCGCACATAAAAGATTTGCCGATGTCATCGTAGAAACCGTAGAGAATTCACAGGCGACTACAGCGAATGTTTTGAAGGCCATCAGTTCTGTCGGCGGAAGGACCTCGCCGGATGATTGTTTTGTCCTTTATCTGAGTGGTCACGGGTTAACAGTTGATAACACATATTATTTTCTGCCGAGTGAGCTGCAGGGATTCACTAAGGAGTCTGTTGCCCTGAATGCCATTTCGCAACAGGCACTCAACAAAGCCTTGTTGTCGGTTGCTGCGCAGGAAAGCCTGATAATCTTGGACACCTGTCAGTCCGGCTCATTCGCCTTTTCTAGCCCTCTTGGACTGGATATGAAGGCAGCAACAGGACGTTTGAACAGGGCGACAGGGCGAGCGGTTTTAACAGCAGCAACTGCTTCTGGTGATGCGTTGGAAGGATTCAAGGGGCATGGGTTGTTTACATACGTCCTTGTCGATGGCCTTCAGGGGAAAGCGGATGCCGCATTTGAGGACGAGTCCGTAAGTCTTGTGGAGTTGGGCGATTACATCTTGAACAATGTTCCGACTCTCAGTTCTGAAGTATGGGGAGTGACCCAAAGGCCCATTTTCTACCACAAGGGGAATGACTTTACGTTGACAAGTACGGAAAGATAGCTGTTGCGGCGACGCTGATTCCATTTTAATCGGTGGCCCGTATTTCGGGGGAAAGTGCACCTTCATGCTTTATTCTGGACAGTTAGGATATCTTCATTGGTCTGTATCGGTCTGATTTTGAGAATAGGGGGGGCAACCTCTGAAGAAATGCTCACATTTGGGACTTTCCCCTATTGATGTTTGTATGGATTCGTGGTGCAAGATTTTTGATTGAACAAGATCATATTCACGACAACTTTTGCCTTGGACAAAAAATGAAACGCACCGTCTCAACCACATTGTTCTGTTTATTTCTTCTCGCATCATTCGCCATCCCGGCACAGGCCGCTCAATTCACATATGACTTTCTTTTCAATGGCGATGGCAGTTGGTCCACCCTCAATAGTTCCGGAAGAGACGTATACACCGATGTGGCTGTGACTTTTGGCTTTGATACTGCCACCTCTATTGGGTCCGATCCGACCAGCAAAGGTGATTCTTTTGTTTTTAACCTGGCAGACATCACGCTCAAAATGAACGGCAGGTCATGGACTGAACTCGCCCCATTTAGAATCGCGACGGAAGTGTTCGTTTACATGACCGATGGTGTGCTAGAAAAAATGTGGCTTTCCTTCGCTAATAACTTTGGAAGCCCTTTTAGGGGGTATGAGCAGGAGGCCTATTTATATGCAGAATTATTCGATGTCGGGTCGTTCCGCGTATCCGGAGACTTTCGGGATGAGGAGTGGGCGAATTGGGAATCGACCAAAAGCGATGAAGCCCGCATCAGTGGAATCCTGACCACGGCTCCCACACCCATTCCCGGCGCTATTTGGCTGCTCGGTTCCGGGTTGGTAGGCCTTGTCGGCCTTCGTCGCAGGATGAAAAAGTAACAACCGACTGTTTGAAAAAATGAAGACCGGTAGCTTATGGCTATCGGTCTTTTTTTGCGGAGGTATGCTCATTTGATGAACGAGGCGTTGAGGCGTGGCGCTGATGTGGCCGGAGAGGTCTTCGAAGGGGAGTAGGTCAGCCAGAGACTGAAGACGAATACAGTTGGATAGTCTCCTTCCTTAATGAGACGCCGTGCAGCGGAAAGGATTTGCAGGGTGTCGTATTTCCAGGCCGCGAGATTCTGGCGATGATTGATCGGGCGGGATAGACCGCTATGCTCCCAGGATTCGTTTCTCAAGCAGCGACAATATGTCCCTGCGCCCGTCGGCAACACAGAAGACGTGCACAGTTTCGCTCTCGATCTCGTAGATAATCCTGTAGGGCTTGTAATAGATCTCACGGATGTTCTTGATGCCCAACGCACTGAGCTCCTTTACGGGAGCACCACGGTTCGGCAGGTTCGCGAGACTGAATATCGTGTGCTCCAGGTTGTCGAGTACGTGAATGGCTGCATCCCGTGAATCTTGTTCACGGATGTGTTGGATGATCTCTTCAATATCCCTGACGGCGAAGGGAGCCAGGATAACTTTCATGAGTTACAGGCCATCACGCATGCGGTTTAAAGCAGCGGAAGCCTCTTCGCCCTTTCCCTCGGCAATAGCAGATTTTCCCAAAGCTATAAGCTTGAGTAAGGCAAGTGTCTCCTGCGTCCTTTCAAACTCTTTTACGCTTTGGAGTACTGCCTTGGCCTCGCCGTTTTGAGTGATGACGTAACGTTGCTGTTCCGCAATGTCACTCAACATTTTCGAGGCGTTGGCTTTCAAGTAGCTGATGGGTTTTATCTGATCTGAAAGGTGCATGATGTCCTCCTCTTTTGTGCTCAGACCAAATATAGACTGAATATGGTCTGGGTTCAAGAGGTTTTCGAATGCCTTTTCAGCGACTCCAGCATGTCCAACGCCATGGCGAGTTCTTTTTTCGACCGCTCGGAGAGAATGATTTTGGCTATCAAGAGGGAGGGAGATTCCTTGGTTTGCACGTCAAGCGACTCGTCTGGGGCAACGTGCAACCCGTTGGCGGGGCCATATACGGATGAACCTGTTTTCAGCGGACAACTGTTCGTCTTTTGCAATGCAAGCGCCGAGACATGAAGAAAGGCTGACGCGGGCAATACCGTGGTCACCTTTGGCGAGAACACTATTATTCTCAAGGATACCACCTGAGCAAGGACGACCTCTGGGACCAGGTGGAAACCTGGTTTTCGTGAACCGGCTTTCGTTTTCAAATCATGATGCGGGACTGCTTAAGTTTTCAGGTAGTCCCGCCCGAGTTTGGAGCCCTGGGCGTAAATGGCTGCGGACATGCCGGGAAAGGCGGAAAGAGTAGGGACCGCTGCACGATTGATCGGGGAGGTCTCCCGAAATCCGTCATGGTTTTCTGGTTCATACCCCGGATTATGGTTGCTGAACGGAGCCTGGGGGTGCAAACTGCACAAGGGCCGCTCCCGTTGGGGGGCGGGTGCTATTATCCGACAAACGGGGGAGAGAATGCCCAGCTTCGATGACATCGTGAATGAGCTTCAGGACAAGATCAATGAGGAAACCATCGAGGCCTATGGTCAGGCCGGGTTCGAGCGTTGGCGCAATCCGCCGCACCGGGGAAAACCGGCCAAAGCCAATTACGAAGGCGCGTCCACCGGGAAGTGTGGCGACACCATCCGGATATTTCTGCACATAGAAGACGACAGGGTGCGTGACGCAGGGTTCGCCACCGACGGCTGCGGCTCCAGCATGATCAGCGGCTCCATGGCTGCGGAGCTGGCCGTGGACAAGCCCTGCGAAGCGCTTGCCGCCATCTCCGGGGAGACCGTCCTTGAAGGGTTGGGCGGGCCGGACTGCCTTCCCGTTGACGACCACCACTGCGCCTGGCTGGCGGCCAACGCCTTGCACGAGGCCGTGGGGGATTACTACAAACAGACCGCAGGCCGTGCGAAGGAAGGCTGAGGATCAAGAATTCGGAACGTTGGTGCGTCATCTTCGGGTGGCCGTACATTCGCAGGAATATTCGCCGGGCAGAACTGGCAAAGGAGTTGTCATGAGCAATCCGGTCAAAATAGGCATTGTCATCTGCGATCGCTACCGGACATGCGCCGGGGGAAAATGTTTGCGGTCAATGCGGGAGCGCGCCGGCGCGTTTTCCATTTATGCGGACAAGGAAATCGAGCTAGTGGGCTATGCCACCTGCAACGGTTGTCCGGGCGGCAACGTGGAATATCTGGGCGACGAGATGGTCAAGAATGGCGTGGACGTCATTCACCTGGCCACGGGGTTGATCGTGGGATACCCGCCGTGCCCGTACATCGGGACGTTCAAATCGTTTCTGGAGAGCCGGTATGGCGTCGAGGTTGTTGTGGGCACCCACCCCATTCCGGAAAAATATCTGGACATGCACACGAAGCTCGGCACCTGGGAGGACCCGGAATGGCAGCCCGTGCTCGAAGCCGCGATGTCGGATGAGCCGATTCGCAAGGCATACGATTAGTCGGCTGAGGGTGAGATGCCGGAACTCCATTACTGCTGTCGAGATCGGCAGCGGTTTGTCGGGATAGACAGGAGGAATTCGTGAAAATCGCCGTTCCGAGCAACCGGCCCGGACTGGACGGACAGGTGTCCAACCGGCTCGGCTCCGCCGCGTACCTGGTGATCGTGGATTCCGGCGACATGTCCTTCGAGCGCCTGGACTGTCCCTCGGGCGCGTCCGGGCCGGGGGCCGGCGTCGCGGTGTTGTCCCTGGCCGTGGAGTCCGGGGCCGGGGCGGTGCTGGTGGGACATGTTGCCCCGCACATTGCCGCGGCGCTGGAAAAGCAGGGCGTCGTGGTGGCCACGGGTGTGTCCGGCAGCGTGGCAGATGCCGTTGCGGATTATCTTGCGGCTGCGGAGGAAACCGGGGCTTCCGGTGGCTCAGGCACGGCGGAAGCTACGCCTGCCGATCCCTCCGGCCGGTGGGGCGAGGCCGCCAAAAAGGGTTTGCGGCAATTTTACGCCATGCTGCCGCGCCTGATCGGCGTCATTCTGCTGCTGGGCCTGTTGCAGGGATTCGTGAGCCGGGAAACTCTGTTTTCGCTGTTTGCGGGCGTGCCTTTCCTGGACGCCCTGTGGGGCGGGGTGTTGGGCAGCGTGATGGTCGGCAATCCCGTCAACAGCTACGTCATCGGCGAAAGTCTGCTCAAGGCGGGCGTGAGCCTGGCCGGGATTCTGGCCTTGATGATGGCTTGGGTTACCGTGGGGCTGATCCAGCTGCCGGTGGAAGCCGAGGCGCTCGGCAAGCGTTTCGCCGTGGTCCGCAATCTGGCCGGATTCGTCATGGCCGTGTTGCTTTCCTTTGCCGTTGGACTGTGGTTGTGAGGTGCGCATGAGCCGGCCTGAGCCTTCCCGCAAATTGCTTGCCGCGTTCAAGCCGTGGTTTTTCCCCCTGGGTTGCGCCGCGCTCTACGGTCTGGCCTCCGTTTACGACCCCGAAAAAATGATCCTCTCCCTCCGCGCCGGGGGTCGGATATTCCTGCAACTGGGGCTGCCGCTCTGCGTGGCCCTGACCATGATGATCCTGCTCAACCGCTTCCTGTCCCCGTCCCTGGCCTCCCGGCTCATGGGCCATCAGGCAGGGGCCAAGGGTGTGCTGCTCTCCACGCTGGCGGGCATCGTGTCCATGGGACCGATCTACGCCTGGTATCCCCTGTTCACGACCCTCAAGAAAAAGGGAGCGTCCTCTTTCTGCATCGCCAATTTCCTGTGCTGCCGTTCGGTCAAGCCCGTGCTGATACCGGTGCTGATCGGTTATTTCGGCTGGGAGCTGACCGGGCTATTCCTGTTCATGACCCTGACCGGGGCATTGCTCACCGCAACCTGCGTGGGTTTGCTCTGTCCTTTTGACGGGGACGGGTCATAACCTCTCAAAGCTTCCTCATGGAATTTAAGCATGCCTCAAGGCATGCCAAGGCCAAAAAAATCGGGAAGCCGCCGACCTTTTTCTAGGTGGTTCCGTCGGCTTTTATGGAGGAAATGGATAAGATACTTGCATGTTCGCTCCCCGAATTTTGTTTCCCTATTCAGAGCCGGTTACTGTCTTGGCGATTGTTTCTATAAATTTGCTGCCAAGCAATTCCGGAATGTACAATGATGGGAAATAGTAGGCCAAAGCATACGTCGGGAGCCCCACAGTCAAAGGAGCCCTATGGCTTGTGGATGTCACTAGGCCCAAATCCGTTAGCTTTCGAACTGTTCGCCGGGAAGTCGTTTCGCTCGTATTGAGGATGGACGGGACCTCGCCACGCTTCACGTTCCCCTGCATAAACAAGGCTCTCAACAAACGAGATGAAGATTGGGGCATTTCGTCTTTTGCTGAGCGTTCAGACACGAACCATTCGATCCGGCTTTCGATTTTTTCAAGTCGGAGTTGCTTTTTTATGAAGTTGATTTGATCGAGGCAAACTTCAAGGAAAAATTCACAGAAATCCGCAAGCCGTTCATTGAGATCTTCAGGGGTATCGTTGGGAGCCGGGTTAACAGAGAACAAGTTCATCATGTATTCGGTCTTGGCTCTGGAAAGTCCACGGGACAAAGACCATAGGTTGCCTTTGTTGATTCCTGCCCGCGCCATGAATAAACCGGAGTGCAAGCGGCATACCCTGCCATTCCCATCGCGGAAGGGATGGAGCCATGTAAGCTGGTGGTGCGCGGAAGCCATGGCAATCAGGCGCTCATCGCCATGGACTTGGCGTGAGTCGTAATCCGTGGAAAATTGATCTATCTCCTGATGTAAATCCTTGTGGTTCGGGCCATGCGTCCCAGCATCTAAATGAACGGCAACCTCCAGGTCTCGAAATTGCCCAGGTCTGACCTCTATGTCCGTGAATCCTCCTGCCTCATGGGTAAATTGATGCTCAGGAGGAAGGTGCGAATAAAACTCACCGTGGATTTGTTTTAGAAAAGCAGGAGCACTCACATTTTCGATGTCTCCATCCAAAACGAGTTTCATCAAAGCTCGTTCAGCTCGAACATGGGTACTGCAGAGTTCCTGGGCGTATCGCTCTTGAGCATTCTCGCTGAAATCATTTGCCAGAGCTTTCTCGATGTCTGGGATAAAGGTTTTGTGTCCCTCGATCAGGTTGCTATAGAACGAGTTCAGCAAACAGAGTTTGTTGCCAAGGACCATGGCCGTCCGAGGGGCTATCCGGCCCTCCAAAGAGGCCGAAGCCATAATGACCTCTTGAGCGAGGTCTTTGAGCGGTCCTAAATATTTACCATAGGGCATGACCGGCTTCATGATATCCCTACCATTTTTGGCTGGTTGTTTGGCTGGTTTATTCATTTACCCATGTATCTGACTATACAGTTATTTTTTTTGAAGTCAAACTAGGAGAAAAAGGTAAAGTGGCTGGTTGTTTGACTGGTTTCCTCTGCGCATAAAATCAGCCCGGTGTTCCGGTTCGTCCTGTCGTAGTGTCACCCGTCCTGTCGTCCTGTCGCCCGGTCGGATGATCGGGCGAATGTTCGCCCGATGTTCCGGTGTTCCGGGCGATTGCTCGGGCGAAATTGAGCCAAGGCGGACCGACCCAAGCCAAGGTGAGCCATGGTATCCCCATAGTGTCACGGTCAACCGCCTTGATATGCTCAAGTATCACGTCAGGCTGTGATCAGGCGGACATTTTCTGGAAAAACATTATTCAGGTTTGACGGGAGGTGTTGGAGGGCTTGGGCGGGGTGGAGTGAAGTTTACAGATCACTCGAAGTGAGACCGGCAGGGGAGTAACACGCTCAAGGGCCAGATCTAAACCATAGAAGATCGCCCAGGGGAAAAAGAAAGGGACCGCCAGCAAGCGGTCCCTTAGTGGGGTGAACGTGGTGTAGCACGTTCATTCGTTTTGTCCCAAACAAGTTCATTGAGATTTTCAAAATATCCCATTCGCCCTCCGCAGTCCAGAGCACAAAAAGGCTGCCGTTTGCGTGGCAGCCTCTTTGTTCCAGTGTAGGGTTTTGCAATACTCTTAATTATCATGCTTGCGCATGGGGTTCAGCATCTGCGCATACAAAAGAACAAGCCCCATTGACACATGCTTTAAAAGATAATATAGTATCCTTAAAATGATTAAAGGTGAATTTATGATTAATATATTATCTGTTGATGACGTGCAAGTCAGTTTAGCAAAACGACTGCGCCGTGTTCGATTGGATGCCAATCTCACCCAACACGGATTGGCCGAACGTGCAGGTGTCAGCCTGGGAAGTTTGAAAAGGTTCGAGAGGGAAGGCGAAATATCCCTGAAGAGTTTAGTCAAGCTTGCCTTTGCACTGAGGTGGGAAGATGACTTTGAAAAACTATTTCAGCCAAGAGAAAAGGCTTCGCTCGACACCCTCCTTGAACAAACGCTTCCAAAAACTCGCCAGAGAGGGCGCAAATCATGAGCAAATGTGTAAATCATATTCAGCTGTTGACAGTTTATCTTGATTTCAATGAGCCCGTGCGAATTGGGCGTTTAGCCTATGTGAACAGAGAGATTGTCTTCGAGTTCGATAAAAATTTCCCTGTGGACGAGCTTAATATATCCCCCTTCCATTTGAAGCCTTCCTTGACTGGAGGCATCATCAAAGGCCCTGAGCGGCTCTTTGAAGGCTTACACGGTGTTTTCAACGACAGTCTGCCTGATGGTTGGGGAAGGCTCCTAATGGACCGTACGCTGAGCAGACTCGACATACGCCCTGGGCAGGTGACTCCTCTTGATAGGCTCGCATGGGTCGGCTCCAGAGGAATGGGGGCGCTCGTCTACAAGCCGGAGCACCCCAATCTGTCGGAATACGATGACAACGGCAATATCAATCTTGATGAGATGGCAGAGGCCGTCAAACTCGTCTTGGAGGATAGCCCCGAGGCTGTGTTCAAGGAGCTGCTTAAGGTCGGAGGTTCACCTGGTGGAGCACGGCCAAAAGCGCTGGTTGGACTTTCTCCTGACGGAAGGACCATGATTCATGGTGAAGATCAACTTGATGAAGGGTACGAATACTGGCTGGTCAAATTCTGCGGCGTAGACGATTCTCCCGAAACAGGGTTGATTGAAAAAGCCTATGCAGACATGGCCGTCGTCGCTGGAATCGATATGCCGGAAACACGAGTGTTCCCATCAAACAATGGTCCTGGCTATTTTGGGATCAAGCGTTTTGACCGAGGCGCTGACGGTCGCAAGCACATGCATACGGCTTGCGGGCTTCTCAACGCCGACTTCCGTTTGCCCAGTATCGGATATGAAGATTTGCTAAAAGCGACATCTGCTTTGACCCGTCACCAAGAAGATGTGAACCAGATGTTTCTTCGTATGGTTTTCAACGTATTCGCTCACAATAGGGATGATCATACCAAAAATCACGCATTCCTCATGGATGAGACTGGCGAATGGAGGCTCTCTCCTGCTTACGACATGGTCTTCTCAGATGGTCCTGGCGGTGAGCACGCATTGGATGTTGGTGGTGAAGGACGTAATCCCGGAATAGATGACATCCGCCGCGTTGGGAAAAACCTCAAATTGGGCAAGAAGGTTGTTGAAGGGGCTATATCTCAAGTGAGGGCCGCTGTAGATCTTTGGCCGAGTTTCGCAGGCGGCAACGGTGTCTCTGAGAAAACGATTCAAGCAATTTCTTCGGAGATTCATAAACAGAACAAAGGTTAAAATTTCGATTTTTTCTTCAGCAGGTTCGCATTTGTTGTGAGTTGGCGGCATGAAGGGGGCGGGGCAGAGGTGGCATAGTCTAAATTGGGTAAAAATCTTGACATGGGATATTGATTTACCATTCTTTATAGTGGTTTATTGGGTATTAATTCAGACCTTTATTAATTCAGACCTTAATTAATTCGGACCCCCTTAGAAATGGGGGGATTGCCAGCCCACCTTTGAGTGGGTTTTTTTTGTGCGCTGTACTTCATTTTTAAATTGAATTATAGTGAACGTATGAAACGTCTACCTCTTATGACCCATACAATCTATGCCGAACTACTTGACCAATGCCGGGCAACTCAGTTTAGCACGCACTCTTTGCCCCTGAGCGGCAGCCTGGTGGAAGTGCCGGGAGAGAACGATCTCACATATTATTATCTGCAGAAGAGCCGGCGTGTGGCCGGAGGCAAGCAGCCCCGCGAGTTCATAGGCTCATCTTCATACAAGAAGGTCCTTGAACGGGTGAAAT
This sequence comes from Pseudodesulfovibrio portus, assembly GCF_026000375.1. NCBI lineage: Bacteria > Pseudomonadati > Thermodesulfobacteriota > Desulfovibrionia > Desulfovibrionales > Desulfovibrionaceae > Pseudodesulfovibrio > Pseudodesulfovibrio portus. The sequence continues at coordinate 3,190,977 of NZ_AP026708.1, forward strand.
CGTTTACGAGTGACAAGGCCATCTATAAAAGCCGGGAAGAGTTGGTGAGCGCCCTCAAGAAAAATGGGGTGACAGCTCCGACCGCAAAACTGGCGAATCTCCTGCTGACATTGCACGACGAAGGGGTGCTTGCCCGGTCGGTTCTCGTGGGTACTCTGGCGTTTCAGGCCTACGGACCTATGCTTGGTGTGAAGTTTGGCCAGTCAGCTTTTTATACGCAGGATGTCGATCTGGCCAAGGCCGATTCCGTAGAGCTTGCCATGCCAGAAAAACCCATTGAGAAAGAGTTGCTGGACGTCCTCAAGGAGTTTGATGAGACTTTTGATGGTATCATGGGGTTCGATCGCAAGCAGCCACCAGTGTCGTACATGAACAAAGACGGGTTGCGCGTGGATGTTCTGTTCTCATTCTCCGGTCCGGAAAGAAAGAAGCCCATTCGAGCTTCAAAGATTCAGAGCCATGCACATCCTCAACGGTATCTGGAATTTCTTGTCGAAGCTCCCACTGAGGCCGTCCTGCTCATAGGTGGTGGGCTCATGTGTCATATCCCGGCCCCAGCACGTTTTGCTCTCCATAAGCTGATCGTGTCCGAAAAGCGAAATTCCAGTGAAGCGGCCAGGGCGTACAAGGATCGTGAGCAAGCAAGCTGCCTGATTGAATTGCTCATTGAGGAAGACCCGGAGTCCCTGGAAGAAGCCTATGAGAATTTGAAGGCGCGTGGACCGAAGTGGAGAACCAACTTCCGGAAGGGGTTGGAGAAGACCAAGAGGGAAGATTTCCTGGAGTTTTTCCAAGAGTAGTTGCCCAATCAAGTTAATATGTACAATGACCGGCCCGGGTTTACGAGTGAATGTTTTTGAAAATATTAGTTGTCAGCTACAAAACAATACCTGCAGAGGGTAATGGTGTCGACAATACCATGTTGCTTCGGTCTTATTGGTCACAAGATGGTGCATAAGAAAATCCCCCCAGATCTTATGGCCTGAGGGGATTTTGTCTTTCGGAGTCAGTAAACTATGCGGAGTGATATTTCCTTCTGAGGCCTACAAGGCCGATCAAGCCCGAGCCAAGAATCCAAGCTGCGCCGGGGATGGGAGTGGCGGCCACGGACAAGTCGTCAATGGCGTATCCGTCTCCACCGCTTTTGTGGAATGTGATCGAATCAAAGGCGATGTCCGAAAGCAGAGTGAAGTAGATCAGCGTTCCGCTGTCGTGTTTCCCGACTAAAGTGAAGATGTCGATGGATTGAGAGAGTTGTTCTCCAAGGGATAAGCTAACCTTTCCGCCGATATCCTGCCAATCCATCGCGAAGAAGCCCAAGGCGTGCTGCGGTGTATTCAGATTGACGGTAAAGTCGTGCTTGCCACTCATGCTGTCGGTGGTGCCGTTGCTGAAGAACTTGGTACCATTGGCTGCGTATTCTCCAGACGAGAACTGAAGTCCAGTGTTGTCTGAAACATAGCCGCCACCGGTGATGGTTCCGAAAGCGATCTTCATGGACGGCGTGTCCAGGTGGTCAAAACTTTCAAAAGTTTCGGTTTGGGTGGTATGGGCGGACAGAAATTGCGACTGCAGAGTGCGTGCAGCGTCGCCTGACTCCCAATTCGTGATGACAGCAGCAGATGCGCCTGTTGCTCCGATCGTAAGAACAGCAATTGCGATGAAAAATATACTCCGAAATATAGACACGGTTTCTCCTTTGGTTCGATGCTTGATTGCAAGGAGTAATCCATGTTTTGAAAAACAGGTGTTTATGTGTATGCGCCGCTTCTTTATCATTGTTTTCCAGAAAAAACCGACAAACGCGTTGAGAGCATTTGAGTGTTGCTAGGCTATCAGGGGATAGGTATGTGGCTCACGTTGAGGTCTTTTCGGGAGGGCGTGTTCAGTTATTGAGGGGGCTGTCAGGTATCCCAATTGAGTCACGAATGGCGGTGGTAATATGCCCATGTGATGTGTCGAGCGGGTTGAACGAAGCGTTTTCGGCAAAAAAGAAAAATTATCGCAAATCATTAATTCCGTAAGTAAGTAATATAATATTATAATAATTATTGCAAAAAATAATCACCACATGTAGAAAAGCCTTGATGTGTACATCTGGACATTTGCACATTTATTAATTATTTAATTAAATAACTTAGTGGTAAGGTCTGATGGTTTATGTGATCATGACAGTTGACAAATGTAGAGTCGCTGCCAAGTCACTCTTCAGTATAATGTGAAGATTTAAGGAGATACAGGGATGACGGATGAAGAAGAATATGAGGACCTGGATTTTAGTGAAGCTGCCAAGATAATGGAGGCGCAGAGGAAAGTGGAAAGCCTTAAGCAGACTCCAAAGCAGAATAATTTTCAGGCTTCCTCAGAGGTCAATGCCAAGAGGGGGCGCCCCAGAAGTGAGGTGGCTAAAGAGAAACGGACGTACTACGTTGAGATCGAACTCGCAGACGAATTGTCTATGTTTGTTGGGAAGGTGAAGACACTTCGCACTAAGGCCGGAAAAAGGATCAGCATTAGCGAAAGTCAAGTCGTCAACGAGGGGATCAGGCTAGCTTTAAGGGAGTATCGTAAGAAATACAAGACTGCCGATTAATTCTTTGCAACGGCTTCAATCGTTTGATTTTTAGAGGAGTTCTTTAGAGTTGGAACCAGCATTGCCCCCTCTTCAAATGAAGTCCTGAGCGTCAGAATTGCCCTCGATGGTCATGAGGTTAAGGTTATTACAGGGGCTCCTTTCGTCCGGCCTCAAGGTATGATCGGTAGGTTTTTTCTAGTCCTTGCCTTAAGTAGATCTGGTGTTTCCATCCCATCTTGTTGATTTTTCGAACATCAAGGACTTTGCGAGCGGTACCATCGGGTTTATCTCGATCCCAAATTATGTCGCCTGAGTAGCCGACAATATTTGCAATGAGAGTAGCCGTATCAAGGATAGTCATTTCTTCCCCCGTACCGATGTTCACTAGTTCAGTAGTGTCGGTATCGAACATGACGAAACCAGTTGCCCTTGCCATGTCGTCCACATGGAGGAATTCCCGAGATGGTGAACCAGTTCCCCATAAAGTCACCCTGCATGACGAGTGGTCCCGTTTTGTGTAACCGATTTCGTCCTTGATGCTGTTAGGGATCTTCCCCATTCTTTCTTCGTCAGCCTCAATTTTATCCCAGTCTCCAGCCATAGCCAATTTCCCCAGGTGGAATTTGCGGATCATGGCGGGGAGAACATGAGAAGTTTGGAGATCGAAGTTGTCTCGGGGACCGTATAGGTTGGTCGGCATGACTGGGGCGAAGGAGGTGCCGTATTGCGCATTGTATGCCCAGCACATTTCGATTCCGGCAATTTTGGCTACAGCATAGGGAGAATTGGTGGGTTCCAGCGGCCCTGTTAGCAATGACTCTTCTTTGATTGGTTGTGTGGCCATCTTGGGGTAAATGCAGGAACTGCCCAGAAAGACCAATCTCTTCACATCATGCAGCATGCTTTGGTGCATGGTGTTGGTCTGAATCATGAGGTTTTCGTATATGAATTCGGCGCCATAGGTGACATTGGCCATAATTCCGCCAACCTTGGCTGCAGCTAAAAAAACGTATTCAGGCTTTTCGGTTGCGAAAAAATCTGCGACAGCCCCCTGGTCAATGAGGTCGAGGTCTTTATGGGATCGTGTTACAATATTGGTCAATCCTCGCCCCTCTAGCATTCTGACGATGGCTGAGCCCACGAGCCCTTTGTGACCGGCTACATATATTTTGGGATTAGCGTTCAACTGTTAGTTCCTATTCGTAGTGATTCAGGGTCTTGAATCCACTGGTTTTGCACAAGGCATCCCTTTCTGCCTCTTCGATGTCGGCCTTGACCATGGTCTCAACTAACTCATCAAGGCTGGTTTTGGCCTTCCAACCGAGCTGATTTTGGGCTTTTCTTGGATCGCCCAGTAGGTGGTCGACCTCGGTCGGCCTAAAATATCGTTGATCAATGCGGACAAGCGTCTTGCCGGTGCTTGCGTCCTTGCCGACTTCTTCTATGCCGGCGCCTTCCCATGAAATGTTGATGCCGATATGTTTGAACGCCTTTTCAGTGAATTCGCGGACCGAATGGTTTTTGCCTGTAGCGATTACGTAATCCTCAGGGGTTTCCTGTTGGAGCATGAGCCACATGGCTTTCACGTAATCACGGGCGTGTCCCCAGTCGCGTTTGGCGTCAAGGTTGCCGAGATAGAGCTCTTCCTGGAGGCCGAGCTTAATCCGGGCGACGGCTCTGGTGATTTTGCGCGTGACGAATGTTTCACCACGTATAGGGGATTCGTGATTAAACAGGATGCCATTGCAGGCATACATCCCATAGGCTTCGCGGTAATTCACGGTGATCCAGTAGCCGTAAACTTTTGCCGCGCCATACGGACTTCTCGGGTAGAAGGGGGTTTTTTCGTTTTGGGGGCTTTCCAGCACTTTGCCGAACATCTCACTGGTGGATGCCTGGTAGAATTTGGTTTTCTCCGTCAATCCTAGGATGCGGATAGCCTCGAGGATTCTTAAGGGGCCCATGGCGTCGCAGTTGGCAGTATATTCGGGCGATTCGAAGGAAACCTGGACATGGCTTTGAGCTGCAAGGTTGTATATTTCGTCCGGCTGGATTTTTTGATTCAATCTGATCAGGTTCGTTGAGTCGGCCATGTCTCCGTAGTGCATGAAGAATTTGACATCAGTTTCATGCGGATCCTTGTAGAGGTGGTCAACCCTGGCCGTGTTGAAAGAGGAGGACCGGCGCTTGATGCCATGTACCTCATACCCTTTTTTTAGAAGTAGCTCCGCCAGGTACGCCCCGTCCTGTCCAGTGACTCCAGTGATGAGTGCTTTTTTAGCCATAATTAGATTTTGTCTTTTAAAGGCTGATAATATTTTGTTTCAAATTACCTTTGGCTAGAATACCTCAAAAAATTAAAGAAGAAAATGTCATATCGCGCCATTTTGGTCGGCACTGGTGGTATGATGGCAGTGGCATCGGGCGGAAGCGGGAGAGAGCGGTCGGTGATCCTCCTGGCGATTTGTTGTCGTTGCTTATTATTCCGGAAAAACTGGATTTTTTTAACTTTGTCGACGACGACATGATGTTCATCATAAAAATACAATTAAATCAAATTGATAGATGTTTTTCCTCAGGTCGGCATGATTCTTTCATTAACACGAAAGAGTTAATAATATATAGTCGCTGAAATCAAAATGGGCGGATTGTTTTTTAGGCTAGGTGCGGCTTTGTATGGTTTACGGTTAACATAAAGATATTAAATAGATGCAATATTCAGAATCACTTCCCGCGTATAATGCGGAAAGCCTGCTGGTTCATTTTCGGCGCGTGGAGCTTCTCAAGCGGCAGGCAATTGATTGTAAATCCATATTCTTGAATCCTCATCAGCTATGTGATTTGGAAATGCTTTTGAGTCGGGCCTATTATCCACTAGACGGATATATGTGTCGCGACGACTACGAGAGCGTGCTTGATAATATGAAGCTTGCTGATGGCACCGTGTGGCCCTTGCCTATCTGTCTTGGCGTGGACGAAGAGTTTGCGAAGAGTCTTGATACGGGCGAGTGCGTGGCTATGCGTGATGCCGAAGGCTTTATGCTGGCTGTTCTTACCGTGGGTGAAGTCTGGCAGCCAGACCTGGAAAGGGAAGCAAAAGTCATCTGGGGGGACGCCGTCGAAGCTGACAGCGTGAATGCAAGCTTAAGTAGTTTGGAAAACCCTTGGTATGTGGGTGGCAGAATCGAGGGATTGGCCTTCCCTCAACGCTATGATTTTACCGATATCCGACTCACGCCGGCTCAAGTGCATCGATATTTTTCTCAGAAAGGGTGGCGCAAAGTCATTGGTGTACAAGCGGGCCGTCCTTTGCATAGGGCGGATCGTGCCATGCTGGAAGAAATCGCTAATGAGGAGGGCGCCAGTATCCTCCTGTCTCCGTTGATGTTCCCATCCATGTATTCCAGCGTTGATCATTTCACTTTGGTAAGATGCATGCAGGAATTTGTGGGGACTTTTCCCCGTAACAAAGCCTTGCTTAACCTCATGCCTTGGTTTGAACGAAAGATGGGGCCAAAGGGCGCGCTTTTGCGAGCCATTGTGAATAAGAATTATGGCTGCACTCATATGCTTGTGTGGGATTCGGGCAAGGCTGAGCCAAGGCTTAATGTGCTTACCGATGAATTTCAGGCGCATATTGATTGGCTTGTTGAGCAAAAGGATGTCACGGGTATCGTTCCCATCAAGGAGCGGTGCATGGTTTTGGACGAGGGCAGGAAAGAGTATGTGTCTTCCGAAAGCGGTAAGCTTTGCGCCAACGACCATAACGGTATTGTAAGCCTGCTTACCCGAGGTAAAGAGGTCCCTGAGTGGATGTCTTTTCCCGGAGTGCTCGACGCTTTAAAAAAGACCTACAAGCCGCCCTCCAAACAGGGCTTCTGTCTCTTTCTCACAGGATTGTCAGGCGCGGGCAAGTCGACCATGGCAAAAGTGCTTTATGTCAAGATGTTGGAGTTGAACGACAGGCCCGTGACGTTGCTCGATGGTGATATTGTGCGAACCAACTTGTCGAGTGAACTTGATTTCAGCAAGGAACACCGAAATTTGAATGTTACTCGTATAGGTTTCGTGGCCAGCGAGATTGTGAAGAATGGCGGAATAGCCGTGTGTGCGCCCATTGCTCCGTATCCCGAGTCGCGCAGGCAGGTCCGCGAGGCCATTGAGCAGCACGGTGGGTTTGTCGAGATTCACGTGAGCACGCCGCTCGAAGTTTGTGAACAGCGTGACCGAAAGGGCATCTATGCCAAGGCCCGGGCGGGAGTCATTAAGGGGTTGACCGGTGTGGATGACCCGTACATTGATCCGGAGAATCCAGAATTGCGGATAGACACGTCGGATTTGACGCCGAGCGAAGCTGTTCAGCAAGTGGAGTTGTTGTTGGGAACCCTTGGTTATATTTAAGAAGGCGCTTACGGTTAGCTCGGCTATGCTCGTGCGAAGGTTGAGGATATTTTCCCTTTAACGTTGGCGACGGACAGTTTTACGTTAAAACGATTGTCGAACAGTTCTTCCGCCAACATGCAGCAAATAAAAAATGCAGGGAAAATCAGAATAAAAAACAAGCCGTTGACATAGTTCTTACCAGCAATGACGCCAATTTTTTCCAGTGCAGTGCCGTACATCCCTTCAAACAGATAAATGCCATACGTGTAAGATCCGACAAGGCACAGGATCCTCTTGAAGGGCAAATAGATCGTGTATGCATTGATGAACAAGTATGAAAATACAAGTGTCGAGACAATAAACAAACATGAAACGAATGTCGTATTGTTTCCAGGGATGGGGGGGATATACGTATAGCCGTTAGTGAAGATGAACGAGCCGAGCATTACTAGCGATGTCAATAGGACCCATCGGTTTTTTCCACTGGCTCCGTAGTTTTCATGTATAATCGGAAAAAGCATGCCTATGCAGAATAAGAAGTACTCGGAAAGATAAATATTTCTGTACATCCAACATCTGACTTCAGGAGCAGAGAAGTAATGCAAAACAAGATTGGCCACCCCAAAAAGCACGCAGAGTGCAGGAATCATTTTCAGCCTGTATTTTCTTATCAAGGCGTAAAGAGCGGGGGCTAAAACATAGCAGGGGATCAAGGCATGGAGGAACCATGCACGCGGAGGGTCGGTAAAATGAATGAGGAAGAAGTCGAAGAAGAGGTCGGATGAAAGGGACTGGCCTCTGTCAAAAATCAAATCAATAAAGAAGTTGGCCCAGTACAGTGGATATATCCTGATAAATCGTTTCAAATAAAAGCTGATCAGTTTTGTTTTTTCGTCATGGGTACGGCTCAGTGAATAATAGAGCCCAAAGCCGCTTAGGATAAAGAAGAAAGTGATGAAATGGTTCCCGAACAGAGGGAGTTTGAAAGGCATGAATCTGTTGGAAAAATGGCTTCCGACTACTGTCAGTATTGCAAAACCTTTGAGATATGACGTTAGTTCGCGACTGGAATTCACGTGAGTGCCTTTCGTGGAGGTTGAAGACGGTTCCCTTAGAGTAGCAATTACTTTTTCCATCTTATCCGAAACTTTTCAAGCTTTTTCAAAGTTGAACATGTGCCCCTTGCCTCGCGTTCATGCTTGTTTGGGGGAGTATGCCCGTTGGCTTTGAGTCTTTTTTTGTGGGCTGCGGACAGTGGACCTGCCAAATGGCAAAATGGCGCAAATGGGTCAGGCCGTAAACAGGGCGCGGTGAGTGCGCGGTCTCGCCTCCTCCCGGCTTAGGATCGGTGTCCTGATGTCCGGGAATATCGGACTCGACGGCGCTTTAAGGGGAAACACTTCTGGCAATCAAAATGTCCGATTTTAATTGTTTTTTATCATTGAATTTTTTTACATGTGGTATATTTCTTTCATGGGATATATAAAAAATGTGGAGACAGTGAATGATAAAATCAATTACGGTTTTTTTCGGACTTTTCATATTCGTACTCGCCTTGTCGCCTGCAGCCTACGCAATCAACCAGGTTGGTTCATTTTCTGAATTGGGGATGTACCGAGACGTGTGGCAGCAAGGCTCTTACGCTTACATGGCGAGCGGGTGGGCGGACCTGAGAACCGTCGACGTGTCCGATTATTCCAATATGAGGATGACCGATTGGTGGCTTGACCGGTCCGCCAGTGGCGATGAGTCCTACTCTATATTTGCGAATGATGACTATCTTTTCTTGGCCGAACGGACCAATGGCGTGCGGATATTCAGTCTGGCAGACAAGGCTAAGCCGGCCCTGCTCTCTACATTTAATCCGTATGCTGGCGATCCTTATTACCGAGCCTCTTCCGTTTCAGTGAGTGGCAGCACTCTGTATGTGGGCGATTTCATGGGTGGCTTTGTCAGCGTAGACATCAAAGACCCCAGCAAGCCTGTAGAGCTTGATCGTATCACCTTCAAAAAGGAAACGGGGCGTTCAATAGAAGCGCAGGGCTTTGCGGTCAAAGGCAACTACGCCTATGTTGCTAATCCTCCTGGCGGTTTTTCTGTCGTTGATGTCTCTAATCCGGCAAATCTCGTTACCAAGACGTACGTTACCGAGAACGAGAAAAGTCCTTTGGGCGTTTGGGATATTGGCGTCAAGGGCGATTACGCATATGTGCTGGTGCAAGGGGTAGGCGTTGAGGTCTATAATGTTGAAACGCCGGACCAGCCCACGCTGGTTGCCACGGTTGAGCTTCCAAACGGCAAGTTTCTTAACGGCGTGTCCACTGGCAATGACATGCCTCCTTTGGATATCGAGTTTTATGGCAACGTTGCCTTTGTCAGCAATGGCATTGATGGTGTCTACGTGCTTGACATTTCAGACCCTGAGGCAATGACTCAGGACTCCATTCTGGAAACGTTCGACCCTGAGCTTATTATTGAAGAGCAACTCCCCAGGCCCTATTCATATTCGTGGGGCATGAGTTTGGATTTCGAAAGCAGCATTCTCCTCGTCGCTGACGGTCATAACGGAATTGCAGCCTTTGATATCTCCGAATACGGTATGGTTGCGACTCCGCTCCCTCCGTCGTTCCTCATGTTGATTTCTGGTTTGGTTCCGTTCCTGTACGCTCGCATCAGGCGAACTGCCTAAGTTCGTACTGGCACTCTGCCAAGCCAGGACACCTATGAGCGCTGATCATCAGTCGAAATCAAAACCTTGTATTTTGAGAAAGTAAGAATCTTGATACTTCGTGTTGTCCCTGCGTGCGGAATTGTCACCCACAGGGACAAATTTTTGGATTCGAGCCATATTGCCGGGGATTTATTCTGGTTCATTCAGTGTGAGTCCAAGGCTCTGTTTCTGTGAAGAGGTGTTCTTCTCATCAATCATAGTAAGATCTTTTTCGACTTGTCTTTGTTGTTCCTGCCAAGTCGGATTTGAAGTGTAGTTCTTTGTGATTTTTTCTGATGTGCATGTGATACGTCGGGATGGTCTGACCTTTATCCCAAGCCATCTTTTAAGGTTTTTTAGCAATTCATCCATTAACATAGAATCCTTAATGATATATGGTCACTTCAGTTTAAAAGGGTGAATTGTTGGCATCGTGTGTGATTCGATTGTGTTTCAATAATTTAAGCGATAGATATCGAGCAAATGCAGTATTCCGATTCGCTCCCCCCTCACAGCGCGGAAAGCCTGCTCGTACATTTTCGGCGGGAGAGCTACTCAAAAAGCAGGCAACTGATTTCAAGTCAGTATCCTTGAGCCCGCATCAACTGTGCGATTTGGAAATGCTTTTGAGTCGAGCGAGCTTGATTTCATTAGAGAGCATCGCAATTTGAACGTCACCCGCATTGGCCTCGTTGCCAGTTAGATTGTCAAAGAATGGTGGCATCGCGGTTTGCTCACCCATCGCTCCGTATCCCGAGTCACGCAGGCCGATCCAACGAGGCTGTCGAGCAATACGGTGCTTTGTCGAGGTCCATGTGAATATAATGACCGGAAGGGGATTTATGCGAAGGCGAGGGCTGGGCTGATCAAGGAGATGACCCGTTCATCGAATCGGAGAGCCCGGAATTGCGGATTTACACTTCTGAGTTGACACTGAGCGAGGTTGTTCAGCAAGTGGAGTCGTTGTTGGAAACCCTTGGTTATATTTTAGGCCGTGAGGCTGTTCTTAAAAATATGTCTGTAATTTTGATAATTTATGTGTTTTGCATGTAAATTGCTGATATGGCGAAAGTGGTTCCTTCGTGTCCGTTGGCCCTCGGTAACCCGCTTTTGGAAGCAAGTTCATGGAATTGTCGAAGGTTTTTGAGATAGTTACATGCTGACTAAAAGACGGATGTGCAGTTGTAGAATACAGGTGGATCGTATGAATCGAATCTTATTTTCCCTTTGCATGGTGGTTAGCATGCTTGTCGTCGGTGTCGCCCTAGGTGGCGTGTCAGTGGCGAATGCTAAACCTTTGAAGCCCGCTTGGAGTTTTCAGGCAGATGCGGCTTCCGGTTTTGCAAAGCAGTCCAGGATGCTCATTTTCAAGGATTTACCTGAAGTGGTTCTTCGCAATGTTAGATTCCATAGAGAGCATTTAGCTGATACGGCTGACAAGTATTCCGGCAATTTTATATACGTCAAGAATTGTAAGAAGGTGGTCCTTGATGGTGTGGTTGCGCAATGGGGGAAGGGAGTCAGCTCTGCATACCAAAGCATTTTGATTGAAGATTGTGATGAGGTTACCGTTACCAATTGTTTCTTTTCGGGCAAGGTCAAGCGCGCGCATCTTCGGATTGAGGGGTGTGGAAAGGTTGATGTCAGCAATGTTGAGGTGAGCGGAATTTCGCTCGATGGACAGGTCGTCGGGAGCGGGATCGGAGTCTGGATTAACAATGGTAGCCCCCAAGCGCTTTCTGATCCGAAACGCGGCATGTACTCCGGTGACCCGTTGGATTTGAATTCCTTCACCCTGCGTAACAGCTATTTTCATGACCCTAGTATTGTGAGCGACAAGTTTCAGAATATCGACGGGGTGCTGGTTCATTCCGGTAGCAACGGGGTGATAGATGGTTGCTTCTTTGAGAATTGGTATGGTGGCGATGCCGCTTTGGATCTTTCGCATCGCCGAAGGGATGAAAAATATCGGAATAAAACGATACAGGTTAAGAACTGCTCTTTCATAAACAGCAAGTGCGTAAAAGCTAACGGCATCAGCCTTGAAAGCAACAAGATTACGTTTTCTGGTAACACCTACATAAATACACCACTTCAGTTTTACCATAATGGGTACACTGTCAGGTTCTTGAATGATGTCTTTCTCTACAAGAACCAGAAGAATAGGGGTTTTTTCATTCAATTGCTTGGGATGCATACAGGGAAAGTGAGGTTTGACTCTTGCCTTATGCTCGCAAATGCAATGCATAGTTTCATTGCACAAAGTGGAAATACCAAGGGGGCTGGCTATAAAGGGTTGTTTTCGTGGAAAACGTATTTTGTTGTTGGAAGCAGTGTAAGAGCTGTCAGCACAAAGGTGGGAGAGAACGTCACTTCACTGGATGACATCAAAAACGGATTCATTTTCAAAAGATCTATTGATAGTGACGTGAAAGCCGCTATACAAGCTGGCAGCATGCGTGTTGATCAGGAACTGATTGAAGAGTTTGGCGCATTTTAGAGCGCAGGCATGCGTTGCGATTTCTTGACATATCGATTTGAGTGGATTCGGCGGTTGACTATTACACGACACCGGGGAGAATGGGATGAGAAATGAGGCTTAACGCAACACCTGTTTTATGGAGTTACGCTCAAGTGCTTTTTGGTTCGGCCGCAGGAAGGGCTCTTTCGTTTCTTAATATTGTCATCTGCTCCAAGCTTCTTTCTGTAGCAGAGTTCGGCCTTTATACGATATGTTTAGCCGTGCTGAATGTGGCATGGCAGATTTCGCAGTGCTTTGATATTTCATATATCAAGTTTGCAAAAGTCGCTGGGGACGACGAACAGAAGAGCGCGATACTTGAATCGAACCTGCGCTTGAAGAAGTATTACATCGCTCTCATACTACTCGTTAGTTACCCTGTCGCATATTTTTATGGGCGATACTATCTTGAATCGTCTGAAATCATCGTGGCACTCTCGCTCAGTGCGTGCGCTGGAGCTTTTCTTGTTTATAGCAGGACATTGGCCGCCGTATATCAGGAAAAAGAGCGTTTTGGCCTTTATTCCATCATCGGTTTCGCACATCCTTTTCTTGTCTTTGCCTGTCTTGTTGGCTGTTATCTGTTTTGGGATGACGCTTCTCTGCTGAGCATAGTGGTCATCTACCTGGCCGGAGCCTTAGTATCCATGGTGGTGAGTGCCTACTATTTGCAGCGAAAAATTGGTGTCGGGAGCGGCAAGGCCTCTGGCAGTTCCTTCCGCGAAGTTTTGGCTTTGAGCAAGTGGGTTTTTGGCGTCACGTTGCTTTACTATGTTTATCAACGAGTGGATGTCCTGTTGATAGGGCGTATAGTCGGCTTGGAAGAGTTGGGACAGTACGCGGTTGCAGCTCAGATTGCCCTCGTCTTTTCTTTGTTTACAGGCTCGGTCAGCGGTATCTTTTTGCCCAAGTCCATGCTCGCTGTGCAATCGATGCAGGCATTCCGGAAATATTTGAAAGAGGCTTTTGCGCCGATCATGTTGATATTGGTTGGCTTGATCGGTTTCTATTTTGTTTGTCCGTTCGTTGTCGAAATCGGTTTTGGCGACATTTATATCAGCAGCATTTCTGCGATAAAAATTCTCACCATAGGTTGGTGTTTTCAGGTTGCCTATTTGCCATTTCAATATTTGTTCTATGCTTTGAATCAACCACGGTTGCGGTTTTTACTGGAAATAATTAAACTCGGCACCGCAGTGGTCCTTTTGCAGGCACTGACGCCCAGATATGGCATTGACGGCGCAGCCAGCGCTATTTCCATAGCATTTTTCTTGAATTTCATAATAGCAAGCTCTGTTTCTATCTATTCAATTGTTCGGAGTGCGAAAGCAGCACAGGAGGAAGTATGAAGGTTCTAATTCCAGAGAATATTCCTGCACACAACAAAGGTGAAGAGGCTATTCTTCGTGGTATTTTAAGAACATTTGGGGATATTGAAGTAGAGAAGCTCTATCTATATTCCACGTCTCCTGATTACGATCAAAAGATATATGGTAATCCAGTAGAAGTTATAACAGATACTCTTATCCCATATGCACGTACGACGAAGTGGGTTAAGATTAAGCATTTGTTGGGCCAGATCCCGAAGCACCTGCTGTATCTGATCATGCGGAAGATTGACAAAGGTCTGCCTTCCAAATTTTTCAAAAGTAAGCTCTTTCAGGCGTACGATGAGGTTGATTGTGTGATCTGTGCTCATGATAATGCGTACGCTATTATGCACAATGCACTGATTCTTTTTTGCAATTTTATCAACGTTCCTGTTGTCGTATACGGAACGAGTTTGAAATCCTTTGTCTACGAACGTCCCTTGGCAAAAGCTGCATTCAAGATGGGGCTGGAACGAGTCAACTTGGCTACGACCCGTGAAGCGTTAAGCTACAGTATCGTGAGAGACAAGCTGGAGATCCGGAATGCGAACATCCATCTCACTGCGGATAAGGCTTTTCTGGTTTCCCCCGACGATGCCAGCGTTGGTCGTACCGTATTGGAAAAGCATGGCTTGGACGTGGACAAGGATGTGATCGTCGGTGCGACGCTTGTCAACAAGACAGACGTCTTTCACGGGTGTCTTAAGTCCATAGCCGACGAGTCTGAAAAGATGGCTGCCCGAGTGAGTATTTACGCTCAGTATTTCGATTATATCGTTGAGAAGTGTGGTGCAAAGATCGCGTTTTTCCCTCATTCGATAGGCCCCAAGGAATTCCACGATGATCGTGTGATGGCCAGGAGGGTGCTTGAGGCGTGCAAACATAAAGATCAAATGGTCGCTATTGAGGATGATTTAAGTGTCAGCACGCTTAAATCCATGCAGTTGCATTGTGCCTTTTTTACGGGCGAAAGAACCCACTCTTGCATCGGGGCGGCTTCGGTCCTGACGCCATTCCTTTCTTTGACCTATGAGGATGATCATAGAACCTGGGGAATACTTGGTGAAATGGTTGGCGCAAAGGAATGGATTTACAATATCAGCAAGATGGAAAAAGAGACCCTGACTGCGGCGTTTGATAATGCGTGGGATAATAAGAAAAAAATAGTTGCGCATCTGGAAGAGAGAATCCCGCAAGTCGTGGATAACTCCATGATGAATGGGCACCATTTGAAACAACTCCTTTCGGAATACGGCTTGGGTTAAACGATGAAAATCGCATTGTGCAACCACCGCTACTTCATAAGTGGCGGTCCGGAGAAGTACCTGTTCAAATTCAAGGCTCTGGCTGAAGAGCGCGGTAATTCCGTGATGCCGATTTCGGTACACAGCCCCGAGAATGAGAAGTGTGAATACGAGGATTATTTTTTCTCATCCGTTTCCAAGAGCGGCGATGCCTACTTTAATCCCGATGACAAATCCATCGCGACGCTAGTCAAGTCGATCACAAGGCATTTCTATTCGTATGAAGTGTACAAAAAAACACGACATTTTGTTGAAGAACAAAAGCCTGACGTCGCGTATGTGCTTCATTATCTAAACAAAATATCGCCAGCGGTTATTGATTCCTTCATTAATAATGATGTCCCCTGCGTGGTGAGAATCTCGGATTTCGGTTCGATATGTCCGCAGGCCCATCTGTATGCAGATGGAAAAATCTGCGAAGAATGTATAGAGCGTGGTTACCATAGATGCATCGCGAACAGGTGTGTCAAAGGGTCCCTGGCGGCAAGCTCGGTAAAAGTCTTTGCGTATTACTTCAACCTGCTACTTCGGCATCGGCGCCGGATATCCGCTTTCGTTTTTCCGTCTTTGTTCACCATGGAGAAATATATCGAATGCGGTTTCCCTGCCGAAAAATGTCATCATGTGCCGACAATGATCGAAAGCTTGGCAGACGAGCCTGCCAACTCAGATTCGCCGGACCGCATTCTTTTTGTCGGCAGATTTGTGCAGGAGAAGGGTGTGCATCAGCTGCTTGAAGCATATGCTGGCTGCGAAAGTGGTACGCTTCCCCTGTGTCTTGTCGGGTATACGGGAAAAACGGACTATGAAATCGATTTGAAGCGTGACTATGGATCAATTGCGACATTCAAGGATTTTGCTTCAGGTGAAGAATTGAATGAGCTGTATGCAAAAGCTTCGTTCGTGGTGATACCGTCAGTGTGGTATGACAACCAGCCAAATGTGTTGCTTGAGGCTGCATTGCGGTCGAAAATGGTCGTTGTGCCGAGGCATGGTTGTTTTACTGATTTGGTTGAGGAGGGCGTGACAGGCCTTTTTTACAATCCTGATGATGTCGCCGATTTGGCTGAAAAGATGTCTTGGGCAAGCGACAATGCTGATGCTGTGAGGACGATGGGGATAAATGCCTCGAAAAGAGTACACGAACTTCATTCGAGTGAATCGCATATAAGCCACGTCATGGACATATTCAACAGTGTGAGATGATCGGTGCTGTTATTCCTGCATAAAGTACAACATCGACTGTATACGTACAAAGTCCCATTGATCCCCCAATTGATCAAAGGGTTCATTTTTTTGATCTTTGGGTGCGTTTTACCTCCTCAAGTTGCGATAGGCAGCAATACCCGGTTGTGGCATCATGGCTTGGGAGTGATCTTTCATCCGGGATCAAGCATCGGTCAGAACTGCAATATTTATAATCATGTTGTCCTCGGTGGAGGGCATGACGGGCCTGATGGGCTACCAGTAAGAATAATAGTAGAGGACAATGTGAATATCGGGGCAGGGGCGAAAATCCTTTGCAGGAAACCTCCCCTGATATTGCGTGAAGGGACAACCGTTGCCGCCAACGCAGTGGTTATGTCCGACACCATCAAGGGTGAGGTCGTAGCGGGTGTTCCTGCAGTCCGTGTCAAGATCAAGAAGCAATATGAGAATGAACAATAAAGAAATATATTTATTTCTTTTAGTGCTGTTTTTCCGCCTCGCACTTGAAGGACCCATATACTCCCTTTATGGCTGGGGTGTTTCCCGCTATTTGTCGTTCTTTTTCAGCTCGTTCGTTTTTCTATTCAGTTGTTATCAACTGATCAAGCCCGGTGGAAAGCTCTTCGTGTTCCCCATCGGCCTTTACTTTCTGTTTTTATTCAGTTCCACCTTGTCCATTTACAACGCAACGGATTTACAGTTGTTCTTGTTGACTTTTCTTAAGGTTGCAACAACGTTGTTATTGTACGTTGTGGGGTACAACATAGTTCGATCCTACGATCATGCTTTTAAGGTCCTAAAGCTGTTCGCTGCGTTTTCCCTTCCCATAGTTGCGTACGGATATTACCAGTACTTTTCCGGCTCAGCCAATTTGTTTTCCAATTATTGGGGACAAAGCTACTTCAGGATGCTGTCGACCTTCTTCCATCCGAATCAGTATGCCTTTTTCCTGGCCGTTTTGTTCATTGTTATCGCCCTCTTGATACTCAACAAGCATCGAGTGTTTTTCTTTTTCGTGTACATGGTGTCGGTGGGTGGGGCGATTGTCTTGACCTATTCGCGTTCTGTCTTGTTCGCCCTCGGATTTGCAATTCTGGTTTGGGCGTCTTTCAGCAAGGCACTGAGAAAGTATGCCGTATTGATGGTTGTCCTTGTCGGCCTTGCTTTGGGGTCAGTTATTGTTGAAGGAATGACCGATATCATCGACAAACGTCCAGGGCAGGTCAACAGTGTGGATTTCAGGGTTTCAGTGACCAAAGAACTCATGAATATTGTTCTTGATAAGAGTCCCCTTTTAGGGTTTGGTCTGGGAAGCTCGACTGAGCTGGTAAGGACCAAGACGAAATGGGGTAATTTGCCTCCGCACAACGACTATATCCGAATTCTGGTTGAAACAGGCTTTGTCGGGCTGTTTTTTTACTTGATGTATGTCTTCCGGGTCTGTGGAGCATTTGTTCGTGATATGCGAAGATTATCAACGGATAAATTCCTTCTAACTTTTTACATTGTCTTTATTTTCCATTGTGTTGTAATGGTATCCACCAATCACGTTGGGAATATCTCCACGATGGGTGTGTCCTACTTTATTATGGGAATTCTGTATAAGACTTCAGTATTGAATCAGGCGGAAAAAGGAGTTTCAGATGCAAATGCCACCCGAAGCATTGTTGGCGGTAACATATAAATGTAATGCCAAGTGCCACATGTGTAATACGTGGCAATTCCCAACCAAGAACAGTGAAGAGGTGTCTCCTGCCGATCTCGAGAAGCTGCCTGGAGGTTTCAGGTTTGCTAATGTTACAGGCGGCGAACCGTTTTTGCGGTCTGACATTGAGGATATAATCGAAGTCGTTCTCACAAAGACGGATCGTTTGGTTGTAAGTACTAACGGATACTACACAGATAAAATACTCGCTGCCGCCGAGCGGTTTTTCCCCAGAATGGGCGTTCGTATCAGTATTGAAGGCCTGCCCGCCGTGAATGACGATCTCCGGGGACTCAAGGATGGATTCGACCATGGACTCCGTTCATTGTTGGGGCTGAGACAGATGGGGCTTGCAGACATCGGCTTCGGGACCACTGTTTCCGACAGGAATGCGAAAGATATGGTTGAGCTCTATGAGCTCGCTGAAGCCATGGGGATGGAGTTCGCGACTGCGGCGATGCACAACACCTATTACTTCCATAAGTTCGATAATTCATTTGAAGATATTGAAATGATATCAGACCAGTTCAAGACCGTCGCCAAGCGGCTGCTGAAGACCAACCGCCCGAAGAATTGGTTCAGGGCTTATTTTAACTATGGGTTGGCAAACTACGTCCGTGGCAATGCCCGCCTTCTTCCCTGTGAGGTCGGCTCTGATTTGTTCTTCATGGATCCATTTGGCGAGATTCGACCTTGCAACGGGATGGAAGAAAGCATGGGGAACATCAGGGAAAAGAGTTTCGATGAAATTTGGAACAGTCCTGAGGCGCAAGCGGTCAGGAGCAAGGTCGGCAAATGTGACAAGCAATGCTGGATGGTGGGGAGTGCGGCTCCTGCAATGAAAAAAGATCTTGCAACCCCTGCCAAGTGGGTGGTGAAAAACAAGATCAAAACCCTTCTGGGGAAAGAAATTGACTGGTGCTTCGACTAGTATGCGTATAGCAGTCCTTGGTCTTCGCAGCATCGGAGGGGAGTGCTCAGGCGGAATCGAGCGCCATGTGCAGGAGTTATCCACCCGGATGGTCGCGCACGGGCATGACGTTACTGTCTTTTGCCGGTCAAAGTACAATGACCTTGGCAGTGACTTCGCCGGTATCCACTTGAAGAATCGTCCGGCTGTTTATAGCAAACACCTGGAGGCGATAACCCATACTGCCGCCACAATGCCATCGGTGCTTTTGGGGTACGACGTCGTCCATATTCATGCGACCGGTCCTTCTTTGCTGTCGTGGATGCCTCGGCTGACAGGCGTGGCCACGGTCGTGACCGTGCATGGCCTTGACCACCTCAGAGCCAAATGGGGCGGCATAGCGAGCCTGGTGCTCAAGGCAGGTGCATGGACTTCGGCCAATTGTCCGTCGAAAACCATTGTAGTGTCGAAAGTGTTGAGAGAGCACTACGCTTCGAGATACGGGAAGCAGGTTGTATATATACCTAACGGTATTGATCGGCCGACATCAAGACCGCTGGAACGGTTGACGAGATTCGGGTTGGAGCCCGGCCGTTTTGTTTTGTCACTGGGACGCTTGGTCCCGGAAAAGGGCATTCATTATCTCGTCGAGGCGTTCCGAAACCTTGATACCGACCTGAAACTTGCTATTGTTGGTGAAGACAGTTTGAGCGGGGGGTATCTTGGTACGCTTAAAAAACTTGCCGGAGATGACGAAAGGATCGTTTTTACCGGCCCGCTTTTCGATATGGATAAAGACGAAGCCTTTTCTAACGCCAAGTTTTTCTGCATCCCTTCAGATTTGGAAGGCATGCCTATCGCCATGCTTGAAGCCATGAGCTATGGCTGCCCGACGTTGTCGAGCGACATTCCGGAGTGCCTGGAGGTTTACTCCGGCCAGGAAGGGCGGATTGGCTATGTTTTTCGACAGGGGGATGTCGCTGATCTGTCTGATAAATTGAATTCATTGATCCACGCCGGGAATCTTGCTGATACAGGAAAATTCGGTCGTGATTTCGTTCTGTCAGAGTACAGTTGGGATGATATCGCCTCGAAGACTCTTGATGTATATGGCGAAGTGTGCCGAACTAACCTGTTTAAATTATGAAGAGTTGATGTCAATGAGTGGGAGGATATCAGAGGTAGATGCTGCCAAAGGGGTGGCGATAATTTTGGTCGTGATAGGTCATATCGTTTCCGGCCATCCCCCTTCCGGGCATGAATGGTATACCATCCTCAAGAATCACATATACATGTTCCACATGTCAGTCTTTATGTTTCTGTGTGGAATCACTTTCCATTATTCGTTGGGCGACGATTTTTCCTCTAATTCGATAGCCACTTTTTACAAAAAAAAGTGCATCAGGCTGCTGCCACCATATTTCTTTTTCCTTTGTTTAATTTTCTTGGGAAAAGTGGTTGCGTCACACTACATACATGTTGATAACGTTCCATCGGGGGGGCTGGAACTTGTGGGTGTATTGCTGTATCCGATTGGTTCCTATTCAGACTACTTGTGGTTTATCTATGTATTATTTTTGTATTATTTGTCGACACCACTTGCCGTAAAGTTCGGCTTGAGTCGATATCTGATTCTGTTTGTTGGTGTCGTCTTTCAGCTCTTTGATTTTAATTTGAAAATTTTCGCTCTTGATTACTATTTCAGGTTCTTCTTCTTTTTTGTCTTCGGCTGGATAGTAGCAAAAGAGATCAATACGTTTATTAATATATTGGATCGAGGCAAGATCTACGTATACTTGCTGTTTGCTGTCGCGGTGTATTTCGGAGATATGGAGCGTTCATTCTTCGTTTCTGCCCTAGCCCTGTTTCCATGCCTTCTTGTAGGCCGACTTCATTTTCCCCTGCGGTCGTACGTGGAATATATTGGTATGTATTCCTTCCCCATTTATTTGATGAATACTATATCGATCGGGCTTGCAAAGGGTTTTCTTTTTCAGCTTGTTCCATGGCATGGTGGGTGGTTTTTCATGTATTTCACCATTCTCGCCGTCGTTGGCGTCGTCTTGCCTATAATTGTGCGTAATGTGGCCGTGCGAATCGTACCTTCTGCGCGGTTTATCTTTGGATGAGCATAACTAAGACTATCATCTCCCTTTTGAGTTGGGTGAGAGTTGTTAATCCAATGAGAAATCCCCCGGCTCTGCCGGGGGACCATAAGAGTTCGAATTATGCGGGAGTCTTTCTTGGCGTAAGCCCCTCAATAAGCGCCTGTATCGATGCTGTATTCCCTTGGTTTTCGCATGCCGAAATGGTCGGTGCGGCAATTGTACAGGCGCAGAGGTGAGAACAAGTCTTTCCGCCTTTAGGCGGTTCTTAAAGCCGCTTCGAGCGGCTCACGAATTCAAGCCCCCGGCTTTGCCGGGGGTATCTGACTCTGCATCACACTGAATGTTAATATGGAGGTGGTACCATGAACGTATGCATCGTTGGCACCGGTTATGTCGGCTTGGTTTCCGCTGCCTGTTTCGCAGAAATGGGCAACACGATTTATTGCGTGGACGTCAACCCAAAGGTTGTGGAGACGCTCAAGTCGGGAAAAGTGCATATTTTTGAGCCTAGCCTGGAAGACTTGGTCAAGCGCAATACCCAGCAGAGCCGTCTTCACTTCACTACCGATCTCGGCGAAGGGTTGGATGCTTGTGAAGTGGTGTTCATCACCGTAGGAACGCCTTGTGGTGCGAACGGCTCTTGTGACTTGCGGTACGTGGATGCAGTGGCCCGTGAAGTCGGCCAGAAGATGACCGCTTCAAAAATCGTGGTCGATAAATCGACAGTGCCGGTGGGAACTGCTGATCGCGTGCGCGGTATTATTTCCGAGGAGCTTGCCAAGCGTGGTGAGGATATTCCATTTGATGTCGTTTCAAACCCGGAGTTCCTGAAAGAAGGCGACGCGGTTAATGACTTTATGAAGCCCGATCGTGTAATCGTGGGTACTGAAGACAACAATTCCGCCAAGGTTATCGGTACACTGTATGCGCCTTTTGCCCGCAGTCGTGAGAAGCTTATCGTCATGGGCGTGCGTTCTGCCGAGATGACCAAGTATGCTGCCAACTGCATGTTGGCGACGAAGATATCTTTCATCAACGAGGTCGCTAGTATTTGTGAACGGGTTGGGGCCAACGTCACTGAGGTGCGTGCAGGGATCGGTTCGGATAGCCGTATCGGCTATAGTTTCATCTATCCAGGCGTAGGTTACGGCGGGTCCTGCTTTCCTAAGGACGTGAAGGCACTCATCGGTACGGCGGCAGAGAATGGCTATGAAGCCAAGCTCATCAAGTCCGTGGACGAGGTCAACAATGCTCAGAAGCATATCCTGGCCAACAAGATTTTGGAGTACTATGAACCGCAAGGCGGTGTGAAGGGCAAGACCTTGGCCTTATGGGGTATCGCATTCAAGGCCAATACCGATGATATTCGCGAGGCGTCAGCCATCGAGATTATCAAAGATCTCACCGCACAAGGAATGTCGGTGCGAGCCTTTGACCCGGTCGCTAATGATCGTGCGCGTGATGAGGTCGGCCATATTGAGGGGCTGGAAATCATGGACGACCAGAATAGCGTGCTGGAAGGGGCTGATGCTTTGGCTGTGGTTACGGATTGGAATCAGTTCCGCAATCCTGATTTTGAGGCCATCAAGAGTGCTCTCAACGCGCCGTTGATTTTTGACGGGCGCAACCTGTACCAGCCAGAGCGTATGGGACAGGCCGGGTTCGCTTATTTTAGTATTGGTCGGCAGGATGTTCAACCGCAATAGAGAGTATCTCTAGAGTAGGGTGTTAGAATTTTGTGCCCCCCTTTGTGCCCCCTTTTAGGGGGAACAAAGGTTAAATTAGCCTTCCAATAAATCCGACTAGACTCAACAATGGTTTGTAATTATTGATCTTTTTGATTCGCTTGGAATCCCCTGTACGCCTGCTAAGCGTGTAACGGGTGTTAAGCTCGTTCGAGAGTTCAAATCTATCATTTTTTGTCAAAATCATTTGCTTACGGTACAAATCGTAAGTCCATTTCTTTATTCGCAGGCTCGGCTTCGCTTCTGGCCGCCATTTGGTCGAACACGACATGGCCGCTTTGGAATCCTCAAGGGTCAAGGGGTGGGCTGCCGAGTTCATTGTCCTCTGTGGCCGGATGCAGGAGTCCGGTAAAATCGGAAAAATCGATACCGGAGTTGTACGACGTTACGTCATGTGAATGTAAGTTGTTGTTTTATTGTTGGAATTAGCTTTTATTTGTCGAATGGAATGCGTTTTGCATAAACTGGTTAAATTCGCAATTTCAAGGGAGATGACCATGAAGAAACTTTTCGCAACCCTGGCTGTTTTCGTCCTTGTTCTTTCCGCCGGAGTGGCCAGCGCCGCTACCACGACCATCACCTTTCAGGAGACGCCCACCTGGATCAACAGCACCACGTTCACCATCGGTGACGTGACCTTTGAGAACTGGATCATCGCTCGGGACAACGGCAACGATCCGAACAAGCTGCTGTTGACCGTCGGCTACCAGGCACCGGCCAGCGCTTCAATCATTTTTTCCAGTGCGGTGGACGTCACCCAATTCTATCTGTCCATGTGGAATACGACCCTCTCCAATGACGCGGGCGCGTCCTATACCGCCACGAGTATGGTCGATGGCCTCATGACCAATCTGGTGGCTTCGCTTCCCGGCTTCCTGACCGTGGCGGATTTCGAAGGCGTAACAAAGCTGACTTTCAACCTGAGCCCCATGTACAGTGTGGTGACGATGGACAACCTGACCTTCTCCCCCACCCCCATCCCCGGCGCCATCTGGCTTCTCGGTTCCGGCCTGGTCGGCCTGGTCGGCCTGCGGAGAAAGTTCCTCTAACAATTCGAGACAACGGTCTCTCCCACAAGGCGCGTCCCTTTCGGGGCGCGCCTTTTTTGTTGAACGAGAGTGCAGCCTGATGCGCTACGTTGTCCGGGATATCTTTTTGAGCATTGCTTCAAGTTCGCCGATATCCAGAGGCTTGGCCAGGTAGTCGGTCATGCCTGCCTCAATGAATTGCGCTTTGTCCCCGGCCATGGCGTAGGCGGTGAGGGCCACGATGGGAATGTCCCGGTTATCCGGTCCGGCTTCGCCGGAGCGGATCGCCCGCGTTGCCTCGGTGCCGTCCATTCCGGGCATCTGGACATCCATTAACACGGCATCGAACTTCTGCTGTTTGAGAGTGTCGAGCGCCTGGATGCCGTCCGGGACCGCGACCACTGTGCAGCCCAGCTTTTCCATGAGGCGCTGTGCGGAGATGGCGCTGACGCGGTCGTCCTCGGCGAGCAGGACCTTGAGGGCGGGGACAGCGTCGTGTGGTTCGGTGTCGGCGGTCTGCTCGGAGGGGGGCGTTTCCGCAGGCTTGAAGCCGATGCTGAAGAAGACGGTGGTTCCCTTGCCGGGTTCGCTTTGGATATCGATGTGGCCGCCCATGAGGTCGATGAGCCGTTTGCAGATGGAAAGCCCGAGGCCCGCTCCCTGGAAGTTCCGACCGATTCCGTCGTCCAGTTGCATGAAAGGCGAGAAGAGCGCCTCGATCTGGTCTTGGGCGATGCCGATGCCCGTGTCCGCTATGGAGAACAGGACCGTGGTCCGATTGATGGCCCCCTTGGGAGACGGGACGGCTTCGACCGTGACGGAGCCCTCCCGGGTGAATTTCAGCGCATTGCCGATGAGGTTGGCCAGGATCTGCTGCAGTCTGTATGGGTCGCCCGTGACGAACTCCGGCAATTCCGGGTCCGGTTCCAGTTTCAGGTCGAGGCCCGCCTGCCGGGCGGTGGGGGTGAAGAGTTCGATGGATTGCCTGAGGGTTTCCGGCAGGTTGAACGGTTCTGCGGCGATGCTCAATTTTCCGGCTTCCACCCGTGACAGGTCGAGGATGTCGGTGAGGAGCTGGGTCAGCCGCTTGGAGGACCGGATGGCCGCGTCCGTGTATTCTTTCTGTTCCTGGTTCAATTCGGTGGTCTGCATGAGTTGCAGCATGCCGAGCACGCCGTTCATGGGCGTCCGGATTTCGTGGCTCATGTTGGCGAGAAACTCGGATTTGGCCCGGTTGGCGGCGTTTGCCGCTTCGGCGACGTTTTTCAATTCCTCTTCCATGGCCTTTCTCGGGCCGATGTCGTCAATGACCCAGACCACGCCTTCGTCCAGGTTCGCCGGATTGAGCGCCTTGCCGCCAAGTGAACACCAGACCGGGGTCCCGTCCTTTCGGGCGAGTTGGTATTCCACCTGGATTTGGTCTTCCCGAGTGAGCTTGTAGTAGTATTTTTCGCCGAATTCGAGGAACCGGGAATCGCTCAGGTGCAGGTCGCGCATGGAAATGCTTTTCATGTCGTCCGGCGATTCGTATCCGAGAATGTCGGCCAGCCGCTGATTGCCCCTGTAGAGCTGGCGTCCCCCGCGCAGCAGCATGATGCCAACCTGGGAGTTGTTGAAGATGCTCTCGAAATCGTTCTTGGACTGGGCCAGTGCTTCCTCGGCCCGTTTCCGCTCTATTCCCAGCGCGATCTGATCCGAGCAGGCCGCGATAAGCTGCTGGTCCATCCGGCTGTATGAGTTGGGTTTGTCATAGTCCTGAATGACCATGACGCCCTTGATTTCCCCCCTGACCCGGAGCGGCACCCCGAGCCAGGTCTCCGGAATGACCCCGTGCATGACCACGGTCCCGTTCTCAAGCAGGCGTTGGATTTCCGCCTTGGAGAGCAAGACCTGTCTGTCTTGCCTGAGGGGGTACAGGCTCAACCTTTTTTGTCGAGGATCGTTGATGTTCTCGATCGTCGGGCAGACGGACATGGTGGAGTCTTCGCAATATTGGTAGACGAGGGTGTCCTCCTCTTCATCGACCAGGGCGACGAAGAAATTGTCGGCTCCGAGCTCTCTCAACATGATCTTGTGGATGGAGGCGAGCAGTTCGGCCAGCGTGTTGGAGGTCTGGGAGTGCTGATTGATTTCCAGAAGAACCTTTTCCAGGTGCCGGGCCTTTTGCTGGAACAGGATCATCCTGTTTGCGGAATCCTTGACCCTCTGGAATTCCCCATAGGTGGCATCGGTGGATGAGAGAGTCGCTCCGATGCGTGTGGCTTTTTCGAATGAATCGCTCAGGCCGTCGATGTTGTCCTTGACCTTGATGACGACCCTGCGCGTGATGGAGTAGGTGCAGGCTGTGATGATGAGGACTATGAGCAGCGCTGTGGCGGTGTATTTCAGGAAACGCTGCTCCAGGTGTGCCTTTGCCAGAAGCAGTTCCCTGTCGAGGTGTTCGAGGCTCGTGCCCGCGCCGATGTACCAGCCCCAGTCATGCAGGGCGATGGCGTAGCCGAGCTCCCTGTGTGGACTGTGCCCGCCGTTTTCTGCGGGGAGAGTGTAGGCGACGAATGCGCCGCCGTCCCGTGCGGCATGGATGAGTTCTTTGACCACTTCGACGCCGTCGACGTCCCTGACATGGAGCATGTTTCTGCCCGTGGCGGGCCCAAGGAGGGAAACGCCGTCGAACGTGCCCGCAAACAGGTACTGATCGGCATCGCTGCCGACATTCTCCAGCGCCGTCAGTATATGCTGCTGAAGATCCAACTCGTAGTCTTCGAGGTAATCCCCGGTGCCGACGACCACATCCAGTTCGGGTATGTATTTCACGTATGATAGTTTGCGGTGGTTATTGCCGGAAACCCCGGGCTTGGTCCATTGATATTCGTAAAACCCCTCGCCGTTTTCGGTGGCGATTCGAAGAATGTCACGGACCACGAAGCCGCCGCGGGAGTCGGCGGCCTCGAGCATGTTTTTCCCTTCCATTTCCGGGTGCACGGCAGACAGGATGTTTTCCCCGGTGAGGTCCAGCATGAAGAAGTATCCCCGCCCATTGAGAAAGCGGATGGGACGCAGGGCTTCCCGTGCGATTTCCAGGGTGAATTCCCGGGACGAGCGCGGAATGCCGGACCTGGTGATCGAAGTGATGATCTTCGCCGCTTCTCCGACCATGTTCCGGAGTTGTGTCTCGAGCCGTTTCTTTCCTTGGACCCGTTCAGTCTCCACGAATTGGGCGCACCATGTGACCTTTTCGGTCAGCGCGTTGCGGTGGTCCGCAATATGGCGTTTCTCGAACAATTCGACGTTGGCCAGATGGTCCTGGTAGGTGAGGCCGGCAAAAAGGGTGCCCAGCAGAATGAAGAGTATTGCCGCAACGACAAGATTGTTGCGAAGAAGGATTTTGATGAAGCTCGGCGTCATGGTTGTCCCTATGGCATAAATCAAGGACCTTTCCTAGATGGTTAGAATCTTTGTGGGCATAGTCCCGTTCAGAAAACATGAGAGGACGCCCTGTGACGGACGTCCTCTCATTCAATGCCTATTTGACTGTATCTTTTGTTAAATCCATTCCTTGAGCTTGTCCTCGAACATGGTCTTGATTTCTTCCAGCCTTTCCGGGGTTTCGGCCTCGAAGCGGAGAACCAGAACGGGCTGGGTATTGGAGGCTCGGCACAACCCCCAGCCGTCAGGGAAGACTGCGCGCACGCCGTCGATGTCGATGGCTTCGAATTTGGAGCTGAAGTATTCGACGGCTTTGCCCACCACCTCGGTCTTGCGAGATTCCGGGCAGTCCACACGGATTTCCGGGGTGGAGTAGGTCTTGGGCCAGTTGAGCAGTGCGCTCATGGGCTTATCGGATTTGCTTACGATTTCCACGATGCGCAGGGCGGCGTAAGTG
Organism: Pseudodesulfovibrio portus; assembly: GCF_026000375.1. Classification (NCBI taxonomy): domain Bacteria; kingdom Pseudomonadati; phylum Thermodesulfobacteriota; class Desulfovibrionia; order Desulfovibrionales; family Desulfovibrionaceae; genus Pseudodesulfovibrio; species Pseudodesulfovibrio portus. The sequence continues at coordinate 3,218,428 of NZ_AP026708.1, forward strand.
GCATCGTCAAAGCCGTAGTAGCGGTCGGCAAAGAACATGTGGCCGGACATCTCGCCCGCGAACTTGGCGTCTATCTCGCGCATGCGGGCCTTGATCAGCGAGTGGCCGGTTTTCCACATGACCGCGTCCCCGCCGTGTTTGCGGATGTCGTCGTACATGAGGTGCGAGCACTTGACCTCGCCGATGATCGACGCGCCGGGAAAGGCCTTGAGGATGTCCCGGGCGTAGATGGCCACCAACTGGTCGCCGAACATGAGGCCGCCTTTTTCCGTGATCACGCCGATGCGGTCGCCGTCGCCGTCCAGGCCGATGCCGAGGTCCGCCTTTTCAGCGAGCACCTTGTCGCGGAGCTGGGTCATGTTCTTTTCGATCACGGGGTCCGGGTGGTGATTGGGGAAGGTGCCGTCCGGCTCGCAGAACAGGCGGATGACTTCCGCCCCTGCCGCTTCCAGCGCATCGGCGGTCAGGGTGCCGCCCGTGCCGTTGCCGCCGTCCACAACCACCTTGACGGGCTTGGCCAGGGTCACGTCCGCAGAGAGTTCCTTGATGTAGGCGGGGATGACGTCCTTATTCGTGACTGTGCCGGTCCCTTCGGGGAAGTCGCCTTTTTCCATGATGGCGTACACGTCCTGGATTTCGTCGGAGTGGATGGTGGACTTGCCGGACCAGACCTTGAAGCCGTTGTATTCCGCAGGGTTGTGGCTGGCAGTGATCATGACGCCCGCGGTCTGCTTCAGGGTGGTGACCGCATAATAGAAAGCCGGGGAGGAAACCTGGCCGATGGCGATGACATCCACGCCGACGCTGTTCAGGCCGGCGGCCAACGCCTTGGAATAGGCGGGCGACGTCTGGCGGCAGTCATGGCCGACAACGGCGGTTTTCGAGCCTGCATTCAGGAAATAGGCCCCGCACGCCTTGCCGAGTCTCTCGACCCATTCTTCGTCGAAATCCTTGTCCACGATGCCCCGGATATCATACGTTCTGAAAATCTCCCGTGAGATCGATTTCATCCTCTTGTCTCCCTAAGTTGAGTATGCCGATAATCACCCCTGTCAATCACCGCTCTGTAGAGTCATACTGAAAAACTTCCGAGAAAGGAATGTTCGTTCTTCGGTGGGAAGTCGTTTTTCGGAATTGTTATGGCAGCTCGTGGATGTGTTGTCTCGTCAAGTTTGTTGTATTCGAGAGGGAGCACGTTTTTTGGTCGTAATGCCCGGTGGCGGTTTCGGTTGAGACTTGATGTCAGGAGGCGCCGGGCTGCTTGCACGGCATGATTCGTTGCTGTATGTGAGATGGGGTGTTTATCTTGAGATCATGCTGAGAACCTTTGACAAATGCGGACCTTGTCGGTTGTGGCGGGACTCCATGCGGGCCTTGCTCAAGCAGGGCGAACCCGTCAACGTGACCGTGGGCGGTTCCCCCGATAGTCTGCGCGGGGTGCTCAACAGGTAAGTCCGATTGTGTGTGAACGTGAAGAGGTATTGAATTTGCAGACGGTTAGGCTGAGGTAGCTGAGGCGTCAAATTGCTGAACGCGAGCGTGGAAACCATGATCGAATTTTCTGTCCAATCGGATTACCTGCGCCAGGTGCAGCGCACCTTTGGGGGCGGCGGGAATATGGACATTCTGGGGTATCTTTCCCAGGTGGTTCTGGTTGCCGTTCCCGTGGTCGCGGTCATGGTCCTGTGGAAATACAGGCACATGCTGGCGTTTGGCGTCGGCCATCTCGTGACCAATCTCGTTTCCAGCCGCAGCCATCGGATCATCGAGAACTATCTGGTCTCCAAGGGAGTCCTGCTGGACGTCTGTCTGTACACGCCCGAAGGGGTGGGCATGAAGATCTGCGACGCCCGGGTGAGAAGCGTGGTGCGCGGGCGGATGAACATGCAGCTGGTCAACGTCACTTCCGCAACCATGAAACTCAAGAATTCCCGCGTGATCTGTTTCGCCAAGCCCTTTTCCTATTCCGGCAGGCGGATCAATTCCTTCATCTCCTACATCAGCCACATGGACCGGCGCGGGGTGGTGCTCAAGGAATTGACCCTGCTTACGCCGATCCGCTACCAGTTCATTATCCGCCGTCGTCACGCCCGCCGCAGGGTGGCCGGAGAAGGGGCGGTCAGGGTCAAGGTGTGGAGCGGCCGCAAGGTCAATTCCTTCTGGATGACGCGGCCGGACATGCAGACCGTGAACAACCCCGCACTATATGGACGTGACACCCGGCTGGTGGTGGACAACATCTCCGCAGGCGGCCTGCGCATGTTCGTGCTCCATCCCAAGGGCGGGCTGCCGCCCATGCAGAAGGGCAACCAGCTGGTCCTGCGTGTTTCCATCTGGAATCCGAACACGAAGAAATTCACCTACTTCACGGCGTTGGGGACCATACGAAGCCGGTTCTCAGGCGCGGGCGGCGCCCTGGGCCTGGGAATTCAGTTCACGTCGGAAGGGGAAAAGGTGGGGAACCGTTATACCTGGCATACGGTAAAAGGCGAAATCAAGCCGCTGGCCAAATTCCTTGCCCAGTTGCAGGAATAGGGAGTCTAGGCTTCGCCCTTTTTCCGGCAGTCGGGGCAGACGCCGTACAGGTACATCTTGTGGCTGCACAGGGTGAAACCGTGCTCCCGGGCGATGGCTTCCTGCCTGCGTTCGATGGTCTCGTCCATGATCTCGATGTTTTTTCCGCACCGTTCGCAGATGAGGTGGTCGTGATGTTCCTTGCCGTAGCTCGGCTCATATCTGGTGACGCCATCGGCGAAATCCAGGGGTTCGACCAGGCCGGAGTCGCTGAGCAGCTTGAGGGTCCTGTACACGGTGGCCTGGCCGATGGACGGGTCTTTCTTCTTGACGCGCGCGTAGAGTTCCTCGGATGACACATGGTCCCCCTGCTTGAGCATGGTTTCCAGGATGAGCCGTCGCTGAGGAGTCATCTTGAGATTCTGGTCGGTCAGATAGTCTGAAAAGGCGTCTTGCGGGGTTTTCATGGTGTATCCCGTCGTTTTGCTTTTGGATTTCGTTGATACCTATTCTCATCTCATACGGTAAGCAGGAAAAGGTGTCAAACACTGGGAGCAATTTCTGGACAGCCCTTTGCACCTTGACAATCCGGTGCCGGGTTTCTACAACCATTTTCCCGCATTTCACCATGAACAATGCGGAATTCCCCACGGAGAGGTGGCAGAGTCCGGTTTAATGCGCTGGTCTTGAAAACCAGAGGCGGTGCAAGCCGTCCGGGGGTTCGAATCCCTCCCTCTCCGCCAGAAAAAAATACAGTCATTTCAAGCGTATGAACGCATGGGGTGGCTGTTTTTTATTCCCAGAATACAGTCGGAAATTGTGTGGGGTGTATGCCGCTATGCGAATAGTTCGTGCCAATTTCGTGGGACTGCGCGAGACGTCTATTGGAGAACCTCATCAGGCTGGTAAAGGCGGATAAAGGCATCCTGGGCTTTGTCGTGATCAATGTTTTCGAGAAGTCTCAAACTCCAAGTCAGGCCTGATGTCCGGCATTGCATGAAGCCCTGCCCCAGTCTTCTGAAGATGTTGCCCTTGAAGCGTTCCAGGTGTCCGCTCGGCAGATTGTTCGGGATCAATCCTACGAACAGGAATATGGCAGGGCATTTTTGGGCGATGGACAGGACTTCTTCGAACAGAGGGATTGCCCTGGCGTCATCCTTGACGAAAACCATGGTTTTCAAATTGTCTGCCCGGTCTGTTGCCGCAGGCGGGGGGATGATGTTTTCCCTGGGGGGATATCCTTTGGCGGCGAATGGCTCCAATTCGGACTCGGCTTCGACGGCGGTGGGCCGGTCAACGGGATCGGGGGCAAGGCATGCCGTGCAGAGTTTTCGTATGGAGGCTGGAGTGTCTTCGGTTCTCGGCAGCGTGTCGGGGAGAACCGAGCCCGGGAAGGTTGGTCGCAGGAAACGTTTCAAGGTCCCGAAGGCGCTTCTTCCGGTCAGGAGCAGATGCAGCAGCAATCCTAAGGCATAGATGTCATGCGCCTGCCCGCATTTCGAGTCTTGCAGTGACTCCGGCGAACAGTATTCCGGTGAAGTGGCGGTATAGGCGGAATCCTTCCAGAAGTCGTCCCACCAGTCGCAATGCGCCGAGCCGAAATCCGTGAGGGTGAGAGTCTCGCCGTCCAACCAGACAGCGGTCGGCGAAAGGTTGCGATGCCGGATGCCGGATATGTGCAGTTGCGAAATGCGCCGGGCCAGAATCGCGGCCATGCCGATGCGGTCATTCAGTGGCTGCGGTTTTTCCAGCCACTCGTGAAGGGAGGTGCCGTCAGGGAATGGGGATATGACTCCGCCCCGCCATTCTTCAACAGGCCATATGAAGCCGTCCGGAGGAGGAATGGCGATAAATCGCGCTTCATTCTGCCAGCGCAGGAATGCGTCGGTGTTCAGACTGTAGAATTGTTTGAGAAGATAATGTCTCGAGCGCCGCCGACCGAGGTGGTGAAGATTGTAGCGGCCCCGTTTGATCTGGCCGGTAATGAGGACGCCATGAATCGATTCCCCGGCGACGATCGGGTTGGGCAGGCTCTCTCTCAGCGCGATATTTTCCAAGGCGCTCCACATGGTTAACTCACATCGGTCCGGAGCATGGGTGGTGGGGATAAAGAGGGGAAGCGGCGACTCCGGGGTAATAGGGGAACCATGAAAACGGTAACTCATATTGTCCGGAGTGCCAACCTCATGGGACGGGAGGCGATGTCCCCGAGACCGAATCTTGGGGCGGATGATGGGAAATGCCTCCCGGGGCCGGGGGGCAGTCCGACCCCGGGAGGATTTTAGAATCCGGATTGGCTCTGGACGTCGGGTTCACGGTATTCACCGAAATCGTTGCGCTTCAATCCGGCGTAGATCAGGGCTGCCAAGGTGGTGCACATGAACGTTCCCAGCAGGACCGGGGAGGACCAGTCGATGTTCAGCCACCAATCGCCGGAGGTCTCGTGCATCACGGTCAGGAAGACGCCGGGCCATTCGTTGACCACGCCGATGTACTGGTAGAGCAGGGTGAAGCCCAGCGTAAGATAGGTGATGGCTCCCAGCCCCACGAAGAAGTGGCGGAACATGTTCTTGAGCAATTTGATGTCCATGGTGCCCCCTTATGCGCCGTAGTAGAACCAGCCCACACCCAGGATGAGGATGAGCAGGCATTCCAGCACGGTGAGCTTGAACATGAAGCCGCAGATCCGGCGTTGGGTCGGGTTCATGGTCAGCAGGATCTTGTTCATGAAGAAACGCCAGGTCCTGTGCTTGAGCGAGTCGGACTCATAGAGGCGATAGTACTCGCGCAGGCTCGGTAGCCAATACTGCATGGTGCGTTGGGCGTCTTCGACAGTGAAGGACGCGCCCCTGGCCGGGGTGATGGCAAAAGACACTGCCGTGTTCGTCCCCTTGTCGCAGGAGCGTGCCGACAGGGTCAGGCCGATCTCCGGGAACGCGGCCGTGAAGGTGCCGCCATCGCGTGAAAGCCTGGGCGCGACGTTGAATTCGCTCTCCACAAGCACATCTTCCACGGGGTAGGTCCCGTCAGAAAATTTGTCCATGTGCCAGTGCGGGTTGAGGCGCATCAGGGTCATGTTGCGGAGGGAATCCCAGAAATCGGGATTCCAGGCCAGGTTGGTCTCCATCCAAACGTTTGCGCGGGGAAGTTCTTCCGCCTCCACATGGGCGAGGTCTCTACGGTCTATGGTCTCAGTTGCATTGGTCATGGCGCCACCACCAGAGGGCATGGCATCTGCGGGTGCAGACGCTTGTTTTCGAAACGGTCCTTGAAGCCGGGAGCCTGGACTTTCTGCCAGGTGCCCATGATCGCCACGTCGGCACCGGTCTTTTCCGCCGCTTCGGCAAGCACCTCTTCGAGCTTGCCGCCCTTGCTGAGGAAGTCGATGTCGACGCCTTCGAAATCGGTCCGGACGCGGTTCCACACGGCATCGATCTCCTTGGCGATCTCTCCGGCTACGTAAGAGCCGAAGTTGTTGCGCGTGGTGGACGTGTTGAGCCAGTCGTCGCAGGTCATGTCGCCCCAGGCCTCGTTGATGATGGACAGGACGGTGACTTTTGCGCCGTAGGCGTCGGCCCATTGCCGGGCGAGTCGCTCAGCCTTGCGGGCTCCGGGGGTGCCGTGTGTGGCGAGAAGGATATGCTTCATGACGAAATTCTTTTTAATGGGTGCCGCAACCGGAGGAGGCACGGTGCCTCCTCCGGTTGCGGCGAGAGGAGTTTATGTGGTTACGCAATCCACTTGGTGAACAGCAGGACCAGGAAGGTTACCACGAGGACCAGACCCAGAGCGGTGAGGTCTTCGTTCTTTTCGGATGCGAAGACGGACAGTGCGCGTTCCTCGTTCTGTTCCTGATCGGACTTATCTATTTCGCAATTGACATCAGGCTGTGCCATTTTCTTTCTCCTTTAGTGAAGGACGACGTCTTTGACGAAGTACATGACGACGATGAAGGACAGGGTGGCCTTGGCCACACCGGAGATGCCGCCCATGACGAGAGGCCAGCCGCCGGCCTGGGCGAGGGACTTGCGGGTGATCTGCATTCCGAGACCGATGAGGCCGTATGCGAAGAACCAGATCATGCAGTCGGTCAGGGTGACGACGGTCTTGGACTTCTTGTGCACCTGCTTGACCGCGTGCTTGATGGCGGACGTCACGTCCTTGGAAATGGACAGCTCTCCGCCCTTGGCGCGGGCGAGCATGGATTCCAGGCCGGACATGCGCTGACGCGCGGTTGCATCGAATGCGGACTTGTTCTCGCGGTCTTCAAAGTTGCCGGCGATCTGATGCTGCTTGACGAGGTTGTCGAAGGCAGCCTGTTCATCGGCGTTGAGGCCGGGAATTCCTGCGGTTTGAGCCTGTTGCAGGATGGTCAGTTCCTCAGGGGTGACCTCGGTGCGCTGGTTGTAGCTGAAATCGAGGTACTTACCCTTGTAGTGGCCCGGAGGGGAGAAAACGCCCATGGAGGACATGAAGAAGAGCAGCAGGAAGCCCAGGATGAAGATGGGGAACTTGTCGATGACAACTTCCTTGAAGGACAGCTTCTGACCGGATGCCTTGCCGAACCAGGTGGCGAGCACCAGGACGATGATGGGCAGGAACAGGACACGGGTGATGTTGAAGATCTCGCCGACCTTCAGGGTCTTGATGTCCACGGCGTTGAAGGCAAGGCAGGCGGCAGCGACCTGAGCGGAGTTCAGGATGCCGGTGCCGGCCCATGCGCCGAATTGGGTGGCGTTCATGCCCGCAAGCTTGCCGATGGTCGGGAAGGCGAACATGCAGAGAATACCGAAGCCCAGGATGGTGCCGATGGTGTAGGCCATCTCGGAGCACTTGGCCTTGACGACCGGGGCGCATGCGACGGTTGCGGACACGCCGCACACGCCCATGCCTGCGGACAGGACGCCGGTCATGGTCTTGGGCTGCTTGAAGATCTTGCCCAGGAACAGGACGAAGAAAACGGTACCCAGGACGAAGAAACCGATCATCCAGACGGAGACCATGCCCAGCTTTGCCAGTTCGGCGAAGGAGTACCGGGCACCGAGCAGGATGACGCCCATCTTGAGGACGAAGCGGGCGGTCTTGACGCCGGAAGCGGCGAATTTGGGGATGCCCCAGCTGTTGGTGATGATGATGCCGACGATGATGCCGAGGACGACGTAGTTAAGATTAAGAACCTTGTAGATTGCGAAACCGAGAACGGGTGCCAGGGAGTCGCTCGCGATCTTGACCATCGGCTCCGCAAACCAGCGGATGCCCATGGCCAGGGCCAGAATGAACAGGATGCCCGGAATGGTTTCAAGGACGAAGACGTCCAGTTTGCCCATGGGCTTGTTCATTCGGGACTGGCGAATCAGTGCGGTGACAACGCCGAGACCGCCGCCGACGAAGCACATGGTTTCCATGAGCTCGATGGCTTTGTGAACCTTGAATGTGGTCAACAGACCGGTGAGCACTCCCGATGCTACGAGGGCACCCAAGATCAGCAGTATGCCACTGATGATCCAGGTGGGTGTATTGTCGGGGCGACCGACGGAAACATTTGCCATACCTAACCTCTCCTTGTGGGTTAATTTAAGTGAACAGGTGTTTCTGCTAAGGCAAGGCTCGTGCCAAATGGGTTGATTATGGCAACAGTCTGTATTTATTGTATTAAACAGCAAAGCGCTCTTTAGGTGTTGCAAACTTGAGTTTGCAGTTGCTAACCTTGGGTTTGCACCTTGGCCTCCAAGTGGGGACGGGTTGTACGCGAAGGCAAAAATGAGGTAGTGTCGGCCTTCTTTCCGCAGCTCGGGGCGGCACTGAAAGACTTAAAAGGGGACCCTGTCCCCGGAGCGATACATGGCGAATCTCGGACCGAAAAAACTCCAGGCCAAGTTCCTTGTGGGCCTTGGCACCATCGTTTTGCTGTTGGGCGTCTTCTTCGCCTCCAGCCTCTATTTCCATCTCTCGTCCCTGTTGGACACCCAGGTGCGCGAAAAGGCGGACCTCATGTTCGCCCAGGTGTCGAGCGTGCAGAGCTATGTGCGCGAGGTCCTGCGCCCGAAGATGTTTGCTTCCCTGCCGGATGACGAATTCATCATCGAGGCCATGTCTTCATCATATATGTCCCGCGCCATTATGGACCGGCTGGATTTGCCTCAGTCGGAATACCACTATCGCCGCGTGGCCGAGAACGCCCGCAACCCGCTCTACGAGATCAATCCCGAGGAAAAGGATCTGCTCGCCCTGTTCAGGGCCAATCCCGGCATGATGTACTGGGAGGGATACCGGCAGGTGAAGGGATCGGATTATTTCGTCAAGGCGCGCCCGGTCATCTTCAAACAGTCCTGCCTTACCTGTCACGGCGATCCGGTCGATTCCCCGCCGGTGCTCATCGAGCGGTACGGCGTGGACCACGGATTCGGCCATGAGCGCGACGCCCTGGACGGTCTGGTTGTCGTCGGTATCCCGGTGGAGCAGGCCGTGGCCCGCATCCGCGAGGCGACGATGGGTTACGCCGCTCTGTACGGCGCCGGGATGCTCATCTTCTTCGCTCTGGTACAGGCCTTTTTCAACCGGCTGATCATGACCAACCTGCGGCGGCTGACCGCGAAGTTCCGCAACCTGTTCGACGAAGAGCCGGAATTGCGGGTTTTGGAGAAGCTGAACCAGGAAGACGAGATCGAAGAAGTCGTGCAGGGGCTGGAGGAGCTTGGCGACCATCTTCATTCCGTTCACTCGCAGCTCCGGCAGCACTCCGAGAATCTGGAGGAGATGGTCGTGGTCCGGACCAGCGAGTTGCAGCAGGAAGCCGACGAGCGCCGTTCGGACGTGTCCCTGTTCGTTCAACTGTTGGACGGCCTGAACCGCAGCCACAACCGGCGCGAAATGTGGAAATACTCCCTGCCGCTGCTGGTGAAGCGCTTCAACGCCCGGTCCGCCGGATTCATCTGCATGTTCGCCTCGCGCGGTTATTACACTTACCCCGAGGGGCTGCCGCGCCCCGAGTTGCCGGAGAACTGGAAGGAGATCCTGGTGGATTCCCGGTCGTTCTACGAGGATAACCGTGCCTTCATACCGGTGGGCGCGTCCGATGAGTTCACCGAGGGCATACTGTATCTCGAATGGGAGCCGGAAACCCGCATCAAGGTCAAGGATCAGGACATTCTCCGCGCCCTTGGCCAGCAGCTCGGCATCGCCATGGAGAACCTGTCCGCCCTGAACAATCTGCTGCGGCAGAAGGACATGCTGCAGGGCATCGTCGAGGGTATCGGCGATCCGCTCCTGCTCATGGATGCGGGCGGCAACGTGGTCCTCGCCAACGAGGCCGCGCGCCGTCTCGCCAAGTCCCTGGACGGGTCCATGACCGACGAGGGGTGCGCCGCGCTCTTCAAGTCCGGCGGCTCGTTCGAGGAATTTCCCGTGCGGGCCGCCCAGAAGTCGGGGATGCTCATGTCCCACACGGTGGACGTGGGCGACCGCCACTTCGTCATCAGCATCTTCCCCATCGCGGGCGGCGAGTCAGGTGAAGGACAGGGCGTCGTCTACGTTCGCGACGTGACCCAGGAACGGCATATGCTGGAAACCATGCAGCAGAGCGAGAAACTGGCCACCGTGGGCCAGCTCGCAGCCGGTCTTGCCCACGAGATGAACAACCCGCTCGGCGTCATCAAATGCTACGCCGAGCTGCTCAAGACCTCGGTCCCCGGCCAGGAGATCAGGCCCGACGCCGAGATCATTCTCAAGCACGCCACCCAGGCGCAGAACGTCCTTCAGGATCTGCTTAATTTCGCCCGGCCCAAGCGGGCGGTCCAGGCCCGGCTCGACGTGGGCGGCGTGGTGGCGGACGCCATGTCCGTGTTCCGCGTGCAGGCCGACAAGAAGGGCGTGACCCTGCTCCTGACCGTGGGCGACGGGTTGCCGGACGTCATGGCCAACGAGCAGTACGTGGAACAGATCATCGCCAACCTGCTCAAGAACGCCCTGGACGCCGTGGTTTCCGAAACGGGCCGCATCGAGGTGGGGGCCGAGCTCGACGCCAAGGCGGGCATGGTGGTCCTCCGGGTGGCTGACAATGGCCCGGGCGTGCCGGAAGAGCATCTCAAGTCCCTGTTCGATCCCTTCTTCTCCACCAAGGAAGTGGGTGAGGGGACCGGGCTGGGGCTGGCCGTGGTCTATGGGCTCGTCCAGGAGATGGGCGGGGCGATCCGCGTAGGAAACCATGGCGGCGCTGTGTTCGAGATCCGGCTGCCCGTGGACGAAACCCAATCGGGGGGAGGTGAGGAATGAGCCGCCAGGTAGGCATCTTGCTTGTCGACGATGAGAAGGACTTTGCCGTGGGGCTGGCCCGTCTTCTGGGACGACGTTTCCCCGAGGAGCGCATCAAGGCCGTGAATTCCGGCGACGATGCGCTCCGGGAACTCGCGCGCGAGTCCTACGGCCTGCTGCTCACCGACCTGAACATGCCCGGCATGGACGGCGCGGAGCTGCTGCGCCAGGCCAGGGCGGCCAAGCCCGACCTGAGCGTCGTCATACTCACGGCCTACGGCACCGTGCCCACGGCCGTGGACGCCCTCAAGGACGGCGCCTACGACTTTCTGGTCAAGCCGGTGGAGCCGGACGCCCTGTTTCAGGTGGTGGAGCGCGGCCTGGAACGCAGTTCCCTGTTGAGCGAGAACTCCCGTTTGCAGGAACTGGTTGCCCGCCAGTGCGGGGCCAACGAGCTGGTCGGGGATTCCCTGGCCATCCGCCGCCTGAAGGAGAGCGTGGCCGCCGTGTCCGAGTCGGACTACACCGTACTCGTGCGGGGCGAATCGGGCACCGGCAAGGAACTGGTGGCCCGCACCATCCACCGGCTCAGCGGCAGGCGCAAGGGCCCCATGCTCATGGTCAACTGCCCGGCCATCCCGGACCAGTTGCTTGAGAGCGAGTTGTTCGGCCACGTCAAGGGTGCGTTCACGGGTGCCGACCGCGACCGCAAGGGCATATTCGTCTCCGCCAACGGGGGCACGCTCATGCTGGACGAGATCGGCGACGTGTCGCCCGCCATCCAGACCAAACTGCTGCGCGTGCTGCAG